>JAGHZW010000211.1:1406-7159 GCA_017745195.1 Pseudoxanthomonas sp. | reverse complement strand
CTCCCTGTACGCCGGTTTCTGCGGCGATGGCGACCTGCTGCGCGGCGAAGTGGCCGCCGGTACCCCGCTGGGCCTGCAGGCCAAGGAAGTGATGGCCCGCGGCGACCTGGTGTCCGACGAGATCCTGCTCGGCATGCTCGAATCGCGCCTCGGTCGTGACGACGTCGATGCCGGCTTCATCCTCGACGGCTACCCGCGCAACCTGGCCCAGGCCGGCGCGCTGGACGGGCTGCTGGCCAAGATCGGCCAGCCGCTGGATGCGGTGGTGCAGCTGGACGTGGGCACCGACCTGCTGGTCGAGCGCATCGCCGGCCGGGCCCAGGCCGAAGGCCGCGCCGACGACAATCCCGAATCGGTGCGCAAGCGCCTGCAGGTCTACAACGATTCCACCGCCCCGGTGATCGGGTTCTACGAGAACCGCGGCACGCTGACCCGGGTCGACGGCGTCGGCAGCATGGAAGAGATCACCGCCCGCGTGCTTTCCGCCCTGAAGAAGAGCTGAGTTGCAGCAGGCCAGGAACGCGCGTCGCCCCGGGGCGGCGCGCGTTTTCTTTTGGCCGGTTCTTTTGACCGATGGATATCCGGTCCCGGCCACCTGCCGGGCGCATTCTCCGGCACGCACAAGGCGCGGCCCATCGGCGACAATCGGCGGATGAGCAAGATCCACATCCTCGGCATTGCCGGCACTTTCATGGGCGGCGTGGCCGCACTGGCCCGCGAACTGGGCGTCACCGTCGAAGGCAGCGACCAGGCGGTCTATCCGCCGATGTCGACCCAGCTCGAGCAGCTGGGCATCGGCCTCAAGCAGGGCTACCTGGCGGAGAACATCGCCGCCGACGCTGACGAGATCGTGGTCGGGAATGCACTTTCGCGCGGCAATGCCGCGGTGGAGCAGGTGCTGGACGACGGCCGCCGCTACACCTCCGGCGCGCAGTGGCTGGCCGAGCGCGTGCTGCCGGGTCGGACCACGCTGGCGGTCGCCGGCACCCACGGCAAGACCACCACGACCACGATCCTGGCCTTCCTGCTGCAGGCGGCCGGACGCGATCCAGGCTTCCTGATCGGCGGTGTGGCCGAAGACTTCGGTACCTCCGCGCGGCTGGGCGGCGGGCGCGAATTCGTGGTCGAGGCCGACGAATACGACACCGCGTTCTTCGACAAGCGCAGCAAGTTCGTCCACTACCGGCCGGCGGTCGCCATCCTCAACAACCTCGAATACGACCACGCCGACATCTTCCCGGACCTGGCCGCGATCCAGCGCCAGTTCCACCACCTGGTGCGCACCGTGCCGCGCGCCGGCCGGCTGCTGGTCAATGGCGAGGACGCGCACCTGGCGCAGGTGCTGGCGATGGGCTGCTGGACGCCGGTGGAAACCTTCGGCCTGGACGCGTCTGCGCTGGCGATCGCGCGCGCCGATGGCGGCGCCGGTTTCGACTGGAGCGCGCGCCTGCTCGAGGCCGACGGCAGCGCCTTCGTCGTGCGCCATCGCGGCGAAGACGTCGGCACGGTGCACTGGCCGCTCGTCGGCCGGCACAACGTGATGAACGCGCTGGCCGCGCTGGCCGCCGCGCATGCGGTCGGGGTCGGGCCGGCCCAGGTGATCCCGGCGCTGGCCGGCTTCAGCAGCGTCAAGCGGCGCCTGGAAGTGCTGGGCACACGGGGCGGCGTCACCGTCTACGACGATTTCGCCCACCATCCGACCGCGATCCGGACCACGCTAGAAGGCCTGCGGGCGAAGGTCGGCGACGCGCACCGGATCATTGTCGCGATGGAGCCACGCAGCAATTCGATGCGCCTCGGCGCGCATGCCGACGCGCTGGCGCCATCGCTGGACCTGGCCGACGCGGTGGTGTTCCTGCACCGGCCGGAGCTGGCCTGGGATGCCGGCAAGGTGATCGCCGCGGTGCGCGGCGACGCGCATGCCGCGCCCGATACCGGCGCGCTGCTGGAAACGCTGCGCGCGACGGTGCGGCCTGGCGACCACGTGGTGTTCATGTCCAACGGCGGCTTCGACGGCGCGCCGCGGCGGTTCGTCGCCATGCTGGCGCAGTGAGCGCGCACTGATCGGGCGACGCGCAGGCCGTGAGGCAAGGCCGCGCGCTGCGCGCTACCCTGATTCCATGACCGCGACCGAAGCGCTGCCGCTGTTTCCGCTGCACACCGTGCTGCTGCCCGGTGCGCCGCTCGGCCTGCGCGTGTTCGAGCGCCGCTACCTGGACCTGGTCGCCGAGTGCGGGCGCAGCGGCCGCGGCTTCGGCATCTGCATGATCCTCGACGGCGAGGAGGTCGGCAGCCCGGCCACGCCGGCGGCGTTCGGCGTCGAGGCGCGGATCGAGGACTTCGGCAGCGACCGCAACGGCCTGCTGACCTTGCAGGTGCGCGGTTTGCGCCGGTTCCGCGTGGTCCGCACCCGGGTTCGCGACAACGGCCTGCTGGTGGGGGAGGTGCGCTGGTGCGACGGGCCCGCCGCCGTGCCGCTGCAGCCGCAGCATGCCGCGCTGGCCACGCTGCTGGCCGAACTGCTGGACAAGGTCGCCGGCGCCCATCCCGGCCTGGGGCATGCCAGCGCCAACCTGCGCCAGCTCGAAGATGCCGCCTGGGTGGGCTGGCGGCTGGCCGAACTGTTGCCGGTCAGCGACGAGCAGCGCCTGGCGCTGCTGCAGGAAGACGATCCGTGCCGGCGCCTGGACCAGGTGCTGGAGTGGCTGGACGAGGAGGCATAACTGCCGGCGTGGCGGCACCCGCGGCGTCGGTCATCACCCGCAGCACCGGCAGCTGCGAGCCCGGATGCGGCGCCACCGCGTGCGGCAGGTTGCGCAACGGCGCGATCACCTGCTCCAGCGCCGGATCGGCGCCACGCTGCGGACGCCAGGTCACCACCAGGCCGAGTTCGTGGTGGAAGTGCAGGGTCTGCGCGGTGCCGACCCACAGTGGCACGTCGCCCGGCTGCAGCTGGACCGGGGTCGGCCACAGCCGCAGGACGTAGCGCGTGTGCGCGCCGGGCACGTCGCGGATCATCAGCAGCGCTTCGGTGCGTGCGTCGAGCGTGGCCGGCAGCACCGGCACGCTGTCCGGATCGCCATCGGTGTCGAACAGGCTCATCGCCTGCACCCAGCGCGCCTGCGGCTGCACCCGCCAGCCGGCCGCTTCCAGCCGCGCCTGCACCGGCGCCAGCGGGCCGGCGACCTGCACGTCCAGCGGCCAGCGCAGTTCGTCGTCGAATTCGTTGCGCCGCGCCGGTTGCAGCATCCATTCGTGGCTCCACCAGTCCTCCAGGTCGGCCAGGACCGGCAACGGCGGCGGCGGTTCGAACTTGGCCAGCTTGGCCTCGACATTGCGCGGCGCGTACCAGAGCGCCGCGGCCGCCAGCGAACCGTAGAACACCCACGCCACCGGCTTGATCCAGAACGAACGGTTGAAGCGCCGCCGGTACGCGATCCCCAGCACCAGCAGCCAGACGATGCCCAGCAGCATTCCGCCGATCACGTCGCTGAGCCAGTGCGCGCCCAGGTACAGGCGGGCAAAGCCGATCACCGCCACGCTCACGCCGGAGACCACGTAGGGCCAGACCCGGTCGCGCCCGGGCAGTTCGCGCGCGATCAGCACCGCGAAGAAGCCCAGGGCGATGGTCGACATGGTCACCGCGATCGACGGGAAGCCGAAGCCGCTGCTGGCGCCCGGCGGACGCACCACGTCCACGGTGGTGCCGAGCAGCCAGGTCAGGGCCAGGCCGAAGGCCAGCGCCGCCAGCCAGTGCGCGGCGGCCATCCAGCGCTGGCGCCAGACGAAGTACAGCAGGACCAGGGTGCAGGCCGGGGCCAGCACCGGCCAGTCGCCGAGCGAGGCCAGCGCCGCCATCGCGTGGTCGGCCAGCGGATTGCGCAGCGCCAGCATGAGGTCGTGCACGGCCAGGTCCACGGCCAGCGGTTCGCCATGGCCGATCACCGCCAGCAGCAGCGCGAACCAGGCCCAGCCGATGGCCAGCAGCAGCACCGCCAGCAGCGCCAGCGATACCGACTCGCGGTGCGAGGGATCGAACACCGCGATCGAGTGCCGGCCCAGCACCGGATGCCGGTGCGACCAGTCCAGCGCCCGCGCCAGCAGCGAATCGGCGTGGCCGGCGAACCAGCGATAGGTGTAGAGCACGCAGGCCCAGGCGATGGCCAGCACCACCAGCAGCAGGCCGACCACGATCACCAGGTGGCCGGCGACCGCGGCGACCACGTAATAGGCCCGACCCAGCACCCAGCCCGGGGCCAGGAACAGCAGGCCCCACGACAGGCTGGCCACGCTGCTGGCGAGCAGGTAGCGGCGCAGCCGCATCCGCGCCATGCCGGCGATCGCCGGCACGAACGGGCGCACCGCGCCTATGTAGCGGGCGGCGAGGATGCTGGTGAAGGCGTTGCGCCGGAACAGGACCGAGCCACGGTCGAGCAGCTGCGGGTAGCGGCTGAACGGCCATATCCCGTACAGCCGCGCGCCCCAGCGCCAGCCGACCCAGTAGCTCAGTCCGTCGCCGAGGAACGCGCCCAGGCTGGCGCAGGCCACCGCGTAGGGGCCGGAGATCCGGCCCATGCCGATCAGCACGCCGACCGCGAACAGCAGCGGCAGCGCGGGCACGATCGCGCCCAGCACGATCAGTGCGTCACAGAAGGCGATGGCGAAAATCACCGCACCGGCGAGGATGGGGTGGTCCCCGATCCATGCCAGCACGGTGGCCATCCAGGAGGAATCCATGGCGCGGATTATAGGTGGGGGTGGCCGGCGCCAGGCTTAAGCGCCGATGGCTGGGCGATCACGGGCTGGTGGCGGCTGCCGCGAACCGGCCGGGCGGGCGACAATGCGCGACATCATCCTTTCAAGGCCCGATGCCATGGCCACCCTGGCCGGCAAGACCCTCTTCATCACCGGCGCCTCGCGCGGCATCGGCCTGGCCATCGCCCTGCGCGCGGCGCGCGATGGCGCCAACGTCGCCATCGCCGCCAAGTCCTCGGTGCCCAATCCACGACTGCCCGGCACCATCCACAGCGCGGCCGAGGCGGTGACCGCTGCCGGTGGCCAAGGCCTGGCGCTGAAATGCGACATCCGCGAGGAGGACCAGGTGCACGCGGCGGTAGCGGCCACGGTCGACGCCTTCGGTGGCATCGACATCCTGGTCAACAACGCCAGCGCGATCTGGCTGCGCGGCACCCTGGACACGCCGATGAAGCGCTTCGACCTGATGCAGCAGGTCAACGCGCGCGGCAGTTTCCTGTGCGCGCAGGCCTGCCTGCCGTACCTGCTGCAGGCGCCCAACCCGCACATCCTGACCCTGGCGCCGCCGCCGTCGCTGGATCCGAAGTGGTGGGGTCCGCACACCGGCTACACCCTGGCCAAGATGGGGATGAGCTTCGTGACCCTCGGGCTGGCCGCCGAGTTCGGGCCGCAGGGTGTGGCGGTCAACGCGTTGTGGCCGCGCACGCTGATCGGCACCGATGCGCTGAACATGATTCCGGGCGTCAGCATCGCCAACGGCCGCAAGCCCGAAATCATGGCCGACGCCGCGCATGCGGTGCTGGTGCGCGAAGCGCGCGGTTTCAGCGGCCGCTTCCTGATCGACGACGAGGTGCTGGCGCAGGCCGGCGTCACCGACCTGTCCGCTTACGCGGTCGATCCCTCGCAGCCGTTGCTGCCGGACCTGTTCCTCGACTGAGTACGCGGTCGTGCGCGACGGGCTCCTACAATGCCCAAGGAAGTGGCCGACAAGATGGGCA
>JAGHZW010000211.1:0-1357 GCA_017745195.1 Pseudoxanthomonas sp. | reverse complement strand
CCCTGCTGGAATTCGTCGATCGGCAGCTGGTAACCGGCCTGCGGTGCCCGGCGCGAAGCCAGGCATCGCCACGCATCAACCCGCGTCGAGCGCCTGGGCCAGGTCGGCGAGCAGGTCGTCGGCGTGTTCCAGTCCCACCGACAGGCGCAGCAGGCCCGGTGGCGTGGTCGAGGCCGGGCCTTCGACCGAGGTGCGGTGCTCGACCAGCGATTCGGTCGAGCCCAGCGAAGTCGCGTTGGTGAACAGGCGCAGGCGCGCAGCTACCGCCAGCGCCGCCTCGCGCCCACCGGCGACCTCGAACGACAGCATGCCGCCGTAGTCGCGCATCTGCCGCGTCGCCACCGCGTGCTGCGGATGCGAGGCCAGTCCCGGGAAATGCACCTTGGCCACGCGGGCATGGCCGGCGAGGAATTCCGCCACCGCGCGCGCGTTGCGGCAATGCCAGGCCATCCGTGCCGGCAGCGTGCGGATCCCGCGCAGGATCATCCATGCGGCGAACGGCGAGGCCGTGGCGCCGCCGAGCAGGCGCAGGCCGTGGCAGGCGGCGGCGTGTGTGCCGTCCTCGCGGAACGCCAGCACGCCGCCCATCACGTCGCCGTGGCCGCCCAGGTACTTGGTCGCCGAGTGCAGGACGATGTCCGCACCCAGCGCCAACGGCTGCTGCAGCACCGGCGGGGCGAAGGTGCCGTCGACCAGCAGGCGCGCGCCGGCGGCGTGGGCGATCTGCGCCAGCGCGGCGATGTCGCTGACCTTGAGCAGCGGGTTGGATGGCGTTTCGGCCCACAGCAGCGCGGTGTCCGGGCGCAGCGCGGCGCGCACCGCGTCCGCGTCGGTGAAGTCGGCCAGGCTGTATTCCAGGCCCCAGCGCGGCACGTGGCTGCCGCGTGGCAGCGCCTGCAGCGCGGTGGCGCCGGCGGCCATTCCGGTCGGGAACAGCAACGCACGCGCCGCGCCGTCGAGCGCGGCCAGCGCCACCTCGGTCTCGTGCTGGGTCGGGTTGTCGTAGCGCTGGTAGAGGTAGCCGTGCGGCAGCTGCGCGTCGGGCGTGTGCTCGAAGGTGGTGGCCAGCTGCAGCGGCGGCGAGAGCGCGCCGCTGACGGGGTCGGGCGCGCTGCCAGCGCGGGCGGCGAGGGTTTCGATGCGGTGCATGCGGGAAGGTGATAAGGGGCGGAACGCGGGACGCAGTGCGGGTGCACACGCGGTATCGGACGGCATTATGCGCCGCCGCCGATGGCGGGCCCGGGCAGCTGGCCCGATAATGCGTAGGCCGGCAGCCGCCGGCGCCCGCCACGGAGACCCCCGCACGCCATGAACGCCAACCCGCTGCCCGCCGGCGACACCGCCGCGCTGCTCGACC
>JAGHZW010000210.1 GCA_017745195.1 Pseudoxanthomonas sp. | reverse complement strand
CGAACTGGGTGCCGACCTGCGCCCCGGCGTGGAAATGCTGTCGTTCGCGCAGGACCCGGAGCCGGCGCTGCTGGACGAAGCGACGGTGCGCGCAGTGGAAATGTTCGCCGCCGCCATCGGCCGTGAACTCGCGCCGCCGGCGGCAGTGGAGGGCTGAGCACGGCACGAGGCCTCAATCAAGGCCTCGCGATGTGCCCCTGCCTGTGAATGCCGATGCTTGCGCCCGCCATGGCGCGGCCCGCCGTTGCCAGGTCCCGCACCCGGACACCCGGATTCGACGCCCCGACCCGTTCACCGTCGCCCTCGCAAGAAGGGTGGCGCCACATGGATGGATTCGTTTCGCGGCTGCGCCTCGATGGCGACAGGTGGCGGGTCGAGCAGAGGGCTGCGAGCGGGTGTGGCACGGGGTGACCCGCGAGGCGGGTTGTGGCCTGGTAGCGAGCAGCGAGGCGCAGCGTGCCGGGTTGCGTCCCTGTGCACGGCTGCATGCCTGGTCGTTCCAGTGCCTGCGTCGCGTCGCGTTTGCCCCTGTGCAAGAACCCGTCGCGGAGGCATCGGGTGCTTCATGGTCGCCAGACTCGAGCGGCGACATCGGCGGGTCGTGCAGCGAGTCAGGCTCGCCCCGGGCACGCTCCCGCCCGCGCGTTGGGACTTAACGGATTTCCCACCTTTTGCGGAGTAGCTTTTGATCCGTCAAATCCGCAGGGCCGGCTAATGGACATGCCTCCTGTTGTGCTCGTAGTCGATGACAATGACGACCAGCGCGAGCTGATGAAGCGGGCGCTCGAATTCTGCGGATGCACGGTCCGCGAGAGCAGGGGAACGGAGGCATTGAACCGCCTGGTGGGCTGGCAGGTCGATTGCCTGGTCATCGACGAATACCTGTCCGACGGCCTGCGCGGCCACGAACTGGTCCTCGAGGCGCGCAGGGTCGTGCCCGGCCTGCGGGTCGTGCTCACCTCTTCGCACGGACAGCCGCCGGACGGGGTCCCGTTCGAGGCAGCCTACCTGCCCAAGCCGTGCCACGTCATCGACCTCATGGCTTCGGTCCGCGCGGATGGCGTTCGCGCGAGGGGCAGTCGCCAGCTCGTGTAAGCGCTGCGCCGCAATCGCTCCTGTCGGACGTCTTAGTGCTAATGTCGGCACCGGGGCAGCGGTCGACGAACGGGTATACGGATGACGTGGAGAAGCGGGTTCGCAGCCGCTGCTGCACTGTGCAGTGCGCTGTTCGCGCAAGTAACGGGTGCCTCGCCTTTCGGCTCGGGGGAAGTAGCCGGCATCGAGTCCGTGCGGATCGACGGCCAAATATATTTCTTCGGTTTCAGCTATGGCGGTGATCTGGTGGTTTCACCGCTGCACGCGGACGCGGAGTCGATGGCCACCTACGCGGCGGCACACCTCAGGCAGCGTGATGGCCGGAAAGACCAGGCCTTCTGGCTGACGCAGGCCCAGGAATCGCTGCAGGAATCCGGGTTGAGCGACCGGGCCGGAACGATGCTGGACCTGCACCGCCTCCGTCGCGATCTCGCCGGACTTCGCCGCGACCGGGCGACCGTGCGCGCGCTGCCGGGGCTGGAAGTGCCGTCGCATCTCATCTATCTGCTGGAGGCCAACTGCGCCTGGCCGGCTGAAGAATGGCCCGCGGGTCTGGCCGCTTCGGCGAAACGGCTGGGCCTGGACCTGGACGACACCAGCGGATGGCTGGAAGGCGCCACGGCCATTCTCGCCGGTGACGTGGCGATACCACGCGGGGCGAACTTCAGCGACGCCGCATCCGTCTATCTGTGGTACCTGGACAGGCTTCTCCTCCACCAGCGACACGACTGGTCGAAGGAGTTGAAGCTGGGGGATGCGGAATGGCACGGGTGACCGGAACGAGGTGGTGATGACACGCCCCGTTCGAAGCAAGGTGGACGGTCGACAACAGGGGTGGCAGATGACGATGGCGATCGCTTGCTGGCTTGTGGCGGCTGCGGTATCGGCTTCCGAGGCCGAGCCGCTCCCCATGGAATCGATCAGGAACTTCCATACGGACGAAGTTCTGCAGCCTGCCTGCAAGCCCGCCGAGTTGCGCAGGCTCAAGGGGATCTCTGACAGCCTTGTCCCGGATCGCAATCCTTCCGGTGCCTGGCGGGTTGCAGAAACCATGCTGTGCGGCGCCAATCTGCCGCCGCATTACCTGCCAACCCGTGTCTCCCGCGAGGAGTACGGCGCGGGCGAGGATATCGGGCCCATCCGGACAAAGGTTCCCCGCGGGGAGATCGAAACTCTCGGGGGATATGCGTACGGGGTGGGCATCGAGCGGCGAGGGGACGACCTGGTCTACTTCTACAACACCGCGGGCGTCTGTTCGGGCGGCTTCACGCTCCGATACACCCGTCCGGAATGGCTCATGGTTGAAGTCGGTGAAGCCTGCGACTGAGCGTGACGATACTCGTCGCACCAAAGACGATCGTCCGGCCGGCATCGGAAACTTCATCATCCCATTCACCGCATCAGCGAGGTGGCAATGTGTGCAAGGCTCAAGCCCGGTGGATTTTCGTGCTGGCAGTGGGTCTGTTTCCTGCGGCTGTCCGCTGCCAGGGGTGGGATACAGGTGACACCGTAACGGCATCCGATGCGCAGATCAGTTTCTTGGCGATCGGGAACCTTCCGCTGGACGGGGGCTTCGTTCCGGGCGGCGTTCGTTCCAGGATCCTGTTCGACGAAGGGCGCAAGAGCGAGTGGGAGAACGATCTTCGCGCAGCCTGGGGGATCGATGCTTTCCCGGCAACGGTCGAGGGTGCCACCTGGAAGGGTGAGCCTGTCCGGGTCCGCCTGGAGGGCGTCGAGCCGAACGAGTTCGGCAAGCTCTGGATCGTCGCCCAGCCACCCGCTGGCGATGCCGGCCCGCTGATCTATTGGAGCGGCAAGCGGGCGCCGAAAGTACGTCCACCCGCCACGCGGGTCCTGGACGCCCGGGATGAGGTCGTCATCCGGGCCGAATGCACGCGGGTAGGGCACGAAATGAAGCAGCCGGCGATGACGGTGCAAGACATCGAGGGCAACTCCCGCCCGAACTGGTACCTGGACCCTGTCTTCAAGGAAGAGAAGGCCGACATCGCCGATCCTGATGTGGCTGCGAACGTGCGCATCGATGCGGTATCGCCCACCGGTAACCCCGGTGTCGGCTTGGCAGGCTGCTGGTTCGCCAGTATGTCCACGTCCGGCATGCGGTATCGCGGGCCGGTGTTCGCATACGACTTCCACGCCCATAGAATCGTCTGGTCCGATGCATTGGACCTCGATGAGCACGTGAACTTCCTGGAGTACGAAGGAAGCATCTATCTCGTCGAGTTCTTCTATTGCGACGTGTGCGAGACGGACGGCTGGTCGGTCGGCCTCTTCGCGGAACGGACTCCATCCGGTAACGAGCGTCGCGCTTCGAGCGAGTCGGCGTTCCGCATCGTGGGGCGGGATGCGTCCAGCGTCGGCGGTACGGCGAGCTGGTTCGACGATGAGTGAGGCGCCTATGGCATGAGCACTCGATGTCCGACACGGGCCGACGATGGATGTTGCAGCACGAAATCGGCCATGCACTGGCCAGTGGTGCCACTCACGGAAGGGAAGAACGCCGGATGCTGAAGTTCATCTCGCGGCAGCAGGTCGATGCGTATTTCGACCGGGTTGCGACGACGCTCGCCGAACTGTCGCCGCACATGCTGGAAGCCCGGCATCCGGACGGAAGCCACGAGTCCTACGATTACGCTGGCTTGCTGGCGATGGGGATAGAGGGCCTGTTCGCACCAATGGCCGCGCACCAGCCCAGGGCGCACGCAGCTTTGATGGCCCGAAGTCCGGAAATATTGGTGGCCGAATTGACCACTACCGACCCCATCGGTCGTAAGACCTGGAACGACGACGCCTTCGTCGGTTCCGGTGAGCACTACGTTCGCGTGGCTGCCGCATTCCGCGGTGAATCCATCGCCGCGGCCGGCGAGAGGAGCGTGCTCTGGACCCGCTACGCGTCGCTGCCCCCCGCCATCGCGCAAGCCTATTATTTCCACGCAAATGGCCTGGAGCTGGTGCATCAGCTGCCCGGCAATCCGTACCAGAGCCGCGGGCTTCCGGCCAGGCTCGATGTTTGGTTGCGGGCCGACCAGGTGGGCGGTTCCGGCAGGAAGCAGCTCAATGAGATCAAGCAGGGCTTCGCTGCGATCGCCGATCCAGACGCGCCTCCACGCAGGGATGGACTGGTTTGGAGATCGTTCGCGTGCGTGTTGGATAGTCGCGAGCAGGACGATTCCGGCAGCGCCGGCGATTTGCTGTTCGTGCAGGAACAAAGTCCATCGCAGCGCATGTTCCACGTGCACGACGGCAACTTCGCCGCGATCCGCCAGGTGGACGACCCGGTCGGACTGTACGACGAATACGTCGCCTGGGTCTTTTCCGGCGGTGCCGGCACCTTCGATTTCTGCCTGTACAGCCGGCCGGCCTGATCCGAAGTGGTTCGATCGTACCGGTGCTTGTGTCCGCTTCTGGCCGTTAACGGACATCCGGCCGGGCCAGCGCGCTGTGGCGATGCTAATGTCGCTAGAGCTCGACCAGGCGGGTGGCCGCGTCCATACCTGAGGCGCAGGCAACTTTACTTGTCCTCAATCGACTCCGCGCCCGGCCGGACGGCTGTACCCCGCATATAGACGGGATTGCCGACCAGCCACAGCTTGCCGTCAGATCCACGGACGTCTGCACGCAGCCAGTGGTCGCCGCCATCGCCAGTCCAATCGAATGCGAACGCCTGTGATGCGGACGCGACGATCGGATTGGTCAGCAGCGCGGCTTCCTTTCCGTCCATCCAGACCACCACGCGGGCACCGGTCACCTGCTCCGTGCGCACTTCGAAGCGCGCGGTTTCGCCCCGTGCCAGCGCGATCGCGCCTCCCATTGCGGCCGTGCGCGTACCGGACGTGGCGCGCATCGACATCGCGCGGTCCCGGCTACCCTGCACATCGACGAAGACATTGCCGCTGCGCAGCCCGTCGAGAATCGCCGACGTCGACAGCTCGCTCGCATGCACGACCGTCGTCGGCTGGCCGACCGCGCCGCCGCCCAGGCCCGACAGCGATTGCGCCGCATCATGATTGTCGCTACCACCGATGGCGGTCAGCCTGTGCCCGGCATCCAGTTGCGCATGCCAGAAGGGGATACCCGAGTACGGCGTGTCCGCGTCCATGCCGTTGACCACTTCCACCGCCTGCAGCAGGCGCAGGTCCGCAGCCGGCCACGGCGTCCAGCCGCAGCCCATGCAGCGTTCGTCCGACGGACGGATCGGGTGGTTGATCGACACGAACGCCTGCATTCCCTGCGCGTCGCGCAGCACCGCATTCCAATCGCGGCTGCCGGCAACGCGGAAATCCAGCGGCGCGACGCTGCCGAACAGGTTGGCGTGACCGCTGAAGGTGGTGATCTCACGGCCGGGCATCAGCAGCAGCTGGTCGAAGTAGGGCTGCAGTTCCCGGATGGCGTTGGCGTGCGAGGTCGTGTTGTGGTCGGTAATGGCGATGAAGTCGAGCCCGCGCGCGACCGCGGCCTGCGCCGTGAGGAACACCGGGCACGGGACCTTCGCACCGGACTGGCTGCGGCAACTTCCATCGCTGTGCGCGTCATGCAGGTGCAAGTCGCCGCGGAACCAGCCTTCGCCGGGACGCAGCGGAGGAGCGGACACCCCCGATTGCCAGACGGGTTCGCCGGCGCGGCCGAACCAGACGCGTGCGCGGTAGTGCGAGGTGCTGCCGGCGCGGATGTTGGGGATGCCCAGCAGCAGCGACCAGCGTCCGGGCTCGATCGTGCCGGACAAGTACGAAGGCGTGGCATCGGTCGAGGAAACGGTGAACAGCGATTTGTTGCCGCCGCTCCAGCCACGAAACCCCTGCGGGGTGGCGAACGCGCCAGGCCCCAACAGGCCGAGGTCGACCGTCGTCTTGTGCTCGCGACCGTCGTACTCGAACTGCACGGTGATGCGTTCGGTACCGGCCGGTACATCGAACGGCACGGTGCGATAGCGCTGGTGATCGCGTCCGTCGAGCGTGCCTTCCAGCAAGACGTCCGCGGTACGCGATGGCGGTACATCGGTTGCGCGAGCCGTACCGGCGAAAAACAGGAACATGGCGAGGGCTAATGCCTGCAGGAATGTGGCGGCACGCATGTCAGTGCTCCGGAATGGGATTGCAGGCAGGATGCACCGGATGGCAGCGCAGGTAGCCGCCTTCGGGGAATTCGACTCGGTACAACGGCCAGCGCGGATCCGGGCGCGGGTAATCAGTGGACACGAACTGCGCACCGCTGGCGAATGCCGCCTCGCGCCGACGTGTGTCGGCTGCGCGCGCTTCGCGTGTGTCGGCATCGGCGCGTGTTCGCACCAGCAGCCCGGCCTCCAGCGCCGCAGCGATGTCGTCGCGCTGCGCGATGGGATCGTTGAGGATCGCAATGGCGGTGTCGTCTTCGATGCGGTCGGCGGCGACGAACATCGCCGGCGCAGCACGCCGCGACCGGTACAGCCGACGCTTGGCCGGAGTTTCGTCCAGCACCAGGAACACCTTCCCGCGCAAGCGACCGAGCGTCGGCCAGCCATGGTCGCGGACCGCTTCACGCAGGGAGCGGTAACGACCGCGCAGCTGCGTCGGCTGGAACAGCTGCGCGTCACCGAACACCCTGCGGATCTCCGCATCCAGCGCTTCGAACGACATCGCATCGAACCGCAGCGCGGGCGCTGCACCCGGCCCGCCGGGCGAATCCTTCGCGTTGACGGAAATCATGATCGGCGCGTGCCATGGGTGCGCCTTCGACCAGTCGCGCACCTGCTGGAGGCGCTGCATCAAACTTACGCACGAGCTTCGGAAGTCGATGTCGCTCAGGTGCATGACCTTGAAGCCTGGCGCGCGCATGCGTGCCAGCTCGTCCGGCGACCACGGCGACGTCGCAAAGCCGCGACGGTGTGCGCCAGGTGGCGCGAGGTAGTGACCGCCTTGCGGGTCGCGATGAACATCCAGTTCCAGCGTGCGCAGGCCGAGGTTCAGTTGCTGCGTCAGCGGCGGATGCGCGTAGTCCAGTCCATCCGCACCCGCGGCGTCGACCCTCTGGTGCGCCGCCAGTTCGTCGGCCGGCATCGCCAGCTTGTAACTGTTGTGCGTGCCGATGGCCTGGATGGCGTTCAAGGGCAAACCGTCGACCGCCGCACGCGTGCACGGCGGCGGGCCCGTCGGCAGTTCCACGTCGCAGGCGGAGGCGGTCCATGACAGGACCGCCCCCATTGCCGCGATCAATGCTGCGGCAAGGCGCTGCATCAGAACCGGTATATCACCGCCAGGCGGTACGAGCGGCCCAGCAGCGGACGCGCTAGAAACGTGTTGGCGCCGGCGTCACCGCTCTGCAGTTCACCCGCGCGCGGATTACCTTCGGTCAGGCCCAGCGAGTTGTCGATGTTGTCGGCGTAGCCGAACACCGACCACTGCGGCGTGATGTCGTAGCGGGCACTCGCGCTGAGCACGTCGTACGACGGCAGGCGAACCGAGTTGGCGGTGTCGACGTAGCGCTCGCCCTCATACTCCCACGTCAGTTGCAGGCGAAGGCGCCGGTCGAGCAAGTTCACGCCCGGAACCACGCGCAGGCTCTGCCTGGGCACGCGGATCAGCTGGTTGCCGACGAAGTCGCGCAGCACCGGCGCACCGTTGACCGCTTCGGTGTAGCGCAGGTTCTCGTACTCGGGATTCTGCAGCGTCGCGGTGAGCTGCAGGTCGAACCAGTCGACCGGATACCAGGCCGCTTCCAGTTCCAGGCCAACCGTCCTCGTGCTGGCGTAACCCTGCTCCACGCGCTGCACCGTGCCGTTGAGGTCGAACACGGAGTTGCTGAAACCGACGTTGTCGTACTTCGTGTAGAAGGCCGTCGCGTACACGTCGAGGACCTGGTGGGTGAACTTGTAGCCGACCTCGGCCAGGTCCATGGTCTGGGTGATCGGCCTGGTCGAGTTGGCGCGCACGCAGGCGTCGACGTCGGCCAGGCTGCAGTTCGACCAGCGCGTGATGTAGCTGGACAGGTTGGGCAAGCGGAAGGCCGACGTCCAGCGCGCGAACGCGCCCTGGTACGGCGAGAACTGGTAGTTCGCACCGAGCGTCCAGCCCGACTTGCTGAAGTCCTCGTCGTAATCCACGAACTGGCCGGAGCCGGTCAGCATGTTCGAGTTGGGGAACGTGCCCAGGTTCACCGTCTTGCGGATCTCCATCCAGCCCTCGACATTGACCTCTTCCCAGCGCACGCCACCATCCAGGCGGAACCTCTCGTTGACCTGCCACTCGTCGGACAGGTACAGCGCGTTCGTGGTTGAGCGGCCGCTGGAGTTCTCCCATTCGTAACCGTTGCGATAGATTCCGCCGTCGGTGATCGTCGCGAGTGGATTGCCGGCCGCGTCCACCGCCACCAGGTCGAGCAGGCGCGCGTTGTCGCGCACGTCCAGCAGCACGTTGGACGAGTAACGGTCGAAGTCCTGGTCGAACCGCGCATGGTAGTAGCCGAACGTGACGTCGTGGCTCTGGCCGCCATCGAACTCGAAGCGGCGCATCAGGCGCGTGTCGTTGATGAATTCGGTCATCGGCGCCGTCACGCCGCGCAGGCCGCCCACCACCAGCAGGCCGTTGCCGTTCTGGTCGGCGGTGTCGAATACCTGCGACGGGTCGGTGGCATAGCGCAGCTGCAGGCTGGTCGCACCCGGCACGGAGGCCAGCGCCTTGCGTGCATCGGCGCCCTGGAGCCACTGCGCCGCACCCTGCAACTGCAGCGGGAACACGCCGTTGCGCTGCGTCTGCGTGTCGCTGTAGCGCAGCGCCTGCGCCAGCTTGAAGCCCGCGCCGAGGTCGTAATTGAGCTTGAACGTGTACTGGTCGCGGTCGACTCCGGTACCGACCGAGTTGTCAAAGTCGTAGTACGTGCCGTCGCCCTGCAGCAGCTGCATGCGCCCGGTCTCCGGACCGGCCATCGTGCCGAAGTTGCCGTCGAAGCCCGGGACCGCGCGGATCTCACCATCGGCACGGGTACGCATCGGAGTTCCCAGGAACAGCGCGACGTTGTCGTCGATGCGCTTGAAATCGAACAGGACGTCGCCGCGTTCGAACGCGCGGCTCAGGTTGACGCGGAACTGGCCGCCCTTGTTGGCGTCGAAACCCGGCTCGCGGATGCCGTCGTCCTGGCGGTAGAAGCCGCCGACGCCGAGCTTCCAGTCGCCTGAGCCCAGTGGCGTTCCGTAGAAGAAGTCCAGGCGGCCGAGACCGTAATCGCCCCAGGTGTATTTCGCGATGCCTTCTGCGTGGTCGCCGACCACGCGCGGCACGAAGTTGATCACGCCGGCGGGTGCGTTCGAGTAGAACACCGATGACGGACCGCCGCGAACGACTTCGACGCGCTCGATGGTCTCGTCCAGGCGGAATACCTGGTCGGCGTTGAGGTAACCCAGTGCCGGATCATGCTGCACGGGGATGCCGTCCTCCAGCAGGTTGACTGAGCCGAAGCCGTCCACCGGTATGCCGCGCGCACGGATGTTGCCGCTGGCCTCGCCACCGGACGCTTCGACCCAGAAGCCCGGGACGGACTTCATCGCTTCGGCGACCGACGTCGGCGCCTGCATGCGCAGTCGCTCCTCGTCGATGCGGGTGACGGAGTAGCTGGTCTCGGCCTTCGTGCGTTCCCGGATGCCGGAGCGGCCGGTGACGATCACGGCGTCAAGTTCGGTGACTTCACGTCCCGTGTCGGCGGCATCAACCGCGGCGGTCTGCGCATGCGCCGGGGCGCTCAGCGCGGCGACGACGGCAAGGGCAAGGGCATGACGAATCGCGCGGCGATGCGCGTTTGGCTGGCGGCTCATGGTTCGGGCTTCTTTCCAGATGAGGCCGATGCCTGCGCATCGGCGTGCATGAAGGCCCGCGATGTTCGGTGCGCAATCTTAAAGATGCGTTACGCGCGCATGACCGTGGCCGACGCTGCGATGCACGTCCCGCGTACCGCCACGATTGGCGGGGTGTGTCGAGTCCGTTCCCATTTAGGGCGCTCTCTGGAAGCTGCCAGCGCAATTTCGGGAACTAGATCGCATGGTCGCGTTCTAGGAGGGATGTGTCGTCGGCTTGCGTACCCGGCCATAACTTCCGGAGTTTCCACATAACACGCGCTACTTGGCCAAGCCTTACAGCACCACAGGCCGGAACGATGTCGGAATTGCCGTCTCCCGAGGGGCTCATGAGGGTCAGCCTTGCGGCTACTGGCCGATAGACGCTGAGACAGACGAGCTCGCTGTCGCAGTGCTAATGTCCGCTACCGACCCAAAGCGGACATCCCGGAGGATGTCCGCGGATGGGGTTCACCGCATGCCTAGCCGATCGAGTGGACTGACCGTCTTGCCGATCGCTTGCTCAACATGGGTGTAGATCATCGTTGTCTTGAGGTTGCGGTGCCCCAGCAGTAGCTGGATCGTGCGGATGTCAGTGCCCGCTGCCAGCAGATGGGTAGCGAATGAGTGTCGAAGGGTGTGGACCGAGGCATGTTTGGCGATACCCGCCTGGTGCAGTGCCGCTCTGAAGGCCATCTGGACCCCTGACTACGAGGCGTGCCAACGAAGCAGGCGACCTGTCTGTGGACATCGGCGCACCACCCGTGAGGGAAATAGGAATTGCCAAGCCAGGCTTTGACTGGCTCCGGGATACTTTCGGTCCAGGGCACTGGGCAAAGGAGCGAAGCCAGCTCCGCGGGCCATGTCTTGGCGATGCAACCCGGCCACCCGCAGCATTTGACGGTGCAAGGGCCGCATCAGTCTGCTGGGCAGGATCGTGGTCCGGTCTTTGCCGCCTTTGCCGGCGCGCACGTGAATCAGACCAGCTGTCAGGTCCACATCCTTGATTCGCAGGGTCATGCACTCGGTCACCCGCAGGCCGGCGCCATAGAGCAGATGGGCCATAAGCGCAGATAACCCGACCATCTGTCCCAGGGTGGAGGCCACTTCCTCAACGGTCAGCACCACAGGCAGCCGGTCTCGTCGCTGGACCCTCCGTAGTCCCGCGAGGTGCCCCACCTCAACCTCAAGGACGTCTCGGTAGAGGAACAGCAGGGCATTGAGGGCTTGGGACTGGGTAGCCGCCGCCACGTGCCCTGCGGTGGCCAGATGGTTAACGAAGCTCACGACGCCGTTGAGCCCGACCGCACGTGGATGCTGTCGATTGTGGAAATGGATGTAACGGCGGATCCAGAACCGATAAGCCTGTTCGGTGCGGCGGCTCAGATGTCGGCGACGGCAAACCAGGGACACCTGGTCCATGAGCCGAAGAGGGGGATTGGGGCGCGTGGCTTCACCCCATGACGGTGCTCCTGTTGGGGGTAAACGACGGCAGCGTACCGCAGCCAACCCGGCCCCGTGGGTCCGGCTATGCGTCAGCTTGTTAGCCGGTTCCGGCGGGCCTAAGATCGAGCGGTATCAAGGGGATAGCCCGCCATACGGCGGGCTGTGGATAAGTCGTATAACCGGACCCACGGGTCCGGCTATTAGCTAGTTAGGCGCTGACCAAGCAAATGGGAACCTTCCTGACTGTTTCACTACTCCTGCTGGTTGGGGTCCTACTGGCGATCCGGATCCGGATCTTCCGGGCGATGGGCGCAGATCAAGAAGCTCAAGAATTGCTCGAAGAGCACTTCATAATTCAGCACGACATCCTTTTCTGGAAACTGTGGCGCATTCGCGACAAAGTAGAGGCTGGGCACAGATGGCAGATTTCCGCTTACTTTTGGCTCAACGTAGTTCCAATAGCTGCGGGCTTGGTGGGGTTGGTCGTGCACTGGGCGCTCTAGTGGCGCGCGTCTAACAATTCATTCAAGCCGACGCCGCT
>JAGHZW010000209.1:18895-25516 GCA_017745195.1 Pseudoxanthomonas sp. | reverse complement strand
CTCAACATGCCGGCGGCCTGGCTGGGCGTGCTCCGCGAGGCGGATGGCCTGGTGCAGGGCCAGCACGTCGTAGTCGCCCACGTCCTCGTCGTGCACCCCGTCCTGGTCGACGTGGGACAGGGTGACGTTGATCGCGCCGCCGCCGCGCTTGGCGGCGACATTCGCGCGTGCATGGTCGACCAGCACGGCGCGCATCTTCAGCGCGACCAGGGCGAAGAAATGCGCACGATCGACGTAGCCGACGTCGCGGTCGAGCATCCGCAGCAGCGCCTCGTGGACCAGCGACGTCGGCCGCAGGGTCACGTCGCCGCGGGCGGCCCCCAGCCGCGCTGCCGCCATCACCCGAAGCGCGTCGTAGACGGCGTCGAACAGGTGCTCGCGGGCCTGCAGGTCGCCTGCACGCCACGACAGCAACAGCCGGGTGATGTCTTCGGACACGCCTGTTTCCCCGCGGGGCGCGCTTCCCACGGCCCAACGGACGGATTATAGGGGCAAGCCTGTGACCGCTCCCCGCACGCGACGGCCTCGGAAGCCGATTAGCGGTGTGGCGCCCCGGCCGCGGCCCCTGCCGGCGCCCAGACCAGCACCGTGCCGTCGCGCCGGTCCGGTCGCGGCCCCGGCCGATCGGCCGCGTACGGCTCACCGCTGCCCGGCAGCAGGCCGACGAGGCGTTGCGTGCGCATCGACAGCAGCATGAACTGCCGGTCGCCGAGCATGTCCTGCCACATGAACAGGCTGTCGCCCGACTCCGGGAGCAGGCGCACATCCGCCGCCAGGCCGACCCCGACCACGGTCAGGAAGCCGCTTCCATCCATCGCCTCCAGCGCCACCAGGCCATGGCCGCGGTCGTGGACCCGGAAGCGCGCACCCGGCGTCGCCGCTTCCTTCGAACCGGGCGGCACCGGCTGCAGCACGCCCAGTGGATGGACCCGCGCACGGGTGCCGTCGCCGAGGTTGGACATGGTCACCACCTGGCCAAGCGGGATGTTGCGCGAGCGGTCGGCCAGCGGCTCATACACGCGGAAATCGTCGAAGTCGGCATGCCCGCCTTCCGCACCGGCGCGGTTCCAGGCGAACAGCGCATAGCGCGTGCCCTGGAAGGTCTTGAGCTGGTACGGCAGCCGGACCGGATCGCCGATCGCTTCGAAGCGGCGACCGTCGACGCTGAAGGAAAAGCGCGCCTCGTCGGCGTCGTAGTCGCCGCTGGCACGCAAATGCACGACGGGACCATGCAACGGCACGTCGACATGGCGGTCGCCACGCTGGTCGTACCAGCGCAGCACCAGGCCATCCGCCTCGCGGAGCACGCCCAGCCAGGCCGCCGGCATGTTGAGCAGGCCCAGCCCGGCGACGTCGCCAGGGCGCAGGCCCGATGCATCGAGGGTCACCGTCGCCGATGACACCGGCCCGGTCACGCGCTGGGTCAGCGTGTCGCGCGCCCACAGGAAATCGTCCGCCGGCAACGCATGCAGGCGCAATGCGCCGGGCTTCTCCGCCAGCGACCAGCGACCCGGCACGGGTTCGTGGTTCCACTGCCAGACCGGCGCGAGCACGGTGGCGGAGAAATCGTCGCTGCGCGCATACGGCGGACGCGGCGTGGACGCGGTGGCCACCTCCGGCTTGAACCAGGTGCGCGGCGTGCGACCCAGGTTGCCCGGCAGCCCGAAGTACGGCCAGCCGTCATGCCAGGTCACCGGCGACAGCGCGGTGGTGCGGCCGATCGACTTCAGGTCCAGCATCGAGAAGCCCCACCAGTCGCCGTTCGGCAGTTGCACGATGCCGCCCTGGTGCAGGGGTGCGGCGCCCATCTCGTTGTCGCCCGGCTTCTTCATCGTGAAACGCGTCGCCCCGGTCGGCACCGGCGTGCGCTGGCCGACCGCGTCCTCCCACCAGCCGCGCTGCGTGCCCAGCGTGTCGCTGGCGCTGATCGCCACGCTCTCCCACGGCCCGTCCAGGCGTTCGGCACGCGCGGCCTGCATGCGTCCGACCGGCGCATAGTTGGCACTGATGATGTAGTAGCGCCCATCCACCTTGTAGAAGTGGTGGCCCTCGCCCATGCCCTGGCCGGCGGGAATGATCACCCGTTCGCTGCCTTCGACCACGCCGCTCAGGTCCGGCTTCAGTTCGACGAGGCGCACTTCGTTGTAGTCGAACACCGCCCAGACCCGGCCGTCGTCGTCGAACAGCACCGACAGGTCGTGCAGGTTGCGGTCGATCTTCGTATGCGTCCACGGCCCGGCCGGATCGGTGGCGGTGAACACCTGCAGGCCGCGTCCGTTGATGTTGGCGAAGATGTGGAAGCGGCCATCGTGGTAGCGGATGCATGGCGCCCAGATGCCCTGGCCGTACATGTCCCTGCCCTCTTCGAGGCGGTATTCCGCGCCCGGGCCGAAACCCGGCATCGCGTACGACACGAATTCCCAGTTGACCAGATCGCGCGAGCGCAGCACCGGCAGGCCCGGCACCGCGTGCATGGTGGTGCCGGTCATGTAGAACCAGTCGCCGACGCGGATGATGTCCGGGTCGGAGAACTCGTCGTAGAACAGCGGATTGGTGAAGGTGCCGTTGCCGTTGTCCGCGCTCCAGCTGGCAGCCGGCGCCAGCACCGGCACGCAGGACAACAGCGCCAGCAGCAGGATCGAAAACAGGTGCTTCATGTCGTCACTCCAGCGACAGCTATCGGCGGCCTTGTAGCGGCCGGCCACGGACGCATCAATCCAGTTGCAGCACGAAACCACCCACCGGCGGCAGCTCCAGCCGCAGCGGCCGGCCCGGTGCGAACTCCACCCGGCGCTGGGCGAAGCCCGGTGCATCGCCGCCGTTGGTGATCAGGCTGCCGCGCTGGATGCCGCCGCCGAAGGCCTCGGCCTCCAGGGTGACCGTGCGCGGCGCGGCCTCGGCATTGACCCCCCCCACGAACCAGCGGCCACCGCCGTTGCGCGCGAACACCGCATAGCGCGCCGGGTAGCCATCGATGAAGCGGCTGTCGTCCCAGCTCTCCGGCAGCGCGCGCAGGAACTGGCGCACATACTCCGGCACCTGGGTCATGCCGTCCGCGGTTTCGGCGTAGTGCTGGATGCCGGACACCAGCAGCACCGACTGCGCCAGCTCGAACGCGGCGCTGGTGCGGCGCTGCACGCGGTCGTTCAGCTTGACCATCGCCAGCGGGGTGAAATCCATCGGGTCGAACACGTTGCGCACGAACGGCAGGGTGGCGACGTGGTCCGGGGTGCGGTCGGCATCGGCCTGGTTGAAGGTGGCGAACTCCAGGCCGCGCACCGCCTCCATCGTCTGCAGGTGCGGCCAGGTGCGCTGCCAGCCGCGCGGCAGGGTCGCGCCGTGGAAGTTGAGCTGCAGGCCGTAGGGGGCCGCGTCCTCGAGCAGGTCCAGGTAGTAGGCGATCATCGAGGCGCCGTCGCCGCCGAAGAAGTCGATCTTGAGCCCGGCCACGCCCATGTCGCGCATCCGCGCGAACTCGCGCTGGCGGCCCGCGTGGTCGAGCAGCTTGTCGCGCGGGGTCTGCGGGGCGTCGTTCCAGGAGCCGGCGGAGTTGTACCAGACCAGGATGGAGACGCCCTTGCCGCGCGCGTACTCGACCAGCTCTCGCATCCGCGCCTCGCCGATCTGCGTATCCCACAGCGCGTCGACCAGCGTGTAGCGCCAGCCCATGCGCGCGGCGTAGTCGACGAAGTCCTTCTGCACCTCGAACACGGTGTGGTCGTCGCCCAGCAGCGGCCAGCTCCACGATGCCTTGCCCGGTACCGACGCCACCTGCACCGCCGGCGGATCGGCCAGGTCGGTGCCCAGGGTCGAATCGACCACCGTCCCCAGCCCGCCCACGGCGACGATGCGCCAGGCCGAGCGCCACGGGAATGACTCGATCCACGGCGTGGCGCCGCCGCCGGGGAAGGTTTCGCGCTCATCCGGGAAGCCGAGCGTGTATTCGCCCGGGCGGGTGCCATCGAGCAGGCGGCTGCCGGCATCGCCACGGCGCAGCATGCCCTCGCTCAGCAGCACCCAGTCGGCACCGGCGCGGAACAGCGCGGGGAACACCCAGCCATGGTCCAGCGGCGCCGGCGTGCCGACGGGCACGTCCTGCAGGTAGAACTCCTCGTAGGAGGGATTGGTGCGGGCGAAACCGGTCTTGGGCACCGACATCGGCTGCAGCCAGGCGCGCGCGTCGGCCGGCAGACGGAAGGTCGCCGCATCCCGCTGCCAGCGCCGCATCCGCGGCACCGGCTGCTGCAGTTCGTAGCGGAACGCGGCACCGTCGTTGGACACCTGCCAGGCGATCGCCAGCTCGTGGCCCTGCGCGTTCTTCCAACGGAACACGCGGCGGTTGGCGCGGTACTGGTTGAAGCGGCGCTTGCCCGACGCCAGCTCGTAGTCGTCGGCCACCACTTGCACCGGGTCGGCACCGGCGAACGCCAGCGCGCGCGACAGGTCGGCGCCCTCGCCCACCAGGCCCAGCAGCGACGGCGCGATCACCTCGCGGCCTTCGCGCAACAGGCGCCAGGTCGGGCGACCGCCGGCATCGCGCGACATTTCCACGCGGATCCCACCGTCGGGACTGGCGACATCGCCAAGTACATCGCCCAGAGCGTCGGCCGCCTGCGCCGGCAGCCAGGCCGCGCACAGCAGGCCCGACAGTGCCAGCAGGACCCGGCGCACGCGCGCCGGAACCCGCACCCGCCCCATCTCCGGCAACTCAGCCATGTGCGCCTCCGCTCATCGCGCTTCTGCGGGACAGCAGCCGCTGCAGCAGGCAGAACGCCAGCAGCAGGCCGCCGATGGCGATCTTGGTCCACCACGAGCTGAGCGTGCCGTCGAACACGATCAGGGTCTGGATCAGGCCCAGCACCAGCACGCCGAACAGCGTGCCGAGCACGTAGCCGCTGCCGCCGGCCAGCAGGGTGCCACCGATCACGACCGCGGCGATCGCGTCGAGCTCCAGGCCGGTGGCATGCAGGCTGTAGCCGCTGAGCATGTAGAAGGTGTAGACCACCCCGGCCAGCGCCGAGCAGAAACCGCTGAGCGCATACACGCCGATCCGGGTCGCCGCCACCGGCAGGCCCATCAGCAGCGCGGACTGCTCGCTGCCGCCGATCGCGTAGACGCTGCGGCCGAAGCGGGTCTTTCCCGCCAGCACCGCGCCGGCGACCACCACCAGCAGCGCGATCACCGCCCCGGCCGACAGCGAGGCGCCACCGCCGAGCGGGATGCGCAGGTTCGCCACCGCGACATGGAACGCATGGTCGATGCCGATCGACTCCACGCTGAGCAGGGTCGCCGCGCCGCGTGCGAGGAACATGCCGGCCAGGGTGACCACGAACGGCTGCAGCCGGTAGCGCTCGATCAGGGTGCCCATCAGCGCGCCGAAGCCGGCGCCCAGCGCCAGCACCAGCGGGATCGCCGCCAGCGGATGCCAGCCGTGCGCCTGCACCAGCCAGGCCAGCAGTACGGTGCTGAACGCGACCACCGCGCCGACCGACAGGTCGATGCCGCCGCTGACGATCACGAAGGTCATGCCGACCGCGACGATCAGCAGGAAGGCGTTGTCGATCAGCAGGTTCAGGAACACCTGCGGACGCAGGAAACCGTCATACAGCACGCCGCCGGCCACCGACATGGCCAGGAACAGGACGATCGTGATCGCCAGCGAGAGCTGGCGCGGATCGCGCCACAGCCGCGACAGCAGTCCCGGTGCGGACGCCGAAGGCGACACGGAAGCAGGCACGCTCATGCCACGCCTCCCGCGCGACGCTGCGCCCGCGCACGCAGGCGACCGCGGAACTCCGGCGACTGCAGCAGCAACACCGCGGTCACCAGCAGCGCCTTGACCACCAGGTTGACCTGCGGCGGCACCCCGATGGCGTAGATGGTGGTGGTCAGCGCCTGGATGATCAGCGCGCCGACCAGGCTGCCGGCGAGGCTGAAGCGGCCGCCGGCCAGCGCGGTTCCGCCCAGGGCCACGGCCAGGATCGCATCGAGTTCGAGCAGCTGGCCGGCGTTGTTGGCGTCGGCGCTGGCCACGTTGGAGCTGACCAGCAGCCCGGCCAGGCCGGCGCTGAAACCGCAGAACGCGTACAGCGCCCAGGTGATCGCCTTCGCGCGCACGCCGGCCACGTGCGCGGCCACCGGGTTGTGGCCGATCGCACGCACGAACAGACCCAGCGCGGTGCGCTCGAGCAGCACTGTCAGCCCGATGAACACCGCTGCCGCCACGAACAGCGAGAACGGCAGGCCGAACAGGAAGCCGTTGCCGAGGAAGGCGAAAGGTTCGTAGTAGATGGTCAGGATCTGGCCATCACTGATCAGCTGGGCGATGCCGCGTCCGGCCACCATCAGCACCAGCGTGGCGATGATCGGCTGCAGGCCCAGGCGCACCACCAGCAGTCCGTTCCACAGGCCGCACAGCAGCGCCACGCCCAGTGCGGCGGCGATCGCGGCGAACAGCGGCGCCAGGCCTTCGCTGCCGCCGGCCTGCATCCTGCCGATCGTCCATGCGGCCACGGTCGCGGCGATGGCCAGCACCGCGCCGACCGAGATGTCCAGGCCACGCACCGCGATCACCAGGGTCATACCCAGCGAGACCAGCACCAGCGGCGCGGCGCGGGCCCA
>JAGHZW010000209.1:18253-18793 GCA_017745195.1 Pseudoxanthomonas sp. | reverse complement strand
GGCGCGGTTGGCGATGTCGACCAGGTTGCCGTACAGGTGGCCGTCGCGCCATTGCAGCGACAGGAACCCGGGATTGAACAGGCCGTTGCCGAGCAGCAGCAGGACCAGCGCCAGCAGCGGCCAGAACAGCCGGTGGGCAAGGCTGCGCCGCAGCAGCGACGGGCGCGCATCCGCCATCGAAGCGTCCGGCCGGCTCATGCGTGCACCGCGTCGTGTCCGTGCGCGGCATCCGCTTCGTGCGCGACGATCAATGCCATCACCTGGCGTCCGTCGCTGCCGCCCGGCAGTTCGCCGGCCTTGTGCCGCTCGCGCATCACCGCGATGCGGTCGCTGAGCCGGGTCAGCTCCTCGATCTCGGCGGAGATGAACAGCACCGCCATGCCCTGCCGGGCCAGTCGCACCACTTCGCCCATGATTTCCTGCTTGGCGGCAATATCGATACCGCGGGTCGGTTCGTCCAGCACCAGCAGCTTCGGCTGCGTGGCCAGCCAGCGCGCCAGCACCACCTTCTGCTGGTTGCCGCCCTACGGCTTCACCTGC
>JAGHZW010000209.1:0-18189 GCA_017745195.1 Pseudoxanthomonas sp. | reverse complement strand
CAATGAATTTACATAGCCGACCGGCGTCTCGATGTCGGCGGTCTTGATCCCGAGCAGGGCCACGTACTCGCGCGCCATCGCGTCCTGGGTGGCGCGAGGCAGCGCACGCCACCAGCCCATCCGTGCCTGCAGCGCCAGCACGACGTTCTCGCGCACCGACAGGCCGGCGACAATGCCCTCGGTCTTGCGTTCCTCCGGACACAGCGCCAGGCCCTGCGCGACCGCGTCGGCCGGATGGCGCGGCTCCAGTCGCTGCCCGTCCACCTTCAACTCGCCGCTGTCGGCACGGTCGAGGCCGAACAACAGCCTGGCCAGTTCGGTGCGACCGGAACCGAGCAGACCGCCCAGGCCCAGCACCTCGCCCGCACGCAGCTGCAGGTCCACCGGCTGCAGGCTGCCGCGCCGGCCCAGGCCACGCGCTTCGACCACCACCGGCGCGTCCGCGGCCACTTCCTCGCTGCGCTCGCGGCCACCGGCCAGTTCGACCTCGCGCCCGACCATCGCTGAAACCAATCCCGCCTGCGGCAGCTGCGCCGGCAGGTACTCGCCGACCAGGGTGCCGTTGCGCAGCACGGTGATGCGGTCGGACACCGCATACACCTGGTCGAGGAAATGGGTGACGAACAGGATCGCCATGCCGCGCTCGCGCAGCCGGCGCATCACCGCGAACAGTTCGCGGACCTCGCCCTCGTCAAGGCTCGAGGTCGGCTCGTCGAGCACCAGCACCCGCGCCGACACGCCCAGCGCACGGGCGATCGCGACCATCTGCTGCACCGCCACCGGATAGTTGGACAGCGGCAGGTCGACGTCGATGTCCAGGTGCAGCTCGCGCAGCAGCGCGCGGGCGCCCTCGCGCACCTGCTTCCAGTCGATCAGCCCGAAGCGGCGCGGGTAGCGGCCGGCATACAGGTTTTCGGCCACCGACAGGTTCGGGCACAGGTTCACTTCCTGGTAGACCGTGCTGATGCCTTCGCGCTGCGCCTGCAGCGGCGAGGCCGGGGCGATGGCGCGCCCGTCCAGCTCGATCGTGCCGGCGTCGGGCTGCTCGACGCCGGTGACCAGCTTGATCAGGGTCGACTTGCCGGCGCCGTTCTGGCCCATCAGCGCGTGGATCTCGCCGGCGCGCAGCACCAGTCCGGCGCCGTCGAGGGCGACGGTCGCACCGAAGCGCTTGCCCAGGCCCGCGGCCCGGAGCACGACCTCGCTCATGCGAACGCACCCGCGGCCCGACCGGCGCCGCGCGGAAACGACTGCATCGCCATCGGCCGTGCCTCAGTACTTGCGGTTGGGCAGTTCGGTCGCCGCCTGTTCGCGGGTGAACACGCCTTCCTCGACCACCACCCGCTTCGGCACCGGCCGGCCGGCGTGCACGTCGCGGATGATCTGCGCCAGCTGCTGGCCGAGCAGCGGATTGCACTCGACCGTGGCGTTGAGCTTGCCGGCCTTCATCGCCTCGAAGGCGCCGCGCACGCCGTCGATGGAAACGATGCGGATGTCCTCGCCCGGCTTCAGCCCGGCCTCCTCGATCGCCTGGATCGCGCCGATCGCCATGTCGTCGTTGTGCGCGAACAGCACGTCGATGCCGTCGCGGCCCTCGGCCTTGAGGAAGGCTTCCATCACTTCCTTGCCCTTGGCCCGGGTGAAGTCGCCGCTCTGCGAGCGCACGATGCTGAAGCGCGGATCCTGGCCGATCACTTCCTTGAAGCCGGCCATGCGGTCGATGGCCGGCGCCGAGCCGACTGTGCCCTGCAGCTCGACGATCCGGACCGGGCCCGTTGAATCCTTGCTGTCATCGATCAGCCAGCGCGCGGCGCGGCGGCCTTCCTCGACGAAGTCCGAGCCGATCAGGGTCACGAACAGCGAATCATCGGACACGTCGACCCCGCGGTCGGTCAGCACCACCGGGATGTTGGCGGCCTTGGCCTCGCGCAGCACCGTCTCCCAGCCCGACTCGACCACCGGCGAGAACGCGATCACGTCCACACCCTGGGCGATGAACGAGCGCAGCGCCTTGATCTGGTTCTCCTGCTTCTGCTGCGCGTCGGAGAACTTGAGGTTGAATTCCGGCGCGGCCAGCGCCTCCTTCACCGATCGGGTGTTGGCGGTGCGCCACTCGCTCTCGGCGCCGACCTGGCTGAAGCCGACCGTGATCGCCTCGTTCTTCGCCGCCTGGCCGTCAGCGCCACCCTTGCCGCAGGCGCCCAGCACCGTCGCGCACAGCACCGCTGCCGCCAGCTTGAAACCCTTGTTCATCGCTCCCTCCCTCGATGCTTGTGTGGCTCCCGCCGTCGCCCCGGCTGTTGCCGGTGGCGACATGCCGCGCACCCTCCAGTGCGCGGCCACGGAAGTCGCGGCGTCAGGCCGCGGTATAGGCGGTCTTGACCGTCGTGTAGAACTCCACCGCGTAGCGACCCTGCTCGCGCGGACCATAGCTGGACGCCTTGCGTCCGCCGAACGGCACGTGCGGATCCACGCCGGCGGTCGGCAGGTTGACCATCACCATGCCGGCCTGCGCATGCCGCTTGAAGTGCGTCGCGTACTTGAGCGAGGTGGTGCAGATGCCGGCGCACAGGCCGAACTCGGTGTCGTTGGCCAGCGCCAGCGCGTGCTCGTAGTCGTCGGCGCGCAGCAACGCGGCGACCGGCCCGAAGATCTCCTCGCGGGCGACGCGGTCCGACGGCTTGGCCGCGAACAGGGTCGGCGCCAGGAAGTGGCCCTTCGTCTTCCACTCCACGCGCTCACCGCCGGCCAGCAGTTCGCCGCCGTCCTCATGGCCGGCACGGATGTAGGACAGGTCGGTGTCCAGCTGCGCCTGACTGGCGACCGGGCCGATGTCCACGCCCTGTTCGAGCGGATCGCCGACCTTTACCTTCGCCAGCCGCGCCTGCACCTTGGCCACGAACGCGTCGTAGATGCTGTTTTCCACGATCAGCCGGCTCGACGCCGTGCAGCGCTGGCCGGTGGAGAAGTAGGCGCCGTTGACCGCGCATTCCACCGCCTTGTCGAGGTCGGCGTCGGCCAGCACCACCAGCGGGTTCTTGCCACCCATCTCCATCTGCACCTTCAGCGCGCGCGCGGCGGCCTGCTTGAGCAGTGCGTGGCCGGTGGGCACCGAGCCGGTGAAGGTCAGCGCGTCCAGGCCCTTGTGCTCGATCAGCGCCTGGCCGACCACGCGGCCGCTGCCCAGGACCATGTTGAACACGCCTTCCGGCAGGCCGGCACGCGAAAGGATCTCGGCGATCGCCCAGGCGCAGCCAGGCACGATCTCGGCCGGCTTGAACACCACCGTATTACCGTAGGCCAGCGCCGGCGCGATCTTCCAGGCCGGGATCGCCAGCGGGAAATTCCACGGCGCGATGATCCCGACCGTGCCGACCGGCTCGCGGGTGATCTCCACGTCCACGCCCGGGCGGGTCGAGGCCAGCTTCTCGCCGGGGATGCGCAGCGCCTCGCCGGCGAAGAACTTGAAAATCTGCCCGGCGCGCGCGGCCTCGCCGATGCTCTCGGCCAGGGTCTTGCCTTCCTCGCGCGCCAGCAGCCGGCCCAGTTCTTCCTTGCGGGCGAGGATCTCGCTGCCGACGAAGTCGAGGATGTCGGCGCGCTGCTGCGGATTGGACAGCGACCACTTCGGCAGCGCCGCAGCGGCGGCGTCCACCGCCTGCGCGGCCTGCGCGGCATCGACGGTGCCGTAGCGTCCGACCGGACTGGCGAGATCCGACGGGTTCTCGTCGGCGTGGCCGCCATCGCCCTCGACCCACTGGCCGGCGATGAGGCTGCTGAAACGCTGTTCGCTCATAACGGTATGTCTCCTTGCATGTCCTTGCGCGCGACCAGCGTCGCGCCTGCCGCCACCTTACAGGCTGCGTACTCCGCCCGGCACGAAACCCGACGCGACCGTGCGCAGCGGATTGACCAGCGGCGCGCCCAGTTCCGGCAGCTCGATCTCGAACACGTCGCCCGGCTCGGCGCGCATACCGTCGGCGAAGCTCAGGGTCGCGGTGCCGAAGAAGTGCAGGTGCACGTCGCCCGGGCGCCGGTGCGCGGCGTACTTGAAATGGTGGTACTCGAGGTTCTCCAGCGAGTGGCACATGTTGGCCTCGCCGGTGAGGAACGGCTTCTCCCAGACCACCGCGCCGCCGCGCTTCAGGCGGCTGGTACCGCGCAGGTCGCGCGGCAGCGCGCCGGTGCGCAGTTCCGGGCCGATCGCGCAGGCGCGCAGCTTGGAATGGGCCAGGTACAGGTAGTTCTGGCGCTCGGTGACGTGGTCGGAGAACTCGTTGCCGATGGCGAAGCCGAGCCGGTGCGGGGTGCCGTCCGGACCGATCAGGTACAGGCCGACCAGCTCGGGCTCCTCGCCGCCGTCGAGGGCGAAGTCCGGCGACGGCAGCGGCGCGCCCGGGGCCGCCACGATCGCGCCATCGCCCTTGTAGAACCACTCCGGCTGCGCCCCGGCCTTGCCCGTTTCCGGAATGCCGCCGTCCACGCCCCACTGGAACATGCGCATGGAATCGGTGAGCGTGCCGGCATCGGCCTGCTGCTTCAGGTTCTGGTGCATGGCGTCGCGCGCGGCGGCGCTGCCCAGGTGGGTCAGGCCGGTACCGGTGACCAGGCAGTGCGCCGGATCCGGATGATGCAGCGGACTGAGCACGCGCCCGGCCTGCAATAGCGCCGGGTAGTCGAGCGTCACCTGGCCGATGGCGGCCGCGGCCTCCTGGTCCAGGCCGCGGCCGGCGGCAAGCGCGGCGCCGGCAAGCGCCCAAGTCGACTCGACGCCCTCGAGCAGGCTCACCTTCTTGCCCTCCGCGTCGACCACGCCAACGCGTGTGGTCCCGGTCTCGTCCAGCAGCTGGATCAGTCGCATCGGCCCTTCCGCCCGCTCGTAAATGGAAGGCACGCCGCCCCCCTGGGAGAGAGCCGGGACGGAACATGCCTGCATCCATTCTGACGGGTGCAGGCATATGCATCCAATCCATTTTCGTGCGTAACATATATGAACATTTGTATCTGTGGAGTCGCACTTGGCCCCGAACGTGCCCTGGTTCGTCCGCGCCCGGCTCAAGACCCGGCAGCTGATGCTGCTGATCGCGATCGACGAGGAAGGCAACATCCACCGCGCCGCCGAGTCGCTGGCGATGTCGCAGCCGGCCGCGTCCAAGCTGCTCAAGGACCTGGAGGAGATGATCGGGGTGCCGCTGTTCGAGCGGCTGCCACGCGGCATGTGCCCGACCTGGTACGGCGAGACGATGATCCGCCATGCCCGCATCGCCCTGGCCAGCCTCGGCGAGGCCGGCGCGGAGATCGAGGCGCTCAAGGGCGGCTTCGCCGGCAGCGTCGCGGTCGGCGCGATCGCCGGCCCGGCGATGAGCCTGCTGCCGACCGCGCTGGCGCGGATCGCCCGGCAAAACCCGGACCTGCGGGTGTCACTGCTGGTGGAGAGCAGCGACGTGCTGCTGGAGCGGCTGGAGCAGAACCGGCTCGACTTCCTGGTCGCGCGCCTGTTCGAGCGCCACGACAAGCGCCACCTGCACTACCAGGCGCTGGCCGACGAGGAGATCTGCGCGATCGCCCGGCCCGGCCATCCGATCCTGGCGCTGGAGAAACCCGACCTGGCCGAACTGGCGCGCGGCAGCTGGATCGTGCCACCGGAAGGCAGCGTGCTGCGGCATCGCTTCGAACTGATGTTCCGCGGTGCCGGCCTGCAGCCGCCGCGTCAGGTGCTGGCCACCACCGCGCTGATGTTCATGACCAAGATGTTGCAGGAGAGCGACTACATGGCGGTGGTGCCGGTGGATGTGGCCCGCCACTACGTCGAGCACGGCATGGTGAAGATCGTGCCGGTGGAGCTGTCGTGCAACATGGATTCGTTCGGGATCATCACCCGCACCGACTGGCTGCTCTCGCCGGGTGCGCGGATCGTGCTGCAGGCGTTGCAGGAGACGGCGGCGGAGATCTATGGAGCGCCGCCGGCGTAGGCGGCCCCTTCGACGACCGGGAGTCGTTCTGGCAGCTTCACAGACAGCGACGCGGGGCCAGAATCGAAGGACTGTCGTCGTTGCTGTTGAAGTGGTTCTTCGTCCGTGACTCACCCGCCGGTAAAGCGAGCCGAGCATCGCAGCGGCAGCGGGGGCGAAGAGGCCCACATGTCTGAGCGCAGCGAGTTGTGGGCTGCCCCCGTTGCCGCGAGAAGCGCAGGGCACCGGCCGCGTAGCGGACGGATCGCGTCCCCGGCTGTGCTTTCTTTTGGTTACTTTTCTTTGCACAAGCAAAGAAAAGTGACTCGCTCGACGCGAAGCGGCGAGTGAAAGCCCTGCATTACAGAACCGCAGCCCACACCTCCCCGCCCTCCCCTGCGCTGCGCGCAAGAGAGGGACAAAGCGAATCCACCGGATCCCGGGGGACCCGGCATCCGTCAGTCGTGGAAGGCCTCCACTACCTTGCGCCGGCCGAGCATGAAAGCGTCGGCGACGTGGCGCAGCGGCGCGAGGTCGACGTCGGACTGGCCGGCCTTGATGATCTGGGCGAAGCGCTCGTACAGCGCGGGGTATTCGCGCTCCGGCTGCTCATGCACCAGGCGACCGTCGACCGACAGCTTCGCGCCGCCCTCGGACAGCACCATCTCGCCGGCCTCGGTCGAGGCGACGATGTCCCAGCTCTGCCGGCCGGTCTGGCGCCAGTCGAACTCGGCCTGCAGGTCCAGCCCCGCTGCATCGGTGAAGGCGATCGACGCGGCGATCGGCGCATCACGGTTCTCCGGGAATTCCAGCGTCGCGGCGGTAGCGAACACCGGGCGCGGCAGGATCCGGGTGACGATCGACAGCGCGTTGATGCCCGGGTCGAACACACCCAGGCCACCGGGCTGCCAGATCCAGTCCTGGTTGGGATGCCACTGGCGGACGTCCTCTTTCCAGCTCACCCGCATCGAGCGGATCGGGGTGCCGGCGAGGAATTCGCGTGCGGCCTCCACCGCTGGCGCGTAGCGCGAATGCCAGCTGGCGAACAGCGACACGCCTTTCGCTTCCGCCATCGCGGCGAGGTCGGCCACCTCCGACAGCGTCGCGCCCGGCGGCTTTTCCAGGAACACATGCTTGCCGGCGGCCAGCGCCTTTACCGCCGCCTCGTAGCGGTACTGCGGCGGCATGCACAGCGAGACGGCGTCGATCGACGGCATCGCCGCCAGCATCGCCTCGATCGAGGTGAAGTTGTCGATGCCCTCGACCCGGCCGTGGCGGCTGGCCGCGGCAACCAGCCGGTAGTCGCCGTTCGCGGCGACCGCCGGCAAATGCTGGTCACGCACGATCTTGCCGACACCGACGATGGCGAGATTGATTTCTGGCACGGATGCAGTCTCCGGTGATGCGGGATCGGGCGCGGCCCGGTCATGTGGGGTTGGCGGTTGTTCGAGGAAGCGTTGCGACGACTGGCCTCAGGCGCGGTCCAGCGCCGCGACCACTTCGTCCCAGCCGCGGTCGCGGCCGGGCGTGGCGAAGCGGTACTCGATCCGGCGGCGGAAGACCGTGCCCGGGCGCAGGATGGCATCGGGAAACTCCGGCCGGTTCGGCGCATCGGGAAAGCCCTGCGGCTCCAGGCAAAGGCCGCGCCCGATGCCTGGATGCTGGCGGTCCAGCGCATGGCCGTCGTACAGCTGCAGCGCCGGTGCATCGCTGTCGATCCGCATCGCGATGCCGCTGTGCGGCGAGTACAGCATCGCGGTGCAGCCGCCGCGCGGGCCGGGACGGTGCGCATCCAGTACCAGGCAGTGGTCGAACCCGCCACCGGTGCGCAGCTGCGGATCGGCCGCGTCGAAGGCCGCGTCCAGCGTGCGCGCGATGCGGAAATCGAACGGTGTGCCGGTCACATCGGCGACTTCGCCGAGCGGGATCAGTTCGTCGTCCACCGGCAGATAGCCGCTGGCCGGCACCTGCAGCCACTGCGCCGAAGCCGGCACCGAGGGATCGCCGGCGAGGTTGAAATACGGATGGTGGGTCGGGTTGAACGGGGTCGGCGCATCGCAGGTCGCCTCGAAATCCAGGCGCAGCCGCGGACCGTGCAGCCGGTACGTCGCCGTCACCTCGAGGTTGCCCGGATAACCCTCCTCGCCATCCGGCGAGCGGTAGCGCAGCACGAACAGGTCGGCGTCATGCGCCTCCACCCGCCACTGCCGGCGCCCGAAACCGTGCGTGCCGCCGTGCAGGTGGTTGCGTCCTTCGTTGGCGGAGACGCGGTGCTCTCTTCCATCGAGCGTGTACGCGGCACCGCCGATGCGGTTGCCGAAACGCCCGACCAGGATGCCGAGGTAGGCCGGATCATCGTAATAGGCCTGGGCGTCGCCGAGGCCGAGGACCACGCGGGTGCGGCCATGCGTGCCGGGAAACTCGAGGTTGGCCAGGATGCCGCCGAGATCGAGGATCTGCGCCGACAGCCCGCTGCCGTTGCCGAGCCGCCAGGCGTGGACCGGCCTGCCGTCGTCCAGCCGGCCGAAAGGCCTGGTTCGCGTCATTGGAGGTCCCCCGTGGCGCCGGGCCGCAATCCGGCCGCGGGCAGGATAGTCGCGGCGCGACGCATCGACCAATGCCACCTGCGGCATGGCAATCGTGCGGATTGGAATGGCTCGATGGCCCCATACGGCGCCGCGCCATGGATACGATTTCCTGTATCGGTCGGCTATGTAAATTCATTGGCAGGTTATCGAACCCGTCCCTATGCTCGGCCTGCTCCCCCGGTGCGCGCGTCGCATCTGCGGGGAGTGCGGCGCGGAGAGGTGCGCCGCAAAAACTCGCGATCGAATGCGTCAGGACGTCAGACCGGGAGGGGTTGAAAGTGACGACGCTCATGTTCGACGGCATGCCTGCATGCCGCGACGGTGGACTGTTGCCCGGAATGTCGCGCCACCCGGCCCGCGCCCCACGCGCCCGCCCCGTCGCCGGCCCGCATCGCTGCGGTTCCGGAACGCCTTCCGGCCACGAACCATTCCGACCCTGAACCACCACGGCGACGCCGTGGCGGACGCCCGCCTGCGCGTGGCCGCTGTCGCTTTCGCCGAACAACCAAGACTGGGAGCCACTGCTATGAAGCGTTCGAACCGTTGGATGCAACCCCGCAACGCGCGCCTGGCACTGCTGCCGGCAGCGTTGCTGCTCGCCCTGTCCGCCACCGCGCAGGAAGCGCCGAAGACCTGTCCCACCGCCGCCGATCCGGACGCGCCGTGCCCGGCGCCGCCTGCAACCGCGGACACGAGCGCCGGCCAGGCCGACGCCACCGACCTGGACCGGGTCCAGGTGCGCGGCGTGCGCGCCTCGATGATGGGCGCGCTCGAGCTCAAGCAGGGCTCGATGCAGATCGTCGACGCGATCGTCGCCGAGGACATCGGCAAGTTCCCCGACAACAACCTGGTCGAGGCGCTGCAGCGCGTGACCGGCGTGCAGACCACCAACCGCGGCAGCGGCGAGGTGGCCGCGGTGTCGATCCGCGGCCTCAACGACATCACCACGACCATCAACGGCCGCAACATCTTCACCGCCTCCGGCCGCTCGGTGGCGCTGCAGGACATCCCGGCCAGCCTGCTTTCCAGCGTCGAGGTCTACAAGACCCGCGCCGCCGAGCACATCGAAACCGGCATCGCCGGCCAGATCGACATCCACACCCACCGCCCGTTCGACTTCGACGGCAGCAAGGTGGTGGTCGCCGCGCGCAGCATCTACCAGGAGCAGGCCGGCAAGGTCGATCCCAACATCAGCGCCCTGTTCTCCAACACCTGGAACGTGGGCGGCGGCAAGTTCGGCGCACTGGCCAACGTCTCCTACGCCGAGACCAACTACCGCGACCAGAGCGTAACCGCCGGCGCGATGGTGCCGTTCTTCACCGATGAGCCGCCGGCCGGCTTCGTGCCCTACCAGCGCATCGGCACCATCATCGACGGCCAGGAAGTCTGGCAGCCGGGCCTGGTGTCGGGCCTGCCGTTCACCCCCGGCTCGACCCTGCCGGTACGCGGCGAACAGTACGAATACCTGCTCTCGCGCGATGCGATCTTCGCCAGCGACTTCACCGGCAAGCGCGAACGCCCGGCCGCCAACGTCTCGCTGCAGTGGGCGCCGAACAATGACTCCGAGTACACCTTCGAGGCGTTCTACAACGGTTACCGCAACGAGTCGTTCAACTCGCTGCTGTTCTCGTTCGTCGACTGGTGGGGCGCGCTCGGCGACGACCCGTCGCAGAACATCGAGCTGATCCCCGGCACCAACATCATGAAGTCGCGCGTGGTCGGCCTGCCGTACAACTTCACCAGCGGCGACCTCACCACCGGCAAGACCGACAGCTACCTGTACGCTTTCGGCGGCAGCTGGGACGTGGGCGACCGGCTGAAGCTGAAGTCCGAGGTCACCTACCAGGACAGCGAGTTCAAGTCCGACTTCTTCGCCATGCGCGCCGACCGCGTCGCGCACGAAGTCTGGGTCGACTTCAACAGCGGTGGCGGCAAGCCGGCGTTCGGCTTCAACGACAACCCGGCCACCCCGGACATCGACGAGAGCAACGCCGCCGATCCGAACCAGTGGGCGCTGGCGCAGCTCTACGACAACGCCAACTACTCCAAGGGCGACGCGGGGACCTTCACCTTCGACGGCGACTTCGCCGCCGGCTGGGGGGCGCTGTCCAGGATCTCCTTCGGCGTCCGCTACGACGACCGCAGCGCCAGCGAAGGCCAGCGCACCGGGCCGGACAACGGTTGCGACCGTGCGCTGCCGGACTGTTCGCTGACCGCCAACCCCGGCCTGATCTCGATCAACAGCGGCTTCTTCGACGGTCGCTCGGACGTGCCGGGCTCGTGGGTGGTGCCGGACGGCCACTACATCCGCAACAACGCCGACTTCTACCGCGAGCTCTACGGCCGTCCCACCAGCGCCCAGCTGGTGCTGGCCGAGAACTTCAACGTCGACGAGGCCACCACCGCGGTCTACCTGCAGGGTGACTTCGCCACCGAGCTGGGCGGCCACGTGTTCGACGGCCAGCTCGGCGTGCGCTATGTCAACGTCGAGACCGACATGGTGTTCGGCGAAGGCAGCGCTTCGGCCAGTGCGTCCAAGGCCCTGCCCAGCCTGACCCTGCGCTACGGCTTCACCGATGACCTGATGCTGCGCTTCGCCTATGGCCAGACCCTGCGCCGGCCGAACTTCAACCAGCTCAACCCGAACATCATCTACGTCCCGGACGTGACCAACATCGGCTACGGCACCGCCAGTGGCGGCAATCCGGACCTGGCGCCGACCGAGTCGAAGAACTACGACCTGTCGCTGGAGTGGTACTTCGCGCCCGGCAGCGCGGTCTACGGCACGCTTTTCCGCCGCGAGATCGAGGGCATGGTCAGCGACTTCCGCCGCCGCGTCACCTACCAGGGCTACGACTACATCCTGACCCAGCCGGACAACGCCTCCGACGGTACGCTCGAAGGCCTGGAACTGGGCGTGGTGTACTTCCCCGAGAACCTGCCCGGGCTGCTCGACGGCTTCGGCGTGCAGGCCAGCTACACCGCGCTGGATTCGAGCCAGGAAATCCCGGTCACCAACAGCGCCGGCGACGTGGTGGGCAGCCAGGAGACGCCGATGTTCGGCATCTCCGACAGCTCCTACAGCGTCGTGCTCGCCTACGAGCGCAGCGCCTTCGGTGCCCGCCTGTCCTACGTCTGGCGCGACGATTTCCTGCACCACTACGAAGCCGCGCTGTTCGCCAACCCGCTGGGCGTCTACAACAGCGCCGAAAGCAGCCTGGACCTGCAGCTTAGCTACGACCCCGCCGAGAACTGGACCATCACCTTCGACGCGACCAACCTGACCAACGAGCTGTACCAGAGCTACTACCAGTATCGGGACACCCACAACTTCGGCACGGCGCTGTACAGCCGCACGTTCGCCCTGGGCTTCCGCTACCGGTTCTGAGGCACTGCCGCCGGGGCGCGCACCCAGCGCCCCGGCGGGCTACATTCAACGTGACGTGACACGGAAGGAAAAAGGAATGCTCAAGCACACACTGCGCACGCTGGCCGTGGCGGCGGCCCTCTACGCCACCACGGGCGGCGCACAAGCCCAGAACACCGCGGTCAAGGGTACGCTGCACGCCGACCAGCCGGGCCAGATCGTCAGCCGCAACATCTTCGGCCAGTTCGCCGAACACCTCGGCTACGGCATCTACGGCGGCATCTGGGTCGGCGAGGACTCGAAGATCCCCAACACCCGCGGCTACCGCAACGACGTCGTCGCGGCGCTGAAGGCCCTGCAGGTGCCGGTGGTGCGCTGGCCCGGCGGCTGCTTCGCCGACGAGTACTACTGGCGCGACGGCATCGGCCCGCGCGCGCAGCGCCGGGTCAAGGTCAACACCCACTGGGGCGGCGTGACCGAACCCAACGCCGTCGGCACCCACGAGTTCATGGAGTTCGCGGAACTCATCGGCACCGATCCGTACATCTCCGGCAACGTGGGCAGCGGCACGCCGCGCGAGATGGCCGAGTGGGTCGAGTACATGACGTTCCCGAAGGATTCGTCGCTGGCCGAGGAACGGCGCCGCAACGGCCGCGACAAGCCGTGGAAGCTGCCGTACCTTGGCCTCGGCAACGAACTGTGGGGCTGCGGCGGCAACATGACCGCCGAGCACGCCGCCAACCTGCACCGCCAGTACCAGACCTTCGTCAAGGTCCCGGCCGGGCAGACGGTGACCCGGGTCGCGGCCGGCGCCAACACCGACGACTACCACTGGACCGAGGTGATGATGCGCGAAGCCGGCAAGCACATGGATGCCCTCTCGCTGCACTACTACACGATCCCCGGTGGCTGGCCGCCGCGGAAGTCATCGTACGAGTTCGACGAGACCGGCTGGATCGAGGTCCTGCAGGCCGCGTTGAAGATGGACGAGCTGGTAACGAAGCACAGCGCGGTGATGGACAAGTACGATCCGGAGAAGAAGGTCTCGCTGTACGTCGACGAGTGGGGCACCTGGTACGCCGGCCTGCCGGACACCAATCCGGGCTTCCTGCAGCAGCAGAACACGCTGCGCGACGCCTTGGTCGCTTCGCTGCACTTCGACATCTTCAGCAATCACGCCGACCGGGTGAAAATGGCCAACATCGCGCAGATGGTCAACGTGCTGCAGGCGATGATCTTCACCCGCGACGACAAGATGGTGCTGACTCCGACCTACCACGTGTTCGAGATGTACAAGCCGTACATGGACGCGACCCACCTGCCGCTGGACGTGCAGTCGCCGACCTACACGCACGGGAAGGTCTCGGTGCCGGCGGTGCACGGCTCGGCGGTGAAGGCGAAGGATGGCCACGTGTACGTGGCGCTGACCAACCTCGACCCGGACAAGGCAGCCAGCGTTTCCACCGCGGTGGCGGGCCTGTCGCCGACGGCGGTCAGCGGTCGGATCCTGACCGCTCGGGAAATCACCGCCCGCAACACCTTCGAGTCGCCGGAGGCGGTCGTGCCGAAGGCGTTCACCGGCGCCAGGATCGAAGGCGGTTCGCTGAAGGTGGACCTGCCTGCGAAGTCGGTGGTGATGCTGCAGCTGAAGTGACCGGTGGCTGCAGGTGGAAACAGGAAGGGGCGCCTCGGCGCCCCTTCCCTTTTGCGGGTCGACCGGGAAGCCGGCCTGGCTCCCGCGGGCCGGGCCGACGGGTAAACCGGCCTACTCCCGGCGCTCGGAATCCGTCGCGCGCCGATGGGCCGCATCGTGCAGGTCGCGCACGGCACGCTGGAGCGCTGGATCCTCATGCCGCCGTCGCGCCCGTGCGTTCCGTGGACGCACGACTGCCAGCTGGAGCACGATGAAGACCGCCGGGATCACCAGGACGATCCACGGATGGGACGACACGAATTCGATCACTGCCAGGAGCGTCTCGGGCATTGCGGGACCTCATGAAGTTGTCGTGGATTGGTGATCGACCCCGCCGGGTGGACCCCACTGGACGGCCTGCCTGGCAGGTGTGTGCCGCGAAGCCCGCCTCTTCCCCGGCGGCGGGACATCATGCAGCCATCCGGCAGCATCCGGAAACCCTCCCGGATGATCCGGAAGCCTCCGCCACCGGCGATCGAGCCCTGCCCCACGAAACGGCATCACTGGCCCGTTCCAGCGCGGCGCGAAGGGCGGCGGTTTTCCGCGCCCCTGCGCCACTGCAAGGGGTGAAGTGCGCGCTCAGCGCGCCAGCGCCCCCGCATCCACCTTCGGCCAGCCGTCGGCATCGAACTCCAGCGGCAGCACCTTCAGCTTCGGCCGGCCACCGTCCTCGACGTCGTAGGCATGGAAGACCAGCCAGTCCTTGCCGTCGAAGGTGTAGGCGCTGTTGTGGCCGGGGCCGGCCCAGCGCGCGGTGCCGCGCAGGACTTCGCTGCCGCCACCCTGGTCCAGGCGCTTGCCGTCGCGGTCCAGATACGGCCCGAGCGGCGACTTCGAGCGGCCGACCATGATCCGGTAGTCGCTGTCGGCACCGCGGCAGCAGTGGTCCCAGGACAGGAACAGGTAATGCCAGCCGTCCTTCGCGAAAACGAACGGCGCTTCCAGCGCGGCCGGTTCGGGCTTGGCGTCGTCCGCCAGCACCGAGCGCTCGCGCTTGGCGATGGACTGCCAATCCTGCGGCTCGGCCACGTGCAGGCGGTCGTCGGCAAGGCGCACCGCCTTCAGCCCGCCCCAGAACGAACCGAACGCCAGCCACGGCCGACCCTGCTCGTCCTCGACCAGGTTCGGGTCGATCGCGTTCCACAGGTCGCGGTGCGGCACCGAGCGCAGCACGATGCCGTGGTCGATCCACTTGAACGCCGGGTCGCCGGGATCGAGCGTGGTATTGGTCGCGACACCAATCGCCGAGGTGTTCCTGCCGCCGGTGGAGATCGAGTAGTACAAGTACCAGGTGCCGTCGTGGAAGGAGATGTCCGGCGCCCAGACGTGGCCGTTGAACTTCGGAACGACGTCGTAGGCCCAGTGCGGGATCTGCGCGAACACCTGCGGCTCGGCCTTCCAGGTGCGCAGGTTCTTCGAGCTGTAGACGGTAATGCCCGGACCGGTGATGAACAGGTAGTACGTGTCGCCTTGGCGCGCGATCACCGGATCGTGGGCCAGCACGTCGGCGTGATAGCCGGGACGCGGTGCGGCTACCGGCGGGCTTTCCATCATGTCGCCATTGTTGGGCCTGGTCGGCTCCGTCGCAGCCTGCACGGTCGTGGCCGGCAGCAGGCAGGCCAGCGCCAGCACCACGCAACGCAGGCCCGTCACCGCGCAGCCTCCGGCAGTTCCACTTCGCGCAGCGGCCGGCCGAATACCGGCATGCCGTCCGCGTCCCACTGCAGCGGCTGCACGCAGGCGTGGCGGTCCGGGTTCCACAGCGGGTCGCCCTCGATCCCGCGGTAGTTGCGCGCGTGGTAGACCAGCAGGTCGGTAACGCCGTCTTCGGCCACGGTGAAGCTGTTGTGGCCCGGGCCATAGACCTCGCGCTCGACATCGGTGACGAACACCGGCTCCGGCGACTTGTGCCAGTTGCCCGCGTCGAGCAGGTCGCTGTCCGCATCGGCCCAGATCAGGCCCATCGCATAACGCTCGTCGGTGGCGCTGGCCGAATAGGTGCAAAACACTTTGCCGTGGCGGATCAGCACCGACGGCCCTTCGTTGACCAGGAAGCCCTGCACTTCCCAGTCGTACTCGGGTTTCGTCAGCAGCACCGGCGCGCCCTTGATCCGGGTCGGCGTTTCCATTTCGGCGATGTAGAGGTTGGAATTGCCGGCGATGTCCGGGTGCTTCTGCGCCCACAGGTAGTAGCGCTTGCCACGGTGGCTGAAGCTGGTCGCGTCCAGGCAGAACGCATCGATGCCGCTGTCGACCTGGCCGGCGAACTCCCACTCGCCCTGCATCGGATCGACGGACGGATTGCGCAGCGCGTACATGCGGTGCTGGAACAGGTCGTCCCTGATCTCGCGCGAGGGCGCGGCGGCGAAGTACACGTACCAGCCGTCGTCGGCGCGGTGCAGCTCGGGCGCCCAGACCAGCGAGCTGGCCGGCCCGCTGGCCGGCGCATGCCACAGCGCCCTTTCCGGCGCATGGGCCAGCCCGTGCAGGGTCGGCGAGGCTCGCAGCACAACCCGGTCGTACTCGGGCACCGAGGCGGTGAAGTAGTAGTTGCCGTCGTGCCGCGAAACGTGCGGATCGGCGCGGTTGGGGATGAAAGGATTGCTCAGCTTCATGCGTCTGCCTGTGGCCGTCCCGCGGTCATGCCGCCGGGACCTCGTGGATGATCTGCTGCTTGATCTGCTGGTAGTAGCCGTCGGTGATCCGGTACCAGAACATCACTGCGCCCATCAGCGCATGGAACACCCCGGGAATGATCGTCAGCATCAGGGCAATGCCATGCAGCGCATGCGCCGACTGCGGCTGGTCGGGCACGTACTGGAACCAGGCCAGCAGCCAGCCGACGATCGCGCCGGCAATGCCCATGCCGGCCTTCTGGAAGAAGGAGATCCCGCCCATCGACAGGCCGGCCACGCGCTTGCCGCTGCGCGCGTGGCCGTAGTCGACCGCCTCGACTATGGCCGACCAGAACACCGGCGCATGCAGGTCGACGATGAAGCAGATCAGGAAATAGAAGATGAACGCGGCGGCCACGTCGCCCGGCCCGACCAGGAAGTACATGGCCAGGCTCAGCACGCCGACGGCCAGCTGGCTCCAGCGGAACAGCGCGATCTTGCAGTAGCGCTTGGTGATCCAGGTCGAAGCGACCATCGCCAGGATCGCGGCGACCACGCCGGTGGCCAGGAACGCCGAGAGCATGCGCGCGTCGCCGCCGAGGTAGTACTTGGCGTAGTACGCGGCGACCGAGCCGCGCACGACATAGCCGACCGTGCCGATCACGCACACCGCGCACAGCAGCAGCCACTGGTCGTTGCGCAGCAGCAGGCCGAACTGTTCCTTCAGCGGCTTGCGGTCGACGTGGTGGCGGACGCGCTCGGTGGTGGTGAAGAAGCAGAACAGGAACATCAGCGTGGCCAGCAGGCCCATCAGGCCCATCGCCAGCTGGTAGCCGCGGGCCAGGTGGCCACCGCCCCAGGCCTCGGCCAGCACCGGCACCGCGATGGTGACCAGGAACGCGGCGACCTTGGCGAAGAACAGCCGGTAGCCGTTCGCCGACAGCCGCTCCTTCGGGTCGGAGGTGAGCACGCCGATCAGCGAGATGTAGGGGATGGTCACCGCGGTGAACACCAGCATCACCAGGGTGTAGGTGGCGTAGGCCCAGGCCAGCTTGAGGTTGTAATCCACGTCCGGCGTGGTGAAGGTCAGGAACACCGACACGCCGAACGGTACCGCCATCACCAGCAGGTACGGCCGGTAGCGGCCCCAGCGGGTCTCGATCCGGTCGGTGACCAAGCCCATCACCGGGTCGGCGACCGCGTCGAGCATGCGCACCGAGATCAGCAGCAGGGCGACGTCGGCCGGGCGCAGCCCGAACACGTCGGTATAGAAGAAGGTGACGATCAGCATCATCGACGACATGACGACGTTGACCGCCATGTCGCCCGCGCCGAAGCCGATCTTCTCGATCAGTCCAAGCTTCTGGTCCTGCATTGCCCCTCCTCGAGAGCGCCGCCGAATCGCAATCAGGTTGTCCCGCGGCCCCTCTCCAGCCCAGCCCCCGCAGGCGTGCCGCCGCGGTGCCGCCCCTTCCTCCGTCGAGCGACGCGTTCACCGCATTCTGTGTCGCTGTCCGATGCGCAACAAATACGGAAATCGGAGACGGCCATATCCGATTCGATATGCAGCGGGCTGGCGCATGGGGCCCCGGCTCAGCAGGGAAGCTTTCTGTTCCGATAGCCGAGTCGGGAGGACTGACGGCGGGATTCCCTGCCCGAGCGCGGTGCTCTCCCGGGGTGTCCGGCGGCGGGATGGTCCGCTCCATTCCCGGGCCCGGGACCTGGCACCGCGGCTTTTCTGCGCCGACGGCGGACTCCGGGGCACGTCTCCCACGCGCGCCCCGCCCACTCCGCGATCGCATTGCAATACGCGTATCACTCCCCCTGTATTTGTTATTTTTCGAGCATCCCCTTGCCCGGTAGCATCGCTTCCGCAACGGGTCGCCCGCGCCTGACCGGCGCGGCGGCGGCCCGGCCGACTCCACACCGGGCAGGGATCCCGACCGCATGAGCGACTCCAGCAAACCGCCCTTCC
>JAGHZW010000208.1:20958-21540 GCA_017745195.1 Pseudoxanthomonas sp. | reverse complement strand
GGTGCCGACGCCCGACGGCAAGGGCCGTCGCGTGGCGATGGAGATCCTGCTCGGCGATGATCTGCAGCAGGACCGAACGGGTCAGGTCCTCGCCGCTCTTGGCATCGCGGACTTCGAACGATTCACCATCGAGGATGAGCTGGCGCACGTCCTCGATGGTGATGTAGCTGGAAATCTCGGTGTCGTACAGCCGGCGGTTCGGGTACTTCTTGATGATGCGGGTGGCAGCCATCGGGCGCTCGCGGGCGGACTTCATGTGCCGCCGAGCATGGCGCACCGCAGCAGCGCATGCAACTGCTGAACGTCCGCTTGACCGTTACCAGCCCATGTGGTGGCCGCCGTTGATGTCCAGGTTGGAACCGGTGATCCACGCCGCCTGCTCGTCGACCAGGAAGCCGACCGCGTAGGCGATCTCCTCCGGCCGGCCCAGGCGACCGGTGGGAATGTCGGCGGCGATCTTGGCCCGCACTTCCTCCGGCACCGCCATCACCATGTCGGTGGCCACGTAGCCGGGCGAGACCGTATTGACGGTGATGCCGAGCTTGGCGTTCTCGCGCGCCAGCACGATCACGAAGGTGTTCA
>JAGHZW010000208.1:15558-20908 GCA_017745195.1 Pseudoxanthomonas sp. | reverse complement strand
AGACCGAGCGCGCGTTGTTGACCAGCACTTCCACCGGGCCCAGCTTCTCCTCGACTTCCCGGACCATCGCCGCCGCCTCGTCCGGCGAGGTCACGTCGCCCTTGACCAGGGTGATGTCGTAACCGTCGGCCTTCATCGCCGCCTGCCAGGCCTTGGCCTTCTCTTCATTGCGGTAGTTGGTGGCGACCTTGTGGCCCATGTCGGCCAGCTTCCTGCAGATGGCGGTACCGATGCCGCCGGTACCACCGGTGACGAGTGCGACGCGACCGCTCATGGCTGCTCCCTCCTGGGATGCTCTATTCAGGGTGTCCGTTCGCAGTTGTAGTAGCGCCTTCATGAAAGTGCAAGCGCGCCGGAAGCCGTGTTTCATCGAAGTGCGAAAGCGTGCACCGGAGCAGTGCATCGACCCTGTTTTCGCCCCGCAGCGGTGCCGGATCCTGGCCGAGCAGTGCCCAGCAGCGACGCAGCGCCGGCAGCGGATCGGCCGGATCGACGGGCAATGCGGCACTGGACTTGGACAGCTTCTGCCCGTCGGCGCCGAGGACCAGCGGCAGGTGCAGGTAACGCGGGGTGGGCAGGCCGAGGGTGCGCTGCAGCAGGATCTGGCGCGGGGTCGAGTCGAGCAGGTCGGCGCCACGGACGATGTCGGTGATGCCCTGGTCGGCGTCATCGACCACCACCGCCAGCTGGTAGGCCCAGAATCCGTCGGCGCGCAGCAGCACGAAGTCACCGACTTCACCGGCCACGTCCTGGCGCATCGGGCCCTGCAGGCCGTCGACGAAACCGATGGGGCAGTCGTCGGCCACGCGCAGGCGGTAGGCCGGATGCGGGCGTGGCGCCGCGGCCACGCAGCGGCGGTGGATGCCACCCTGAGCGGCAAGTTCGCTGCGGCTGCAGGAGCAGGGGAAGGCCGCGCCGGCGTCGAGCAGGCGGTCGAGCGCGGCCCGGTACAGATCATGGCGGTCGCTCTGCCGGACCACCGGCCCATCCGCCACCAGGCCGAAGGCGGCCAGGGTCGCCAGCTGCGCGTCGGCGGCGCCGGCGATTTCGCGCGGCGGGTCCAGGTCCTCGATCCGTACCAGCCATTCGCCACCGGCGCGGCGGGCCAGCAGCCAGCTGCCGAACGCCGCCAGCAGTGAGCCGAAGTGCAACGGGCCGGTGGGCGAGGGCGCGAAACGGCCGCGGTATCCGGCTCCGGCCGCGCGGGAGATCGGACCGGAATCGTCCGGCGGCATCAGGTCAAGGTCGTGCATTCATGCCATGGTCGTGGTGGCCATGGCTTGATTTCAAGCCGTCGCGTTCCCATAACCATGGGCGACAAGCCAATCCCCCGGAGTCTTGCCCGTGTTCAGCCGTATCGTCCTGTTCCTCGCCACCAACCTGGCCGTGCTGTTCCTGGCCGGCATCATCATGTCGTTCCTGGGGGTCAACCCGAACCAGATGGGTGGCTTGCTGGTGATGGCGGCCCTGTTCGGTTTCGGTGGTTCGTTCGTCTCGCTGCTGATGTCCAAGTGGCTGGCCAAGCGCGCCACCGGCGCGCACGTGATCACCGAGCCGCGCAGCGAGACCGAGCGCTGGCTGGTAGCCACCGTGCAGCGCCAGGCCCAGGCCGCCGGCATCGGCATGCCCGAGGTCGCGATCTACGACGCGCCGGAGATCAATGCCTTCGCCACCGGCGCCAACCGCAACAATGCGCTGGTCGCGGTATCCACCGGCCTGCTGCGGCAGATGCAGGCAGACGAGGCCGAGGCCGTGCTCGGCCACGAGATCTCGCACGTGGCCAACGGCGACATGGTGACCATGGCGCTGCTGCAGGGCGTACTGAACACCTTCGTGATCGTGCTGGCGCGCGTGGTCGGCGGCATCGTCGACGGCTTCCTGTCGGGCAACCGCGAGGGCGAGGGTCGGGGCCTGGCCTATTTCGCCATCGTGATGGTGCTGGAGATGGTGTTCGGCCTGTTCGCGACCATGATCGCGATGTGGTTCTCGCGCCGGCGCGAATTCCGCGCCGACGCCGGCGGCGCGCAGCTGGCCGGCCGGCAGAAGATGATCGCGGCGCTGGAGCGCCTGTCGCAGAACCACGGGCAGAGCACGCTGCCGACCCAGGTCGAGGCGTTCGGCATCGCCGGCGGCATGGGCCATGGCCTGCGCAAGCTGTTCCTCAGCCACCCGCCGTTGCCGGAGCGGATTGCGGCGCTGCGCGCGTCCGCTGCCGCCTGAGTCCGCAGCCCGGCTGGAAGCAACAGGCCCGCTCCGGTGAACGGAGCGGGCCTTTTCGTGTGCGGATTCGGCGGTGGGCGACGTTGGGGGTGGACGCGCAGGTCAGTCCGTCGTGCCGTTCTGGACCTGGCTGCACTCGCGCGCCGGGGTGCCGGACAGGGTCAGCATCGCGCCGCTTTCCTTGCTCCAGAACTCGTTGCCGTTGGCGTCCGCGTAGCGCGCGCCCGACGCCGACACCGACTGCGGCAGGGTGAGCTGGCCGCGTTCGTGGATCAGGGTCAGGGCCTGGGCGGCCGGATCGTAGCGTGCGACCACGCGCTGGTCGCCGCACTGCCAGTGGGTTTCGACCGGCGTACCCGGATTGGGCGCGACCGTGGCGGCACCCGTTGGTTGCACGGGCGGCTCGGCCGGTGGCGTGGCGGCCGCTTCGGCCGCGGCGGCCTTGGCGGTGGTCACCCGCTCGGGCTCGGCGGGCCGGCAGGCTCCGAGCAGAGCGGCCAGCGTCATCACGCCACAGACGCAGGTCCAATGCGGACGGCGTGCGGTCGCCGGGACATTCATGCGCACGCCGCCACGGCGGGGTGCAGGGCGATCGCGCGGCCGTCGGCCATGTTGCAGGCGATGTTGGCGAGGTAACCGCCGCGTTGATGGCTCATCTCTTTCGTTCCTGTGCAGGCAATGGCCAGCCAGCATGGATGGGCTAACGAAGGCTGGCGCGAAAGAGGCGTATGCGAAACATTAAACCGTGCACTGCTGCACGTCCGGTCAATGTGCTTCCTCCTCGAAACGGAACCGGACCAGCAGCCCGCGGTGGTCGGAGGCCCATGTGCCGTCGGCATCGGGCGACACGAACAATAGGCTGGCTTCGACCGGGTGCAGGCGATCGCGCTCGAGGAACACATGGTCGATCCGCGCCGGCACGGTGAAATAGGCCGGATTGAGCGTGCTGGATGCGTCGGCATCCGCGTCCGGATGCAGCGCGGTCCAGGCGTCCTCCCAGTGCGGCTGCAGCCCGGCCAGTTCCGGCGAGTCGGCTTCTGCATTGAAGTCGCCGACGATCACCGAAGGCGTGTCGCCCGCGGTGGCTTCGACGTAGGCGAGCAGGTCGGCCAGTTGCTGGCTGCGCGTGGCGGCGCCATCCGGCGCCCAGTACAGGTGGGTGAAGTACAGGTTGAGCGGCCGCTCTCCGGCGAGGACGCGGGCGAAGCCGGCGGTGCGGTGGTCTTCCAGCGGATGCAGCAGGGTTTCGCCGTCCTCCAGCAGCGAGCCGTGGGTCAGCAAGGCGATGCCATAGCGCCGGACCCGGCTCGGCGGATCGGTAGTGACGAAGTGCGATTCGTAGCCCAGCTCCTGTGCCAGCCAGGCAGCCTGGTTGGGCAGGTCCGCGTCCTGCAGGACTTCCTGCAGTGCGATCGCGTCGGGCTGCAGCTGACGCAGCGTCGCCACGATCTGCACCCGCCGTTTCGGCCAGTCGTCGCGGTCGTGGTAGAGGTTGAGCGTGACCAGACTGAAACCCGGCTCGGCGTCGTCTGCCGGCGTGCCCGCGCCGAACTGCGAGGCGGTGGCCAGGATCGAGGGCAGCAGCCCGGCGCACAGCAGCAGGCGGGTGGCGAAGCGGTGCAGGCGGCGCATGGTGTCCTCGGACGCGGTCACGATCGGGAACCTGCTGGCAACCGGTCCGGGCGCGGACCGGTTGCACGACCATAGCGCTCTTTGCGGCCTCGTGGGGTGACCTCCCGCTTACCAGCCGAGGTTCGCGTAGACCTTGCGGGCCGCGGCGATGCGCGCTTCCGCGGGGATCTCGTTGCCGAAGCCGACGATCTTCAACGAGAACAGGTTCTCGCCGCTGCTCGCGTAGATGCTGCTGTTGGACAGCGCCGCCTGCTTGCCCAGGCCGGGAATGGCATGCGCGTCGGCATTGCCGTCGACGTACATGCCGAAATAGCGGTCGCCACCGCCGCCCTGCCAGACCTGCAGCAACACCAGTGCCGTATCGCCGCCGAGTTCGCAGGCGGTGTAGCCGGCCTCGTTGGGATCGGGCCTGCGCTCCTGCGCCTTGGCGCTCAGCGGCTGGCCGAGCATGGCGCTGAAATCGACGCCTTCGAGGGCTTCGCAGCCGACCACCTTGCCGCTGCCGGTACTGCCGGCGGTGGCGTCGGCGCTGCCCTTGCCGCTACAGGCGGCGAGCAGCATGCAGGTGGCGAGGGCGAACGAACGGATGGCATTGCTGGCGTGCATGGGAGGGTTCTCCTTGTGGGGTTCCCGGAAAGGGGGCAGACCGCGTGGACCGCTGCCGGCCATGCGGACCTCATCGCGCGATTCGCAGGTGTCGCCGACCGGAACCTGCGACGCAGACACGGCTCGCACCGGCATCACCAGCCGAACGCCGCACCGGCGGATACGCTGCTCTCGCCGCTGGCGAAGGCGCCGCCGAGCGACAGGTTGACGTTGCCGGCGACGCTGCGCGCGTAGCCCACCGCGACCGCGGTTTGGCCACCTTGCGTGCCCACGCCGATGCCCAGCCGGTTGTCACCAGCGACCGCGCCGGCCAGCGAGATGCCCTGGTAGGCGGCGGCCATCGCCCCGACCCGTTCGATGCGGCGGTCCTGCATCTGCAGCTTCTCGTCGACGCGGGTAAAGCGGTCGTCCATCTCGGTACGGAGCGCATCGACGCCTCCGCCCCACTGCGCGAAGCGGCTGTCGGTATAGGTGTTGGCCGCGGCCAGGGTCTGCGTGGCGGTGCTGTCGCTGTACGCCCGGGCGTCCTGCAGGGTGGTCGCATCGCCGGCGTCGGCGTGCGCGTTGGCCTGTTGCAGGGTGGTGGCATCGGCCGCGGCCATGTCGCTGCGGATGCGGGTTTCGCGGGTGTCGGTATAGGCCTTGGCGCTGGCATTGGCCGTGGTCATGGCACCGCTGATCCGCGCATCGGTGTAGGCATTGGCGGAGGCCAGCGTGGCGGTGTCGCCAGCCGCCAGGTCGGTGCGGATGGCCGTCTCGCGGCCGTCGGTGTAGGCGTTGGCGGCGGCCAGCGTCGTCGCGTCGCCGCTGTCGGCGATCGCCTGCGCCTGCGCCTGGGTGAGGCCGCTGGCGGCAACCGGCGTGGTGATGCTGGCACTGGCCGCCGCGGCGC
>JAGHZW010000208.1:7563-15548 GCA_017745195.1 Pseudoxanthomonas sp. | reverse complement strand
GCCCGGGTTACCGCCTGGGCAAATACCTGTCGCGCCATCGCTGGCCGCTGGCGGCAACGCCGGCGATGGCGGCGTTCAGCTGTCCCACGTTGACCGCGTCATGCACGGCGGTGCCATCGGCCAGGTTGACGATGCGGTTCATCTGGCCCCCAGCGTCGCCGACGGAGACGGTGTTGCTTTCCGTCGCGACGGCACCGGAGCCGATGGCCGTGCTGTTGGCCGCGGTCGCGCGGGCGTCGACGCCAAAGGCGGCGCTGTTCGTGCCCTGTGCCTGTACGCGCGTGCCCACCGCCACGGCACCCGGGCCGCTGGCGATGTTGTTGTTGCCGACGGCCAGGCTCTGCTGGCCGCTGGCCAGCACTGCGCCGCCGATGGCGATGGCGTTGCTGGCCGTGGCGCTGGCCAGTTCGTTGCTGTCGCGGCCGCCGTCGGCGTTGATGTCGTTCCAGCTGCTGATGGCCAGGCTGCCGGTGTTGCTGGCCGTGCCGTAGAAGCCCAGCGCGGTGCTGTAGTCGCCGGTGGCGCGGTTGTAATAGCCGAAGGCGCTGGCTGCCGAGGTGGCGGTGGTGCCGGCGAGGTTCGAGTAGCCCATCGCGCTGCTGTAGCCGTAGGTGATGTTGCCGTAGCCGAAGGCGCTGCTGGCGATGCCTGCGGCGTGGTTGTCGCTGCCGAAGGCGCTGGCGCTGAGGCCTTCGGCCGTATTCCTGTCGCCGCAGGAGGTGGCGTCCTCGCCGACCGCGGTGCCGCCATCGGGGAGGGTGGTCGCGCCGCTCTGGCCGAGCGTGCAGATGCCGCCGGCGAATGCCGGCGCAGCGGAAGCCAGCAGGGCGCTGGCGAGGAGGAACGGCAGCGGGCGACAGGCGAAGCGTTTGCGGTGGGGCATGGTGGGCTCCTGGGGGCATGTCGGCCGCAAGGGCCGGGTCAGCCGGGTACATCGGCTAATCCGGACAAACCCGGCCACGCCGCGGAGCGCCGGCGGCGGATTCTGGAAAGTGGCAGTGCGGCGGGTGTCTTCGATGCCCGCGTGCGGCGCTGGGTGGTCTCCGCGTGAAATGCCGTCAGTACAGCGGATTCAGCCCGAAGAAATCGTCCGGCGGCGGCTGGCCCTGTTCCAGGGCGGCGAGCAGCTGGTCGAACTGGACCAGCACCGGATGCCTTGGATTGCCCAGGGATACCGCCAGCTGCGGGCGCAGGGCACGCAATCCGGCCAGCGCCTCGGGATCGCCGGCGACATGGGCAGCCCACAGGTGGTGCGCCCGTGCGCGCAGCGTGCGGGCGTCGGAAGCTTCGGCGGCGCTGGCCTGGAAACGCGCGACTGCCTGCGTGGACAGGGCCAGCGCAGCGCGTGCATCCCCATGCAGCAGTTGGCAGCGGGCCAGGCTGTCCAGGGTCTCGGCTGCGCGACGCTGGTGGTTGCGGTTGCCCGCGGCGACCATCGCCTCGGCATCGGCCAGTGCGCCGCGCAACAGGGTCTCGGCCTCGTCGCAGCGGTGCAGGCGCAACAGGGCTTCGCCGAGCAGTCCGCGGGTGTGGGCACGGTCGTAGGTGTCGTCCTGCCGGTACGCGAGGTCCTCGCGCAGCGCCGGCAGGGCGATCCCCGCCTGGCCGGCATACACCTGCATCTTGGCGACGCTGCGCTGGAGCATGTGGCGGGTGACCGGATCGTCGTTGCCGGAATCGTCCAGGTCGCGCAGGGCGCGTGCGTACAGGGCCGTGGCCTGCGGATAGAGGCCCGCAGCGGCGTATTTGCTGGCGAGCAGGTTGCGCGAGCGCAGCGTGCCGGCATGGGCCGGGCCGGCGAGCTTTTCCCACTGCGGGATGGTCTGCTCGAGCAGGGCGATGACCTGCGCGGTCCTGCCCATCGCATCGAGGCGGTTGGCGCGGTTGTAGGCGTTGGCCAGGCGGTCCAGCGGCGGCGTATCCGGGTTGCGCACCATCAGCTGGTCGGCCTTTTCCAGCGCGGCCAGGGCTTCGCCGTGCCGGCCCTGTTCGCCCAGCAGCAGGGCCAATGCGTTCCAGGTGTCGGCCTGCAGTCTCAGGTCCGGTGGATCTATGGCATCGGCCAGGGCGAGGGCTTCGCGCAGGTCTTCACTGGCGCCGTCGGCATTGCCCAGCTTGTGCCGCGACAATCCACGCAGGCTGTACAGCCAGCTCGCCGTTGCCGGCGCATGCCGACGCGCGAATTCCAGCTCGGGCGTGACCAGTGCTTCGGTACGCGCATGCTCGCCGAGGTTCTGCAGGCTGTCGGCCAGCAGCCACAGGCCGCGGGCGAAGGTCGCCGGGTCCGCGTCGCGATATGGCCTGGCGATGTCGGTCGCACGCTGCGCGTAGGCCAGCGACCGGTCGTTGAGGCCCATGTTGAAGTAGGCCAGCGCCACGGTGTCCAGCAACTGCGCCTTGCCGAGTGGATCGCCGGGGAATGCCTTGTCGATGCGCCCGGCGGCGCGATCGAGCAGCTCGACCGCGCTGAGCCGGGTGCCGTAGCCACCCTCCTGCCCGGTGCCGGCGAACAGGTCGCTGACGAAGGCCAGCACCGCCTCGCTGCGCTCGCGCTGATCGCGTTCGCGTTGCGAACGCTGCCACGAGAACAGCGCCGCGGCGGCCAGTGCCAGCATCACCACGCCGGTTGCCGCCAGCCGCCAGCGATGGCGCGACAGGTATTTGCCCAGGCGGTAACCCGGGCTGGGCGCGCGTGCCTGCACCGGCTGGCCGGCGAGGTGGCGCTGCAGGTCGGCGGCCAGCGCCTCGACCGAGGAATAGCGTTGCGCCGGATCCCTGCGCAGGGCGCGCAGCACAATGTTGTCGAGGTCCCCGCGCAGCCTGCGCGCGCCGGTTTCCGCCATCGAGGAGGGGAGCGCCGGCGATTCGTCCAGCGTGGCGCGCTGCCAGTCGCTGCGGTCGGCGAACGGACGCACGCCGGCCAGGAGCTCGTACAGCACCACGCCCAGCGAATACACGTCGGTCAGCGTGGTCGGCGCCTCGCCGCGCACCTGCTCGGGGGCGGCGTAGTGCGGGCTGAAGATGCGGGTCTGGGTGGCGTCGGCGGAAACGGACGGTGCGCCGGTGCCTTCCAGCAGCCGGGCGATGCCGAAATCGAGCAGGTGCACCTGGCCGTCGGCGTCGACCAGGATGTTCGAGGGCTTGAGGTCGCGATGGACCACCAGGTTGGCGTGGGCGTGGCTGACCGCCTCGCAGACCTGCAGGAACAGGCGCAGCCGGGTGGTCACGTTCGCCGCATGCGTGCGGCACCAGACGGTGACCGGTTCGCCGTCGACGTAGTCCAAGGCCAGCCATGGCCGGCCCTGCTCATCCAGGCCGGCGTCGAGCAGGCGCGCGATGTGCGGGTGCCGCAGGCGCGCGAGGATGTCGCGTTCGCGGGCGAAGCGCGGCTGCAGCGATGGTCCGGCCCAGTCGTTGCGCAACAGCTTCAGCGCCACGTCGCGTGCATAGGCGCCATCGGCGCGCCCGGCCAGCCAGACCTGGCCCATGCCGCCTTCGCCGAGCTTGCGCTGCAGCCGCCATGGGCCGACGCGCATGCCGTCGTGGTCCTCGTGCACCGGCCGGCCGGTGGCCGGCGTGGCGATGAAGCCGGGGTTGGCATGATCGAGCGCGATCAGGCGTTCGAGCTCGGCGGCCAGTTGCGGGTCCTGCGTGCGCAGGCTTCCCAGGTGCGCATCGCGCTGGGCCGGCTCCAGTTCGAGCAGTGCGTCCAGTTGCGTCGACAGCTGCTGCCAGCGTTGCAGTTCCATGGGAGGCGTCAGGTCCCGCCGTCGAGCGCGGCCAGCAGGAACATCCGCGCCTTCTGCCAGTCGCGGCGCAGGCTGCGTTCCGACCGTCCGGTTAGCTCGGCCACTTCCGGCTCGGAAAACCCGGCGAAATAGCGCAGTTCCACCAGTTGCGCCAGCGGAGGTTCGAACTCGGCCAGTCGCTCCAGCGCGCTGTCCAGGGCGAGCATGGTCGCGTCCGGCGGCAGCGCGCCGGCGAGCTGTTCCGGCAGCCCGGTATGGATCGAACCGCCGCCGCGCTTGTCCGCCATCCGGCTGCGCGCGTGGTCGACGACCACGTTGCGCATGACGCGGGCGGCGTAGGCGAAGAAATGCGCGCGGTCCTCGAACGTGGCCGCGCCCGGCGTCCCGAACAGGCGCAGGTACGACTCGTGGACCAGCGAGGTGGCATCGAGGGTGTATCCGGCGCGGCCGTCGAGCTGGCGCCGGGCCAGCCCGTGCAGCTCGCGGTACAGCGCCGACAGCACCGCTTCCTGCGCGGCGCGGTCACCCTTGCGCGCGCCATCCAGCCATTGGGTGATTTCCGCCGTGGTCATCGCTGCTCCCCCGCAACGGACCAACTATAGCGGGAAGGCCGGACGGCGACGGCGCGCAGCACCGGGCATGCCTGCGTCGCGTGGCCACCCGGCGGCGGGCAAGTGCGCGCGGTACCGGCCCCTTCCGCGGAAAGCCGGTCGGATGCGGGCCCGCCGGTCAGAGGCCGGCGGGCGTCTGGTCCAGGCGAAGGACCGGATACAGCCCGTAGCGCTCGTCCCAGGCCGGATGGCGGCGGTAGAAGAAGTCCAGTCGTGCCGCGGGATCGGCGGCGAACGCCGGATCGGTCGCCACGCGTTGCTCGAATTGCGCGCGCAGTGCCGGGTCGGCGACGAGCATCCGCCGGGCCACGTCCTCGGCGACGTAGTCCTCCATGTATTCCTTGCGCTCGAAGGCGATGTTGAAACCGCCCCACGCGGCCAGCGAATCCGGCGCCTGCGGCTCGAGCAGGGCCAGCACCAGCCGCGATAGCGGCTGGGCGACCGGCACGAACAGCGCGCCGGCGCCGACGTCGCGCGATTCGGCCTGCCATGCGCCGTCCAGTGCCAGCCGCTGGCGGCCCTCGGTGGAGGTCGCATCGGTCTTCGCGCTGGTGGCGCGCCAGGCCTGCACCGGTGCCTGTGGCCAGGCCGCTTCGAGCCGACGGAAGGCCACGCCATGGGCCTCCAGCGTCGGCTGCACGAACGCCACCCAGGCCGGCGGCACCAGGTAGCCGGCCTTCGGCGCGGTCGCGGTCAGCGCCGGGACGACTTCGTCGCGCAGCGGCAGGTGCCAGACCTGCGGCGTCGTCTCGTCGTAGCGGGTCATCAGCGCGCCGGACACGTCCGAATGCGTGCGGGTGTAGGCATAACCGCGGAAGTCGACCATGCGCGTGCGGTCGGTGGCTTTCCATGCCAGCGGTTCGTCGTGCCCGCCGATCCGCGCGGCCAGGACATCGGCCTGGTCGGCAGCGCGCCGCCACTGCGCGCCGTGCCGCGCGACCTGTTCGAGCACCGAGACGATCGCGTTGCGGGTGATGCGCACGCGTTCGGGATAGGGCTTCCAGGAGTGGGTCTCGACCAGCATGCCGAGCCGGTTGCGCAGCAGGAAATAGCCGTGCGAGAAGCGCGGCGGCGCCACGCTGTCCTCGAAGCCGGAGGACGGGTCGTCCTCGGTCGCGAATTCGGGATAGAACGCCAGCGGCAGCGAACCCTGGCGGGCCAGGTCGGCGATCACCGCGTCGCGCCACTGGCGGCCGATCGTGCGCAGCGCCGCGTCGCCGGCGTGCAGCGGCTCGACCTGGAAGGAAACATCGTGCTCGAACTGGGCGCCGTCGGTGGCGTGCAGGTCGACGGCGGCCAGCGGGTCCCATTCCTGCACCAGGCGCAGCATCGCGCGCATTTCCGGCGCATCGGCCTTCACATAGTCGCGGTTGAGGTTGAAGTTCTGCGCGGTGGTGCGCCAGCCCATTTCCACCGGGCCGCGCTGGTTGGGACGGTTCCAGGCACCGAAGCGCTCATGGCCGTCGACGTTGAACACCGGCACGAACAGCCACACCACCTTGTCCAGCACGCCCTTGGCGGCCTGGCCTTCCAGGATCTGGCGCAGGGCGAGGAAGCCGGCGTCCTTGCCTTCGATCTCGCCGGCGTGGATGCCGCCCTGGATCAGCACGACCGGCAGGCCGCGGCGGCGGGCCTCGGCCGGGTCGAAGACGCCGGTGGCGGTCACCACCAGCACCTGCATCGGGCGTCCTTCCGGCGTGGTGCCGAAGCTTCGCGCGGACACGCGATCCGGATAGCGGGCCTGGAACGCGGCGGCGAGTGCGGCGACCTCGTCGTAGCGGCCGGTGCGTTCGAAACCCGAACGCTCGGCGATGGTGGCCAGCGGATCGGAGGACGCGGGCGTGGCGGCCAGGGCCGGATCGGATGTTCCGCCGACCAGCAGCAGCGCGGCCAGGCAGGCGAGGGCAGGGCAGGCGCGCAGCAGGCGCGGAGAGGCGAAGCGGAGCATCGGCGGAACCGGCATGGAGTGGCCACATGATGCCAGTGCCGCCGCGTCCGCGGCGTGGTTCCGGTGGGCACGGGCGATCGGGTACCCTCGACTTCTTTTCGCGGTACGACCCGGATGAGTGCCACCACCGCCGACAGCGGGCGCATGCCCCGCCAGATCGCCTACATCATCGGCAACGAGGCCTGCGAGCGCTTCAGCTTCTACGGGATGCGCAACATCCTGGTGCCGTTCCTGATCAGCTCGATCCTTCTGGCCTACCTGCCCGAAGGGGCGCAGCGCGACGGCGCCGCCAAGGACGTCTTCCACACCTTCGTCATCGGCGTGTACTTCTTCCCGCTGCTCGGCGGCTGGCTGTCGGACCGCTACTTCGGCAAGTACAACACCGTCCTGTGGTTCTCGCTGGTCTACTGCGCCGGCCATGCCTGCCTGGCGCTGTTCGAAAGCAATGCCACCGGCTTCTACACCGGCCTGTTCCTGATCGCGCTGGGCTCGGGCGGAATCAAGCCGCTGGTGGTGTCCTTCTGCGGCGACCAGTTCGACCAGGGCAACAAGGACAAGGCCAAGGTCGTCTTCGACGCGTTCTACTGGATCATCAACTTCGGCTCGTTCTTTGCCTCGCTGTTGGCGCCGCTGTTCCTGCGCCACTGGGGGCCGGCGGTCGCGTTCGGCATCCCCGGGGTGCTGATGTTCATCGCCACCGCGGTGTTCTGGACCGGGCGTCGCCGGTACATCAACGTGCCCCCTTCAGGCGATGACCCGCACGGATTCCTCAAGGTCGTCGGCACCGCATTGCACGCGCGCCGACCGGATCAGGCCCGCCCCGGTTACCTCGTCGCCGTGCTTGGACTGGCGCTGGCCGCGGCCCTGCTGGGGCTCTGGGCGCTTTCCCTGGTCGGGCTCGCGCCTGCGTGGTGGCCCGATTTCGGCTTCGTCATCTCGGCCTGCCTGGCGCTGGGCGTGGTGATCGCGCTGGGCGGCTGGGGCGCCTCGATGCAGCTCGAGCGCGCGCGCGGAAGGCATCCGGACGCGGCGGTGGACGGCGTGCGTGCCGTGCTGCGCATCCTGATCGTGTTCGCGCTGGTGACCCCGTTCTGGTCGTTGTTCGACCAGAAGGCCTCGACCTGGATCATCCAGGGGCGCGAGATGGCGATTCCGCACGACACCGCCTGGTGGCCGAGCTGGCTGGTCCAGGACGCCGCGCAGATGCAGGCACTGAACCCGATGCTGGTGATGCTGCTGATCCCGTTCAACAACATCGTCCTGTATCCGCTGCTGCGCCGGATCGGCTACCAGCCCACCGCGTTGCGGAGGATGGGCTGGGGTATCGCGATCAGCGGCCTGTCCTGGGTGGTGGCCGGGGTGCTGCAGCTGTGGCTGGACGGCGGCGCGCAGGTCTCGCTGGCGTGGCAGGCGCTGCCATACCTGGTGCTGACCTTCGGCGAGGTGCTGGTCTCGGCCACGGCGCTCGAGTTCGCCTACAGCCAGGCGCCGCATGCGATGAAGGGCGTGATCATGGCGTTCTGGTACCTGACCAGCACGTTCGGCAGCTTGTGGGTGCTGCTGACCAACGTCGGCGTGCGCAACGAGGCGCTGCTGGGTCATATCGCCAGCACCGGCCTGAGCGAGAATGCCTTCCTGATGTTCTTCTTCGCCGGCTTCGAGGACAGCGTGGCGCCG
>JAGHZW010000208.1:5625-7507 GCA_017745195.1 Pseudoxanthomonas sp. | reverse complement strand
CCTGCCCTCGCCTGCCTGGCCGCGCTGGCGTTCGCCGCCTACGCGCGCAGCTACCCGATGCAGGACAACTACCGGACCGTTTGAGCCCAACGATGCAGTCGCCCGTCACCCTGTTCCTCATCGCCATCACCGCGCTGGTGTCATGGCTGGCCTTCAACGATCGCCGCCTGGCCGACCGCCTGATCCTGTGGCCGCCGGCCATCTCCAAGCGGCACGAATACTGGCGCCTGGTCAGCTACGGATTCCTGCACGCGGACCTGTCGCACCTGCTGTTCAACATGGTCACGCTGTTCTTCTTCGGACGGCTGATCGAACAGGTGATGGCGCAGATCACCGGCAGCGTGCTCACCTATCCGCTGTTCTACCTGGCGGCGCTGGCGGTCTCGATCCTGCCCAGCTACCTGAAGAACCAGAAGAACCCGAACTACTTCAGCCTCGGGGCCTCCGGCGCGGTGTCGGCGGTGCTGTTCGCCTTCATCCTGCTTTCGCCCTGGTCGCTGATCTTCGTGTTCTTCATCCCGGCGCCGGCGATCCTGTACGCGGTGTTCTACGTCGGCTACAGCATCTGGATGGACCGCAGGGGCGGCGACCGGATCAACCACAGCGCGCACCTGGCCGGTGCGGCGTTCGGCGTGATGTTCATGCTGGCGATGGAGCCGCGGCTGGTCGGCGTCTTCCTGCAGCAGCTGCTGAACCCCAGCTTCGGTTGAGGCCCCGCGCTCACCCGGCTTGAATGCCGGGCGTGCCACGATATCCGCGTCCATGGCCCATGGAGGCGGAAATGGCGACACGAGTCACGCGAACCGGTTCCCGCAAGGCGACCACGTCCCGCAGCGGCAAGGCCGCGCCCAAGGCGGCCAGGAAGGTCGCCACGAAGAAGACCGTCGCCAGGAAGGCAGCCACGAAGAAGGTGGCCACGAGGAAGTCAGCCGCCAGGAAAGTAGCCGCGAAGAAGGTGGTCGCGAAGAAGGCAGCCACCGGCAAGGTCGCCACGAAGAAGGCTGCGGCGAAGAAGGCGGCTACCAAAAAGACGGCGACCGGGAAGGCCGCCGCGGCGCGGACCGTTGCGGCGGGTGCGGTGAAGAAGGTCGCCCGCAAGGGCGCGACAGCCACGGTCCCGAAGGTGGCGACGAAGAAGAAAGCTGCCACCCGCAAGTCGACGACGAAGAAGGTCGTCGCGGCAAGCCGCCAGGCTGTGGTTCCCGCACCGGCGCCGGCGCGCCGGGCGCCTCGCCCGCGCAAGGCGCTGACCGCCGAGCAGGCGCTGGCGCGCACGCGCGAGCTGCTGCAGGTACACCAGGAGCAGGCGCGGCAGACGCCGGCATGGCGACTGCTGGAAGAGCCGCACCTTGCCCACCAGGAGGGAGATGGCCATGCGCCGGCCGAAGTGGCGGCCAAGCTCCAGGAACTGCATGCGGGCGAAAGCCGCATGCGGGCGATCCAGGGCAGCGCCAGCACGCACGATCGTCGCAACCAGCGCAAGCGCGACCATCGCTGAAAATAAAAAAGGCAGCCCCGCCGCCGACGGGACTGCCCCGGACGGTTCGCGTTTTACCGCGCTCCGTCCTCCCCCTTGCGACCGTCAGTTGGTGACAGCGTAGGTATCCTTCAGGCGCTCGTAGACCACCGTATCGAGCTGTTCGAATTCCCAGCCATCGGTGTGGCCGTTGACCACGAGCTGGTACAGCCCTTCCAGCAGAGAGGCATCGCTGGGACAGTCGGTCGGGCGGGCGTGTTCGAGTGCGTTCATCGCTGAGGCTCCGTGCAAGCGGTATATCGATTCCGGTTGCATGAACTCACGCAGAACCCGTGCCAAGTTTCTTCGCGCCGCTTTCTCCCCGTTCAGTGATGTCGTCGACTTCCGGCGAGACGAACACCGAGG
>JAGHZW010000208.1:4112-5583 GCA_017745195.1 Pseudoxanthomonas sp. | reverse complement strand
CACGACCGGCCCGGTCCCAGGGCTGGCGGGTGCTGCCGGCCTGCTCGTATGCCCGGGTCTGGGTCGAGCGGCATCCGGAGTACAACGACATGCTCGCCGGGTGACTACACTCGACTGGTCGCTTCGGGATCGATCGCCCGTCCAGCACGGTAAGGAGGCGCAACATGGAAGGAAACGCCACGACGACACGGCTGCTCGCCGCATGCCTGCTGCTGGCCGCGCTGGCCGGCTGCGGGCGGGGCAACCAGGCTGCACCGGACACCGCCGCTGCCCCGGGCCCTGCGCCGGCGGCACCTGAGGCAGCGCCGGGCGATGCGCCGGGTACGGCACCGGTGGTGCTCAGTGACGTGATCGAGACCGATCCCCGCTACGTGGTGGGCATCAGCTATCCACCCGGCGCCGCCGCCGACCAGGGCCTTGCCCGCGCCCTCCACGACTATGCCGAAGCCGCGCGCGGCGAGCTGATGCAGGCGGTGAACGCGCAGCCCGGCCCGCCCACCGCACCGTATGAGTTGTCGCTGGGGTTCCGCGAACTGATGCGCACCGCCGACGTGGTCGCGGTGGCCGCCGACGGCAGCCTCTACACCGGCGGTGCCCACGGACAGCCGCTGGTGGCGCGCTTCGTCTGGCTGCCGGGGCAGCAGCGCATGCTCACCGCGCAAACGCTGCTCGCAGCGCCGGAAGGGTGGGCTGCGGTTGCCGATTTCGTCTCCGAGCAGCTCGGAACCGCCGCGCACACGCGTGCGGCCGATGCCTCGCTGGAGCCGGCCGATCGCGAGCAGCTGCTCGCCACCGCGTTGAAGATGATCGACGAAGGCACCGCGCCAAGGCCCGAGAACTTCGCCCAGTTCGAGCCCGTGCCCGCTGCCGACGGCCGCATCGCCGCGCTGCGCTTCGTATTCCCGCCGTACCAGGTCGGTCCCTACGCCGACGGCGTGCAGAACGTGGAAGTGCCCGCCGCCGTCCTGCGACCGTACCTGGCCGCGGACATCACCGGGCTGTTCGCCCAGTAGCCGCGCCGTGGCCGCCGCGTCCCGTTCCCGTCGCAGGATCGAGGCGTTGCTAGACGAGGCCGGCGTGCGCATCGGTGGCGATCGTGACGTGGACCTGCAGGTCCACGACGAGCGCGTGTATGCGCGTCTGCTCGCCCAGGGCTCGCTCGGCCTGGGCGAGTCGTACATGGAGGGCTGGTGGGACGCGCGTTCGCTGGACGGCTTCCTGTTCCGGCTGATGCAGGCGCACCTGGAGCAACGCGTGCATGGCTTGGCGGAAGTCGGCGACGCGCTGCTGGCCAGGCTGTCCAACCGGCAGTCGCGGCGGCGCAGCGAGGAAGTGGGGCGCCGCCACTACGACCTCGGCAACGACCTGTATGCAGCCATGCTCGGCCGGCGTCTGGTCTACAGCTGCGGCTACTGGCGCGAGGCCGCCGACCTTGGACTTGGCATGACCGCCTGCAACCGCACCGATGCCC
>JAGHZW010000208.1:0-4101 GCA_017745195.1 Pseudoxanthomonas sp. | reverse complement strand
CGACTACGACCGCACCCTGCAGGCGTGGCGGGCGAACGTGGAGGCGGCCTGGAACCGTCTCGATCCGCGCTACGACGAGCGCTTCCGGCGCATGTGGCGGTTCTACCTGGCCGGGTCGATGGCGAGCTTCCGCTGTCGGCGCGTGCAGTTGTGGCAGGTGGTGATGTCGCCGCGCGGGATCGCGGCAGGTTACATCGCGCCGCGCTGAAAACAGGGGCGTCCCGCGCCCATGCCGAGGGCGCGATGACAATTCGCAGCCAGTGGCGAAAACTTCGCCACCCTTCTTGACAGCCCCGCCACGCCTGGCGCGCCGGCGATTATCCACAGCTTCGTGCAGCAATCATCCACACCGGCTGTGGAAAACCCGGCGGCCTTTCTCCGACCCCGGAAACGACTGCGCCACCCGGAGGTGGCGCAGTGCGGTGTTGCATGAGCGGCGTGGATCAGCGCGGCGGAGCTGCGTCCAGCCCGCGCTTGGCCAGCAGCGGCTCGATCTTCGGATCGTGCCCGGCGAAGTCGCGGAACAGCTGCAGCGCGTCCTTGCTGCCGCCGCGCGAGAGCAGGGTGGCGCGGAAGCGGTCGCCGTTCTCGCGCTTCAGGCCGCCGTTGTCGCGGATCCACTGCTGGGTGTTGGCGTCCAGCACCTCCGACCAGATGTAGGCGTAGTAGCCGGCCGCGTAGCCACCCATGATGTGGCTGAAGTACGGGGTGCGGTAGCGCGGCGGCACCGGCGGGAAGTAGATGCCGTCGGCGACCAGGGCGTCATGCTCGAACTGCATCACGCCAGCGGCCTCCGGCACCTTGTCCGGGCCGATCTGGTGCCAGCGCTGGTCGAGCATGGCCGCGCCCAGATACTCGGTCGTGGCGAAGCCCTGGTTGAACTTCGCCGCGGCCAGGACCTTGTCCAGCAACGCCTGCGGCATCGCTTCGCCGGTCTGGTAGTGCTTGGCGTAGTTGGCCAGGATCGACGGCCAGTCGGCCCACATCTCGTTGACCTGGGACGGGAACTCGACGAAATCGCGCGGCACGTTGGTGCCGCTGAAATACGGATAGCTGACGTTGGAGAACATGCCGTGCAGGGCATGGCCGAATTCGTGGAACGCGGTGGTGACCTCGTCCCAGGTCAGCAGGGTCGGTTGGCCGGCCGGCGGCTTGGGAATGTTGAGGTGGTTGGCGACCACCGGCTTGGTGCCGCGCAGCGCCGACTGGTCGACGTAGGAGTTCATCCACGCGCCGCCACGCTTGGACTCGCGCGCGTACGGGTCGAAGATGAAGATCGCCAGCTGCTGGCCGTCGGCGTCGAAGACGTCGTAGGTCCAGATGTCGTCGCGGTACTTGGGCAGGTCGGTGCGTTCCTTGAAGGTCAGCCCGTACAGCTGGTTTGCTGCGAAGAAAACACCGTTCTCCAGCACGTTCTTCATCTCGAAGAACGGCTTGAGCTGGCTTTCGTCGAAGTCGTAGCGTGCCTGGCGCACCTTCTCGCTGTAGTAGGCCCAGTCCCACGGCTCGAGCTGGAAGGTCGGCTCGCCCTTGGCGGCCTGTTCCTTGTCGATCATCTTCTGCAGGTCGCCGGCTTCACGCTTGGCGTTGGCGACCGCGGCCGGGGCCAGCTTGCCGAGCATGTCGTTGACCGCTTCCGGCGTCTTGGCGGTGGAGTCGGCCAGCGAGTAGGCGGCGTGGTTCGGGAAGCCCAGCAGGTTGGCGCGCTCGGCGCGCAGCTTGATCACCTTCGAAACCACGCCGGTGTTGTCGAACTCGTTGCCGCGGCTGCCGCGGGCGATCGAGGCCTCGAAGATCTTCTGCCGCGCGGCGCGGTTGCTCAGGTAGGTCAGCGGCGGCTGGCCGGTGGTGTTGAGCAGGGTGACCACGTACTTGCCTTCCAGGCCGCGCTTCTTGGCCTCGTCGGCGGCGTTGGTGATCTGCGCATCGGTCGAACCGGCCAGCGCGTCGGCGCTGTCGAAGGTCACCGCCGAAGCATTGACCTCGTTGAGCACGTTCTGGTCGAACTGGGTACCCAGCGTCGCCAGCTGCGCGTTCATGTCCTTGAGCTTGGCCTTGTCGGCGTCGGACAGCTTGGCGCCGGCGCGGACGAAATCGGTGAAGTAGCGTTCGACCAGGCGCACGCCCTCGGCGTCCAGGCCCAGGGTATCGCGCTTGTCGTACAGCGCCTGGATGCGGGCGAACAGCTGCGGGTTGAGGAAGATCGCATCGCGGTGGGCGGCGAACTTCGGCGAGTAGTCGGCGTCGAGCTGCTTGCGCGCGTCGTTGGTGTCGGTGCCGACCAGGTTGAAGAACACGGTGGTGGCGCGGGTCAGCAGCTGCCCGCTGTTCTCCAGCGCGATGATGGTGTTCTCGAAGGTCGGCGCTTCGGGATTGCCGGTGATCGCCTCGATCTCCTTCAGCTGCTCGGCCATGCCGGCGTCGAAGGCGGGAGCGAAGTGTTCGTCCTTGATCGTGTCGAAGTGCGGATACTGCAGCGGCAGGTCGCTCTGCACGAAGAACGGGTTGTCCTGGGTGGCCGGCGCGGCCTGCTCGGCGGTGGCGTTGGCGCCGGTGGCGGGGGCATCGGTGCGGTTGCAGGCGGTCATGCCAAGTCCAAGGGCGGCGGCGAGCGCCAGGTAGAGGCCGGTCTTCTTCATTACAGCGGATCCTGCGGAAAGATTCGTGTGAATCTAACGTGCCGCCGGCCCCGGCGACCCGTGACAAAAGGCATAGGAAAACCCGGGCGGCCCGGTGTCTCAGCCAAGGATGCGACCTCGCCTCCGCCCGGAGTGGGTGGCCGGGCGGGGAGGCCGGCGGCGGTTATGCTGGCCTGCCTTGCCGGGAAGTCGTTGCCGATGACCACGCTCCATGCCTTCTCCGCCGTCGACATCGACGGCCACCCGCGTGCCCTGTCCGAGTTCGCCGGGCAGGTGCTGCTGGTGGTCAACGTGGCTTCGCGCTGCGGCTTCACCCCGCAGTACGCCGGACTGGAGCGGTTGTGGCAGGAGCGGCGCGAGCGGGGGTTCGCCGTGCTGGGCTTCCCCTGCGACCAGTTCGGCCACCAGGAGCCCGGCGACGAGGCCCAGATCCGCGAGTTCTGCGCGCTGAACTACGGGGTGACCTTCCCGATGTTCGCCAAGGTCGAAGTCAACGGGCCGGGTGCGCACCCGCTGTGGCGCTGGTTGCAGCGCGAGAAGCGCGGCCTGTTCGGGACCGGCGCGATCAAGTGGAACTTCACCAAGTTCCTGGTCGGCCGCGATGGCCGCGTGCTGGCCCGTTACGCACCGCGCGAGCGGCCCGAGGCGCTGGCCGGCGCCGTCGACCGGGCGCTGGCCCGGCCGGCGGGTTGAGCAGGGCTACTTCTCGACGAAGGCGCGCTCGAACACGTACTGGCCGGTGGTGCCGATCCGCGGCGAGGCGGTGAAGCCGCGGCCGTCGAGCAGGGCGCGGAAGTCGGCCAGCATCTGCGGGCTGCCGCAGATCATGGCGCGGTCGTGCTCGGGGTCCAGCGGTGCCAGTCCCAGGGTTTCCATCATTGCGCCACTGGCCATCAGGTCGGTCAGGCGGCCGTGGTTGGGGAACTCCTCGCGGCTGACCGCGGGGTAGTACAGCAGCTTGTCGCGGATCGTCTCGCCGAGGAACTCGTGCTGAGGCAGTTCCTTCTCGAAGTAGTCGCGATAGGCCAGGTCGGCGGCATTGCGCACGCCATGGCACAGGACCACGCGCTCGAAGCGCTCGTAGGTTTCCGGGTCCTTGATCACCGACAGCCACGGCGCCAGGCCGGTGCCGGTGCCGAGCAGGTACAGGTTGCGGCCGGGCAACAGGTCGCTGATCAGCAGGGTACCGGTCGGCTTGCGCCCGACCAGGATGGTGTCGCCCGGCTTGATGTGCTGCAGGCGCGAGGTCAGCGGGCCGTTGGCGACCTTGATGCTGAAGAACTCCAGCTGCTCTTCCCAGTTGGCGCTGGCGATGGAGTAGGCGCGCAGGATCGGCCGGCCCGCTTCGCTGGGCAGCCCGATCATCACGAACTGGCCGTTCTCGAAGCGGAAACCGTCGTCGCGGGTGGTGGTGAAGCTGAAGTAGGCGTCCGTCCAGTGACGGACATCGAGCACCGTTTCG
>JAGHZW010000207.1:16654-17588 GCA_017745195.1 Pseudoxanthomonas sp. | reverse complement strand
ACCACGGCGAGGCCAAGATCCAGACCGTCGAGCACCTGATGTCGGCCGCCGCCACCGCCGACGCCGATGACCTTGATCACCGCGTTCGGAGCCATCTTCTCGATCAGTTCGAAATGTGCCATGTCCGTTGTCCTCTTTATATAAGTGCCGGCTTTCTGTGCTCCGGCGTCAGTTGTCGTTTGCCTGTTCCACAGCAGGCGGGGCCTGCCCGCTGGTGCCGTCTACTGCCACCCTGTCGCCGGCGGAGCCGGCTCCTGCAACAACTACTTCCCACCACTCCTTGCTTCCACGAACAAAGCGGCCTAGAACTCGCCGCCGTACCACTTGAAGATCTTCTTGAAGAAATTGCCGGCGCGACCGCTGGGCAGCGACGGTCGGCGCGGATGCTCGATCTGGCTGCCCATCAGCAGCAGGCCCACGCCGGTGGCGTGGACCGGATTGCCGACCACTTCGCCCAGGCCGGTGACGTGCTGCGGGATGCCGATGCGCACCGGCATCTGCAGCATCTCCTCGGCCAGCTCGACCACGCCTTCCATCTTCGAGGCGCCGCCGGTCAGGACCATGCCCGCGCGGACCAGCTCCTCGAAGCCGGAACGGCGCAGCTCGGCTTGGACCATTTCGAAGATTTCCTCGTAGCGGCCCTGCACGGCCTGCGCCAGCGAGGCGCGCGGCATGCGCCGCGGCGGACGGTCGCCGACGCTCGGCACCTGGATGCTTTCCTCGGCGGTGGCCAGCTGGGCCAGCGCGCAGGCGTAGCGCACCTTGATCTGCTCGGCTTCCGGGGTCGGCGTGCGCAGCATGTGCGCGATGTCGTTGGTGACGTGGTCGCCGGCGATCGGCAGCGAGGCGGTGTGGCAGATCGCGCCCTGGATGAACACCGCGATGTCGGTGGTGCCGGCGCCCACGTGCATTTCGAGGTGTGGGAGGACGGCAA
>JAGHZW010000207.1:1956-16623 GCA_017745195.1 Pseudoxanthomonas sp. | reverse complement strand
GCATCGGGCCATCCACGCGCGGCCGCATCGCCTCGACCGCGCGCTGGATCGACTGCACGGTCGACTCGATGTCCACCACCACGCCGCGCTTGAGTCCGCGCGATTCGTGCGAACCGATGCCGATGACCTCGATCGGGTTGCCCGGCGAATACTCGCCCACCAGCGCCACCACCTTTGAGGTGCCGATGTCGAGGCCGACGATGAGGGACTTGTCGCCTTTGCGGTTCATGTACTGCTCGCTTGCGGTTGCGTCCGCGCGGCACCGGCCGGCGCCTGCGGAGATGGGGAATTCGTGTGGCCGGCCGGCGTGCCCCAGGCCAGGGTGAAACCGTTGGTGTAGCGCAGGTCGGCGCGGGCGATCGGCCGGGACTGCTGCGCCAGCAGCTGCGGCAGGACCCGGGCGAAGCGCTGCAGGCGCGCGCGCGCGTCGTCGCGCCCGACCACCACTTCGACGCCGTTGTCGAGGGTCATCGACCAGCTGCCACGCGCGTCCATGCCCAGCTGCGCCACGCCGTAACCCAGCGGCGCGAACAGGCTGCGCACTTCGTTGTACAGCTCGACCACCTCGGCGGTGCGTGCATCCGGGCCACCCAGCCGCGGCAGCCGCTCGCCGGCCAGGTCCTTCGGCAGCGGAAACAGCTGGCCGCGCTCGGACAGCAGCCGGTCCTCTCCCCAGAACGCGAACGGCTTGTGCTCCACGACCTGGATCTCGAGCACATCGGGCCACTGCTTGCGCACCTGCGCGTGCTCGACCCACGCCAGCTTCTCCACCGCACGCTGGGCTGCATCGAGGTCGGCCGCGAAGAAGCCGCGACCCGCATACGGCGCCACCGCGGCACGCAGCTGCTCGGCCTGGACCCGCTCGAACTGGCCGGTCACGCGCAGGCGCGACAGCGGCCAGCGCTCGGCGCCGACCCAGCCGTTGAGCACGGCCACCACCGGCAACGCGACCAGCGTCACCGCGAGCAGCCAGGCCAGGATGCGCAGCAGCGCGTTCACGCGTCGGCACCTCCGGCGGCGGTGTCGGCCGGGACCGTGCCTTCCAGGATCCGCCAGCACAGGTCCTCGAAACCGATCCCGACCTGGCGTGCGGCCTTGGGCACCAGCGAATGGCTGGTCATGCCCGGCGCGGTGTTGACCTCGAGCAGGTACAGCGCGCCGCTGTCGCGGTCGCGCATCACGTCGACCCGGCCCCAGCCGCTGCAGCCGGCGGCACGGAACGCGGCCAGCGCCAGTGCGCCGATCTGCGCCTCGTCCGCTTCGCCCAGGCCCGGGCACAGATACTGGGTGTCCTCGGCCACGTACTTGGCGTGGTAGTCGTACCACTGGCCCTTGGGCACGATCCGGATCGACGGCAACGCGATATCGCCGAGGATGCCGACCGTCAGCTCGTCGCCGATCACCATCTGCTCCATCAGCAGCTCGCCCGGGTAGCGCGCGGCGAGTTCGACCGCGGCGTCCAGGTCGGCATCGGCCAGCACGCGCGAGACGCCGACGCTCGAGCCTTCCGAGGACGGCTTGACGATGACGGGCAACCCCAGATTGCGCGCGGCCTCGTGCACCGAGGCGGCATCCACGCCATTGGCCAGGCGCACGTAGCGCGGCGTCGGCAGACCCAGCGACAGCCACACCTGCTTGGTCCGCACCTTGTCCATCGCCAGCGCCGAGCCGAGCACGCCCGAACCGGTGTATGGCACGGAGAGCGCATCCATCAAGCCTTGGACCACGCCGTCCTCGCCGCCGCCGCGCTGGCCGTGCAACACGTTGAAGACGCGGTCGAACTTCTTCGCCAGCAGCGCTTCGGCCAGCGCCGGGATGCCGTCGACTGCATGCGCATCGACGCCATTCGCACGCAGTGCATCGAGCACGTTGCGGCCCGAATCCAGCGAAACCTCACGTTCGGAGCTGGTGCCGCCCATCAGCACCGCGACCCGGCCGAACACAGTCGGATCGGCGAAACGCGGCGTCGGCAGCATGAAGGTGCTCATGCCTTGTCCTCCGCCGCGAAGCCGTCGGCGGCAATCTGGTGGGCGACATAGCCGATGTCGCCGGCGCCCATCATCAGCAGCAGGTCACCATCCTGCAGCACGTCGGGCAGCACGTGGACCAGGTCGGCGACCTGGCCGACCACGACCGGCTCGCTGCGGCCACGCGCACGGATCGCACGGGCGAGTGCACGCGAGTCGGCACCGGGGATCGGCGCTTCGCCGGCCGGGTAGACCTCGCTCAGCACCAGCGCGTCGGCTTCCGACAGCACCGCGGCGAATGCGTCGAACTGGTCGCGCGTACGCGAGTAGCGATGCGGCTGGAACGCCACGACCAGGCGCTTGTCCGGCCAGCCACCGCGCGCGGCGGCGAACACCGCGGCCAGTTCCTTCGGGTGGTGGCCGTAGTCGTCGACCACGCGCACCTTCGCGCCGCCGGCGGTGGCGACTTCGCCCAGGTCGTTGAAGCGCCTGCCGATACCGGCGAACTTCTCCAGCGCGCCGGCAATATTCTCCGGCGACACGCCCAGCTGCCAGGCCACCGCGGCGGCGGCCAGCGCGTTGAGCACGTTGTGCCGCCCTGGCAGCGCCAGGGTCACCGGCACCGTCGCGCCCTCCGGCAGGCGCAGGGTGAAGCGCATGCGCGCGCCATCCTGGACGATGTCGTCGGCGCGCACGTCGGCGTTCTCGGCGGTGCCGTAGGTCATCACGTGGCGCGGCGTGTGGGCCGCCAGCGCCGCGACTTCCGGGTCGTCGATGCACAGCACCGCCAGGCCGTAGAACGGCAGGCGCTGCAGGAACTCGGCGAACGCCGACTGCAGGCGGGCGAAGTCGCCGCCGTAGTTCTCCAGGTGGTCGGCGTCGATGTTGGTGATGATCGCCACCAGCGGGTTCAGGCGCAGGAAGCTGCCGTCGCTCTCGTCGGCCTCGGCCACCAGCCACTGGCCACCACCGAGCTTGGCATTGGCGCCGGCGGCGAGCAGCTGGCCGCCGATGACGAAGGTCGGGTCCAGCCCGCCTTCGCTGAGCACCGCCGCGGTCAGGCTGGTGGTGGTGGTCTTGCCGTGGGTGCCGGCGACGGCAATGCCGCGGCGGAAGCGCATCAGTTCGGCCAGCATCGCCGCGCGCGGCACGATCGGGATGCGCTGGCTGCGCGCCTCCATCAGTTCCGGGTTGTCCTCGCGGATCGCGCTGGACACCACCACGCAGTCGGTGCCCAGCACGTTGGCCGCCGAATGGCCGCGGATCACCCGCGCGCCCAGCCGCGCCAGGCGGCGGGTGGCCGTATTCTCGGCGGCGTCCGAACCGGACACTTCGTAACCCAGGGTCAGCATCACCTCGGCGATGCCGCTCATGCCGGTGCCGCCAATGCCGACGAAGTGCACGCAGGGAAAGGCGCGCACCAGGTCATCGGTGTCGTGCAGGCGGCGGATCATGCGGAAACTCCAGGAGACATATCGGAAGGAAGGGATTCTTCGAGGACGATCGCGGCGATGCGGGTGGCCGCATCGGGCCGCGCCAGCGCGCGCGCGGCGCGCGCCATCGCCAGGCGCCGCGCCGGGTCGGCGAGCAGTTCGCGCAGCACCGGCTGCAGGTTGTCGGCCAGCCGTGCGTCCTGCTTGAGCAGCACGGCCGCGCCGTTCTCGACCAGGTATTCGGCGTTGCGGGTCTGGTGGTCGTCGACCGCGGCGGCGAACGGCACCAGCACGCTGCCGATGCCCGCGGCGCACAGCTCGGCCAGGGTCGAAGCCCCGGCGCGGCACACCACCAGGTCGGCCCACGCATAGGCCGCCGCCATGTCGTCGATGAAGGCCTCGACGCACGCCGGCACGCCGGCGGCGGCATAGGCGCGCTCGGCCTCGGCGCGCAGCTTCTCGCCGCACTGGTGGCGCACGTCCACTTCGACATCGAGCGCGGCCAGTGCCAGCGGCAGCGCGTCGTTGAGCACGCGCGCGCCCTGGCTGCCGCCGAGCACGAGCAGGCGCAGCGCGCCCTCGCGACCGGCCAGGCGCTGTTCCGGCGATGGCAGCGCAGCGATCGCCGCGCGCACCGGGTTGCCTGCGACCTCTTCCCTGGCAAAGCTGCCGGGGAAACCGCTGAGCGTGCGCCGGGCCAGCTTCGACAGCACCCGGTTGGTCATGCCCGGCGCGCGATTCTGCTCGTGCACCAGCAACGGCAGCCGCGACAGCCACGCGGCCAGGCCGCCGGGACCGGAGGCGAAGCCGCCGAAGCCGATCACCGCACGTGGATGCCGCCGGCGCAGCACCGCGCGCGCCGCGCCGACCGCGCGCATCAGCTTGAACGGCGCGGCGAGCAGGGTCAGCTTGCCCTTGCCGCGTACGCCGGCCACCGGCAGCGTGTCGATCTCGATCCCGTGCTGGGGCACCAGACGGGTTTCCATCGCCCCGGCCGCACCGAGCCACACCACCGGCACGCCGCGATCGCGCAACACCTGCGCCACCGCCAGCGCCGGGAAGATGTGGCCACCGGTGCCGCCGGCCATGACCACGACCGGGCGGCCGGCATCGAGGGTACGGCTCGCGGCGTTCACGAGAAGCTCCCGAACGTCGGTTCCACGCGCGAAGTACCGCGGCCGCGCAGGCTGATTCCCGCGGGATGGGTGTCCTTCGCCGGGGCCGGGGCCGGGCGCGCTTCCGGCGCGCGCTGCGCTGCCCTGGGTGCGGGCGCTGGTTCCGCCGGCGCAGCGGCCGCGGCCACCGGCGCGCTCTCCTGGCGCACGGCGCGCTGGCGCTCGGCGCGGTCGAGTTCGTAGGACACGCGCAGCAGCAGGCCGATGGCCACGCAGGTCATCATCACGCTGGAGCCGCCGGAGGACACCAGCGGCAGGGTCAGGCCCTTGGTCGGCAGCATGCCCAGGTTCACGCCGATCGAGACGAAGGTCTGCATGCCGATCCACAACGCCACGCCGAACGCGATGTAGCCGGCGAAGTGGCGGCGCATCTCCACGCACTGCATGCCCAGGTACAGCGCTCGGCCGACCAGCAACCCGTACAGGGCGACCACCACGCACACGCCGGCGAAGCCCAGTTCCTCGGCGATCACCGAGAAGATGAAGTCGGTGTGCGCCTCGGGCAGGTAGCTGAGCTTCTGCACCGACGCGCCCAGGCCCACGCCGAACCATTCGCCGCGACCGATCGCCATCAGCGCGTTGCTCAACTGGTAGCCGGCGCCGAGCTGGTCCTGCCACGGATCCATGAACGAGGTGACGCGGCGCATGCGGTACGGCTCGAACACCACCAGCGCGACCATCGCCGGCAGGGCCACCACCACCGGCATCGACATGCGCGGCAGGTTCACGCCGCCCAGCACCAGCATGCCGGCGGTGATGCCGAGCAGCAGCGTGGCCGAGCCGAAGTCCGGCTGGGCCAGGAGCATGACGATCAGCAGGCCGGCCACGCCCAGCGGCTTGAGCATCGCCGGCCAGGTCGCGTTGACCTCGTCGCGGAAGCGGACCAGGTAGCTGGCCAGCCAGACGATGTAGAGCACCTTCACCGCTTCCACCACCTGGAAACGCGAGATGCCGAAGTTGATCCAGCGCCGTGCGCCGTTGACGCTCACGCCCAGGCCCGGCAGCCACGGCAGCAGCAACAGCAGGAAGCAGCCCAGCAGCAGGTACTGGTTGTACTTCTCCACCGCCTTCAGCTCGGTGCGCATCACCACCGCGGCCAAGGCAACGCCCACGCCGAGGAACAGCGCATGCCGGACCAGGTAGTAGAACGGGCCCACGCCCAGGGTCTCGCCGATCGCCACCGAGGCCGAGCCGACCATCACCACGCCCAGGCAGGCGAGCGCCAGCGCCGCGCCGGTCAGCCACGGGTCGAACTGGCCGCCGATGGCCTCCAACCGGGTCGCCTGGCGCGAAAGGTCGTTCATCAGCGGACCTTCAACGTCGCCAGGCCGACGAGGACGAGGATCACCGAGATGATCCAGAAGCGGACGATCACGCGCGGCTCCGGCCAGCCCTTCAGCTCGAAGTGGTGATGGATCGGCGCCATCCGGAACACGCGCTTGCCGGTGAGCTTGAACGAGGCCACCTGGATCATCACCGAGAGCGTCTCGATGACGAAGATGCCGCCCATGACCACCAGCACCAGTTCCTGGCGGACGATCACCGCGATCGTGCCCAGCACCGCGCCCAGCGCCAGCGCGCCGATGTCGCCCATGAACACCATCGCCGGATAGGTGTTGAACCAGAGGAAGCCCAGGCCCGCGCCGGCGATCGCCGCGCAGATGATGATCAGCTCGCCGGCGCCAGGCACCTGCGGGATCTGCAGGTAGTTGGAGAAAACCGCATTACCGGAGGCGTAGGCGAACACGCCCAGCGCGCAGGCCACCAGCACCGTCGGCATGATCGCCAAGCCGTCCAGGCCGTCGGTCAGGTTGACCGCGTTGGAGAAGCCGACGATCCAGAAGTAGGCGATGGCGACGAAGCCAACGCCGGCCAGCGGCAGCGCGATCGACTTGAAGAACGGCACGTAGAAGGTCGTCGCCGCCGGCACGTCGGCGTACAGCCACAGGTACAGGCCGGCGGCCAGGCCGAAGATCGACTGCAGAAGGTACTTCCAGCGCGACTTGAGCCCGTTCGGGTCGCGCTTGACGATCTTGATCCAGTCGTCGTACCAGCCGATCACGCCGAAGGCCAGCATCACCAGCAGCACGGTCCACACGTATTTGTTGCGCAGGTCGCCCCACAGCAGCACCGAGGCCAGGATCGTGATCAGGATCAACGCGCCGCCCATGGTCGGCGTGCCGGCCTTGGAGAAGTGCGACTGCGGGCCGTCCTTGCGGATCGGCTGGCCGCCCTTGAGCTGGCCGAGGCGGCGGATCACCGCCGGGCCCCACCACAGCGACAGGAACAGCGAGGTCAGCGCGGCAAGGATGCCGCGGAAGGTAAGGTAGGCGAACAGGCCGAAGAAGTTCTCCAGTCCCTGCAGCCAGCGCGCCAGTTCAAGCAACATCCGTAGCGTCCCCTCGCGCGAGCAGCGCAGTCACGATCCTGTCCATCGCGCTTCCGCGCGAACCTTTGACCAGCACGCGCAGGCCACGACCGGCGCCATCGGCGGCCGACACCGGCGCGTGGGCGCGCAGGTCGGCATCCAGGGCCGCGGTGAGCGCCTCGTGCGTTTCGAAATGGCGTCCGTGGTCGCCGAACGCCCGTGCTGCGGCGGCGCTGAGCGGACCGAGCGCGTACAGCCGGGCGATGCCGGCTTCGCGCGCGCGGGTGCCGGCGTCGGCATGCAGCGCTCCGGCCTCCGGGCCGAGTTCGCGCATGTCGCCCAGCACCAGCCAGGCCTCGTCGCCGGATGCGACCAGCGCGTCGATCGCCGCGGCTACCGATCCGGGATTGGCGTTGTAGCTGTCGTCGATCAGCAACGCTCCATTCGGAAGCGCGTGCGATACCTGACGGCCCGGTACCGGCCGCGCATCAGCCAGGCCCGCGGCGATGTCCGCCAGCGGCACCTCGCAGGCCAGGGCCATGGCCGCGGCGGCCAGCGCATTGCGCACGTTGTGCCGGCCCGGCAGGGCCAGCGCCACCTCGGCCTCGCCCTGCGGCGTGACCAGCACGAAGCGGCTGCCCTGCCCGGTCGTCGCGATGTCGCGCGCGGTGACGTCGGCGCTGGCTTCCAGGCCGAAGCGCAGCACGCGCCGGCCGCTGTCGGCGGCGCGGATGACCTGCTGCTCGAACCAGCTGCCGAACGCATCGTCGGCGTTGACCACGGCAACGCCGCCATCGCCCAGCGCGGCGTAGATCGCGCCCTTGGTCTCGGCCACGCCGAGCAGGCTGCCCATCCGCTCCAGGTGGGCGGCGGCGATGTTGTTGACCAGAGCCACGTCCGGACGCACCACCGCGGTCAGGTAGGCGATGTCGCCGGGCTTGCCGGCGCCCATCTCGTAGATGGCGAAGTCGGCGTCTTCCGGTGCGTCGATCACCGCCAGCGGCAGGCCGATCTCGTTGTTGCGGTTGCCCGGGTTGGCGTAGGCCTGGCCTGCGCGCTGCAGGATCGCCAGCACCAGCGTCTTGACGCTGGTCTTGCCGTTGCTGCCGGTGATCGCGACCACGCGCGCGCGGCGATCGCGCTGGATGCCGGCGGCGATCCGCGCCAGCGCGCGTTCGCTGTCCTCGACCAGCACCTGCGGCAGCGGCGGATCCAGTTCCAGCAGGCGCTCGACCAGCAGCGCGGATGCGCCGCGCATGGCCGCGTCGACGGCGAAATCATGGCCGTCGAAGCGTTCGCCGCGCAGGGCCACGTACAGGCTGCCGGGGCCGAGCTGGCGGGTGTCGTGGCTGACCGCTTCGACCACGGTGTCGTCGCCGTGCAGTTCGCCGCCAGCCCAGTGCGCGATAAGCGAGAGCGGAATCCGGTTCATGGCTGCCCTCCCGCATCCTGCGGCCGCACCATGTGTGCGTCATTGCGCGGCGTGCCCCTGGACTCCAGTGCGCGCTGCGCCACCTCCGTGTCGTCGAACGGATGGCGCACGCCGGCCACTTCCTGGTACGGCTCGTGACCCTTGCCGGCGACGAGGATGATGTCGTCCGGACCGGCCTGGCCGATCGCACGGGCGATCGCACGGGCGCGGTCGCGTTCCACCGTGACCGCTGCCGGCGCTTCGAAGCCGGCACGGATGTCGGCGACGATCGCGTCGCCATCCTCGCCACGCGGATTGTCGTCGGTGACGATCACCACGTCGGCCTCGGCCTCGGCGATCCGCGCCATCTGCGGGCGCTTGCCGCGGTCGCGGTCGCCACCGCAGCCGAACACGCAGACCAGCTTCGCCGTCGCATGCGCACGCAGGCTGGTCAGGGCCTGGGCCAGCGCGTCGGGCGTATGCGCGTAGTCGATGACCACCAGCGGTTGTTCGCCATCGCCGCCGAGGCGGTTCATGCGTCCGGCCACCGGCTGCAGCTGCGACAGCGTGGCGGCAATCGTGGCCGGCGTCTCGTCCAGCGCGAACAGCACGCCCGCGACCGCCATCAGGTTGTCGACATTGAAACGGCCCAGCAGCGGCGAACGCACGGGATGGGCCTGGCCGTCGTAGACCAGGTCGAACGCCAGGCCGCGGTTGTCGAAGCGCAGCGATTCGGCGCGCAGGGCCGCGTCGGCCTGGCCGCGAGAGCTCACGCCGAAGGCGCGCACCTCGTCGGGCAGTTCGCCGTTGAGGACGCGGCCGAATTCGTCGTCCAGGTTGAGCACCGCCGCCTTCAGCCCGGGACGGCCGAACAGGCGCGCCTTGGCCGCGCCGTAGCTGGCCATGTCGCCGTGATAGTCGAGATGGTCGCGGGTGAGGTTGGTGAACACGGCCACGTCGTAATGCACGCCATCCACGCGCCCCTGGTCGAGCGCGTGCGAACTGACTTCCATCGCTACCGCCTGCACGCCGGCGTCGCGCAGCTCGCCGAGCAGCGCATGCATGCGCAGCACCAGGGGCGTGGTGAACCCGGTCGGCTGGACCTGGCCGTAGCGCCCCGCGCCGAGCGTGCCGACGCTGCCACTGGCCAGCCCGCGCAGGTGCCAGGCCTGGGCCAGCAGCTGCACGGTGGAGGTCTTGCCGTTGGTGCCGGTGACGCCGACCATCGTCATCGCGTGCGAAGGATGGCCGTGGAAGAGATCGCCCATCGCGCCGAGCCGCGCGCGCAGACCGGGCACGGCGATGGCGTCGTCCGGCGCCGGATACTCCTCCGGCGCGGGCGGCTCGAACAGGATCGCGGCGGCGCCGGCCGCGCGGGCCTGTGCGGTGAAGGCCAGGCCGTGCGTGCCGAAGCCGGCGATGGCGACGAAGGCGTTGCCCGGACTTACCTCGCGGCTGTCCATCACCAGCCCGGAAACGGCGATGTCGCGCGGCAGCGCGACGTCGGGCAGCAGGCGCGACAGCGGCATGGCGCGGTTCATCGATGGCCTCCGCCGCCGGTGTCCGCGCCCGCCTCGGTCATCGCCGGCGGAATGGTGAGGTCTTCCTCGTATTCCTCGTCGATCGCGGTGGGCAGCTTCGGCGCCGAAGCCTGGCGCTTGGCCTCGCCCTTGGCCTGCGCCGCCAGCCAGGTGTCGATGTCATCGGGCGGGACGTCCATCAGGCGCAGCGCATCCTCCATCACGCTGCGGAACACCGGCGCCGAGACCAGGCCGGCGAAATACGAACCGGACTGCGGGTCGTTGATCACCACCACGGTGGCGAAACGCGGGTTGGACGCCGGCACCAGACCGGCGAAGGTGGTCGTGTAGCGCTTGGCGTAGCCGCCGGCCGAGGCCTGGCGCGCGGTGCCGGTCTTGCCCGCCACGTGGTAGCCGAGGATCGCGGCCTGGGTGGCGGTGCCGCCGGGTTCGGTGACGGTCTGCATCATCCGCAGCACCTGGTCGGCGATCTCCGGCTTGACCGCCTGGCGCGATTCGTTGATCTGGCCCTTGACGAAGGTCGGCGGGGTCAGCCGGCCGTGGTTGCCCAGCGCCGCGTAGGCCTGCGCGATCTGCAGCGGAGTGACCGACAGGCCGTAGCCGTAGGACATGGTCGCTTTGGTCAGGCCGTCCCAGCGCGCGGGCTCGCGCAGCGAGCCGATCGCCTCGCCCGGGAAGCCGCTGTGCGGCGCGGCACCGTAGCCGAAGCCGCGGATGAACTCGTAGAAGTACTGGTTCGGCAGCGGCTCGGACAGCTTCACCGCGCCCAGGTTCGAGCTCTTGGTGATGATGCCGGTGACGTCGAGCACGCCGTAATTGTGGTGGTCGCGGATCGTGTACTTGCCCAGCGCCATGTAGCCGGGATTGGTGTCGTAGCGGTTGGCCGCGGTGATCTTGCCGGCGTTGAGCGCGGCGGCCACGGTGATCGGCTTCATCGTCGAGCCGGGCTCGACCAGGTCGGTCACCGCGCGGTTGCGGTGCACGTCCTGGCTGGCGCCGGCGACCGCATTGGGGTTGTAGCTGGGCAGGTTGACCATCGCCAGCACTTCGCCGGTGGCCACGTCCATCACCACCACCGAACCGCTGCTGGCGTTGTGCGCGGTCAGCGCATTGCGCAGCTCGCGATAGGCCAGGAACTGGATCCGGCGGTCGATGCTCAGGGTCAGGTCCTTGCCCGGCTCGGCGGCGCGGACCAGGTCGATGTTCTCGACGGTGCGGCCCTGGCGGTCGCGGATCACGCGCTTGGCGCCGGGCTTGCCGCGCAGCCATTCGTCGAACGCGAGCTCCAGGCCTTCCTGGCCGCGGTCGTCGATGTTGGTGAAGCCCAGCACGTGCGCCATCGCCTCGCCCTGCGGGTAGAAGCGACGGAACTCGCGCTGCGAGAACACGCCCGGCACGTTGTGGGCGAGGATGGCCTTGGCCTGGTCCGGGTTGATCCGGCGCTTTAGGTAGACGAATTCCTTGTCGGCGCGCTGCGACAGGCGGCGGATCAGTTCGTCCTGCGGCACGCCCAGCGCGCGCGCCAGCTCCGGCAGGCGATCCTGGTGGTGCATCAGTTCCTGCGGGTTGCCCCACACCGATTCCACCGGCGTGGACACCGCCAGCGGCTCGCCGTTGCGGTCGGTGATCATGCCGCGCGAGGTCGGAATCGGGATCTCGCGGACGAAGCGGGCCTCGCCCTGGCGCTGGTAGAAGTCGGCGTTGACCAGCTGCACGTACGCCGCGCGGCCGACCAGCGCCACCGAGCACAGGCCCAGGGTCACGCCGACCAGCATCATGCGGCCGCGCAGGTTGAAGATGCTGCGGTTGCGGACCGGACGGTTCATGGCCGCACCACCACGATGTCCTCGGCCTCGGGGAACTTCATTCCCAACCGCTCGCGCGCGACCTGATCGATGCGGTTGGCCTGCGCCCAGGTCGCCTGTTCCAGCTGCAGGCGGCCGAATTCGATGTTCAGTTCGTCGCGTTCGCGTTCCAGCCGGCTCAGTTCGACGAACAGCTGGCGGTGGCGGTAGCGCTCGTAGACCACGAAGATGCCGGTGGCGACCAGGCCCAGCAGCAGCACGGCGAGCAGGAAGCGGCTCATGCGGCTTTCCTCCCGTCGGCGTCGAGCTTCTCGGCCACGCGCAGCACGGCGCTGCGGGAACGCGGATTGGCGACCAGTTCGGCGTCGTCGGCGCGGATCGCGCCGCCGCCCACGTCGGCCAGCACGGGCACGAAGTCCTGCAGCTGCGGCATGCGCCGGTTCGCCGGCGGCGCCTTGGCATGGCGGGCGATGAACTGCTTGACGATGCGGTCTTCCAGCGAGTGGAACGAGATCACCGCCAGCCGTCCGCCCGGCTTCAGCGCGGCCAGCGCCGCATCGAGGCCGGTCTCGAGATCGGCCAGCTCGCGGTTGATGTGGATGCGGATCGCCTGGAAGCTGCGCGTGGCCGGATGGCTTTTGTCCTTGCCGCGCGGCACGATCGAGCCGATCAGGTCGGCCAGCTGCGCGGTGCGCGCCAGCGGTTCCTGCGCGCGGCGGGCGACGATGCCGCGTGCGATGCGCCGGCTCTGCCGCTCCTCGCCATAGGTCCACAGCACGTCGGCGATCTCGCGCTCGTCGGCATGGGCCAGCCATTGCGCGGCGCTCTCGCCGGATTCCGGGTCCATGCGCATGTCCAGCGGGCCGTCCTTGCCGAACGAAAAGCCGCGTTCGGCCACGTCCAGCTGCGGCGAGGACACGCCCAGGTCGAACAGCAGCCCGTCGAGTTCGCGCGCCTGCTCCCAGCTGCCGAGCGACGCGAAGCTGCCGCGGCGGATGGACACGCGTGCGTCGCCGCCGAAACTCCGTTCGGCCTCCGCGATCGCTTCCGGGTCCTTGTCCATCAGCAGCAGCCGGCCTCCCGGGCCAAGTCGTTCCAGCACTCCACGCGCATGCCCGCCGCGGCCGAAGGTGCCGTCCAGGTAGCGTCCGTCCTCGACCACACGCAATCCGTCCATGACCTGCGCGAACAGCACCGGCAGGTGCGCCGCCGGCGCCGACGGGTCCGCGGGGTGGCCGGGCTGCGCCTTGTTGCGCATCCGGTCCCCCGCCATCACAACTTCAGGTCGAGCATGTGCTCGCTCAGATCCTCGTCGGACAACGTCCGCTGGATCTGCGCGTGATGCGCGTGCTCGCTCCACAGTTCGAACTTGTCGCCCATGCCCAGCAGCACGGCCCGCTTCTCGATGCCCACCGCGCTGCGGTGGCTGGCCGGGATGCCGATGCGGCCGTTGCCGTCCAGCTCCACCGGCGTCGCCGCGCCGACCAGCTTCAGCTGCAGGCTGCGGTGGGCGGCGCGGGTGCTGGGCAGCGCATTGACCGAATCGCGCACCCGCTCCCATTCCTTGAACGGGTACAGGTACAGCGAGCCGGCTTCGAACGGGTTGTAGGCGATCACCAGGCGGTTGCCGCACTCGCGCGCGACCAGGTCGCGGTAGGCCGTCGGAATGGCCACCCGTCCCTTGTCATCCACTGTGATGGCGGTCTCGCCCTGGAACACGTTCGCTGCTGCCCGACCCGTCTTGTGAGTGCCATTCAATCACGGAAAACCACAGAAATCCCGGTTTCCCCACGAATGTCCACCTTAGGAGTCACCAACAGGGTTGTCAACAGGATTCGGAGGAAAAAATCACCTGCTGGCTCAATGGCTTGCAGCAATGTTCACAGACAAGTTCAAGGGTTTTCCACAAGTCGCTGTTTAGTCTCAAATTTTGAGATTCATCACGCACAAGGGTCGCCGGAGCCACGCGAATACCGCCCGGCGATGCGATGCGGCAGCGCACCAGGATGGGATTCCGGTCACGGTCTTCCGTTATCGCCGCCGGCACCGCGGCGAACGCAAACCCGGCCCGTACGCAACCGCCAGGGCCCGGCATGCGGACACCTGGCGTCGGTGAAGGAAAGGGGCGGAGCCGGCCGATAAGCCGGGTTCTGTCGTGGACAGTCATTCCTCTAGGCGCAGCGTCACCGCTACGCTCGAGCAGCCTACCCGGACCCGACGCGGGCGACGTCATGGGGTCCCTATTTGGCCTTGCTCCCGGTGGGGTTTGCCGTGCCGGTCCGTTGCCGGACTCGCGGTGCGCTCTTACCGCACCATTTCACCCTTGCCTGATCCCTCGCTCCGAAGAGACGCGGGCCATCGGCGGTATCTTTCTGTTGCACTTTCCGTCGGCTCGCGCCGCCCAGGCGTTACCTGGCACCGTGCCCTGTGGAGCCCGGACTTTCCTCGGCATGCTTGCGCATGACGCGACTGTCTGGCCGGCTCCGCCGCGGGTATTTTACGGCTTTTTCCGCAAAATTCCCCCCGGAGTTTGCGCAGCAAACTCCGGGCCCCGCTCATTGCCTTTCCGATCCCCCGCCGCTGCCGCGGCCCCCCCCTTGCCAAGGGGCTATGGCGATGGCCGGCCTTGGCGGCGGATGCACGCACGAAGTTCGCCCCGACTGCGCCCCACGCTTCCGCGGTTGTGGCAATCAATCGCCGCACAACCGTTGGCGGATCAGTCGTTCGACTCGGAGGTGCCGTACAGGGCCTTGCGCGGGGCGCCGGTGATCTCGGCGGCCAGCTTGGCCGCGACCGAGGGCGGCAGTTGCCGGGCCAGGATCGCGTGCACGCGACGGCCTTCGGCCAGTTTCGCATCGGCATCCTCGCCCATGCCCTGCACCACCAGCACGAACTCGCCCTTGCGCTGGTCGGCGTCGGCCAGCACCCGCGCGTGCAGTGCGGCCAGATCGCCGTCGAGCACGGTCT
>JAGHZW010000207.1:848-1921 GCA_017745195.1 Pseudoxanthomonas sp. | reverse complement strand
GCTGCTCGTCGCGCACCAGCCGGTAGCCGGGATCGCTGACCAGCGGCGTGCCGGCGTCGCTGACCAGGGCCAGCGACTCGCCGCCCAGCAGCCGCGCCACCAGGCGCTCGGCCAGCTGCTGCTCGTTGTGTTCGTGCAGGGCCAGCAGCGGCGTGCCGATCCCGAAATGGGCCAGCAGCTGGCCGCTGCGGCGGGTGTCCTCGGCACAGATCGCCGCGACCTCGCGCAGCACCTGCTGCGCGCGCGGGGACAGGTCGCCGAGATTGCCGATCGGCGTGGCGACGACGTGGAGTGTTGCGACGGGCATGCAGGTTCGTCGTACGGGGAAAGGTAGAATCCTAAGCCCTTTCACCGACAGGCCCGGCCGACGGATGGACATGCCGAACCACGCGCGTCCCGCGATGCCCTTCCACCGCCTGGGCTGGCTGGCCCCGGTGCTGGCCCTGCTGCTGGCCGCCGGCTGCGCCAGCGTCGCCACCGCGCCGACCGCCGCCCCCGAACACACCGCCGCGCTGGCGCTGCTGGAACAGGGCCAGGCACGCGAAGCCGCGCAGCGCCTGGAAGCACTGGCCGCGGCCGCCAAGAGCGCCCAGCGCAACGCCTTGCTGGCCGACGCCGCCTTCGCCTGGCACGAAGCCGGCGACGACACCAGGGCGCGCAGCACGGCCGCGCAGGCCGATGCACACCGCACGGCGGGTGCCAGCCGCGCCCGGCTGGCCCTGCTGCAGGCCGAACTGGCCATTGCCGGCAAGCAGCCCGGCGGCGTGCAGGCTGCGCTGGCCGGCAGCGATCCGACGACCCTGACCGCGCCGCTGCAGGCGCGCTGGCACCTGGCCCAGGGCCAAGGCCTGGAAGCCGGCGGCGACGTCGCCGGTGCCGCGGCCGCGCGGGCCCGCGCCGACGCCGGCCTGCAGGGCGCAGCCCGCGACGACAACCGCCGCGAGATCGAGCGGCTGCTGTCCTCGCTCGACGACGCCACGCTGTCGGCCCGTGCCGCCGCGCTGCCCGCCGGCGATCCGCTGTACAACTTCGCCGGACGCGCACTGGTGCGCCGTGGCCTGCCGCTGCACGCG
>JAGHZW010000207.1:0-788 GCA_017745195.1 Pseudoxanthomonas sp. | reverse complement strand
ATCTTCAACCTGCGCGGCCGCGCCCGTTCGACCATGGCGCAGGCTGGGACTTCAGCCAGCGCGCACCGGCTGCTGCGGACGGTTTCCGCCCGCCGCGCAAGCTCGCCGTGCTGCTGCCGCTGTCCGGGCAGCTGGCCACCGCCGCCGGCCCGGTTCGCGATGGCCTGCTCGCCGGTTATCACGCGGAGACCCGCGCCCGCCCGCCGGTCACCTTCTACGACACCGCCGGTACGCCGGCCGGCGCAGTCGCCGCGTATGCAAAGGCCGTCGCCGACGGCAACGACTTCGTGATCGGCCCGCTCGGCCGCGACGAGGTCGGCGCGGTATTCGCCCAGGCCGATGCACGCGTTTCCGGCCTGGCGCTCAACCGCGGCAATGTCGCGCCGCCGCCGGGACACCTGTCGTTCTCGCTGGCGCCGGAAGACGACGGCATCGCCGCGGCCGACTACCTGCTGGCACGCGAACACCGCAACGTGCTGGTGATCGGCAGCAGCGACGACAACGGCCGCCGCGCCGTGGATGCGTTCCGCGCGCGCCTGGCCGAACGCGGTGGCAAGGTCGCCGGCGTGGTCAGCGTCGGCGAGGCCGACGCCAATGGAAAGCTCGGCGACGTTTCGGCGCAGCTGGCGCAGGCCGCCGCGGCGGGCGCCGACTCGGTCTTCCTGGCCGTGCGCGGTGCGCAGGCACGTGCGCTGGCGCCGCAGCTGGCGGCGACCGGCCTGGCCGGGCGCACCCGCGTCGCCGGCGCCGTTGAAGTGCTTCCACAGCGAGACGTAGACCGTGTCGAA
>JAGHZW010000206.1 GCA_017745195.1 Pseudoxanthomonas sp. | reverse complement strand
GGAACGAACCGGCGTGATGCTCGATCAGGATGCCGATGAACTGCCCGGGCCACGTCCAGGTGTTCAACCAGGGCCTGCACAGCTACCGCGACCTGCCGATCCGCTACGGCGAGTTCGGCTCCTGCCATCGCAACGAGCCCTCCGGCGCGCTGCACGGCATCCTGCGCGTGCGCGGGTTCACCCAGGACGACGGCCACATCTTCTGCACCGAGGAGCAGATCGAGGCGGAGGTCCGCGCTTTCCACCAGCAGGCGCTGAAGGTGTACGCCGACTTCGGTTTCGAAGAGATCCAGATCAAGATCGCGCTGCGCCCGGACAACCGCCTTGGCGACGACGCCACCTGGGACAAGGCCGAGGACGCGCTGCGTTCGGCCCTGCGTGCCGCCGGTGTGGAGTGGCAGGAGCTGCCGGGCGAGGGCGCCTTCTACGGCCCCAAGATCGAGTACCACCTCAAGGACGCGATCGGCCGGACCTGGCAGCTGGGCACGATGCAGGTCGATTTCATGATGCCCGGCCGCCTGGGCGCCGAGTACGTGGACGAGAACAGCCAGCGCCGGCACCCGGTCATGCTGCACCGGGCCATCGTCGGCTCCATGGAGCGGTTCATCGGCATCCTGATCGAGCATCACGCCGGTTCGTTCCCGGCCTGGCTGGCCCCGGTCCAGGCGGTGGTAGCCAATATCACCGACGCCCAGGCTGAATACGTGGCCGACGTTCAGAAAACCCTTGCAAATCAAGGGTTCAGGGTCGAGGCGGATTTGCGCAACGAGAAGATCGGCTTTAAGATTCGCGAGCACACGCTGCAGCGGGTGCCGTACTTGCTGGTGGTCGGAGACCGCGAGAAGGAGAACGGCGCCGTGGCGGTGCGCACGCGTTCAGGGGAAGATTTGGGCACAATGTCGGTGTCCGCGTTCGCCGAAACGCTGCGTTCGCAAGAGTTGGCGTAAACCAGAAAAGGTGTCGCCGGCCCCCGCCGGCCCACCGCCCAGTCCACCCCTGGAGACCGAAACATCAGTACCCCAGAGAAACAAAACCGGAAGAACGGCGAGATCCGCGTCCCGCGCGTGCGCGTGATCGGATCCGACGGCGAGATGATCGGCGTGCTGTCGCGCGATGAAGCGCTGCGCATGGCCGAAGACGAAGAACTCGACCTCGTCGAGATCCAGCCCAACGCCGATCCGCCGGTCTGCAAGATCATGGACTTCGGCAAGTTCAAGTTCGAGCTGCAGAAGAAGGCCAACGAGGCCAAGAAGAAGACCAAGCAGGTCGAGATCAAGGAGCTCAAGTTCCGTCCGGTCACGGACGAGGGCGACTACCAGATCAAGCTGCGCAACATGCGCCGCTTCCTGGAAGAGGGCGACAAGGTCAAGGTCAACATCCGCTTCCGTGGCCGCGAGATGAGCCACCAGGAACTGGGCCGGCAGATGGCCGCGCGGATCGAGGCCGACCTGGGCGACGACATCATCATCGAATCGCGTCCGCGGCTGGAAGGCCGGCAGATGGTCATGATGATCGCGCCGAAGAGGAAGTGATCCGCGCAGCCATCCGGCCGCGACGGGTTGGCAGAAGGGCGCCGCACGGCGCCCTTCCGCTTTTCCGGAGGGCTGAACGGTCCCGGCGGATCGGGAACCCGCTGATTTGCAAGGCAAACCCGCAGCAGGCATAATGCGCGGCTCCGGTTCGCCGGGGTGGCTGGCAACAGCCGCAGGACCTGCCGTGATCTCAACAGGATCAATGGCTTACCGACCGGTGTGGGCAAGGATGGAAAGCGTGGTTGCGTGCCCAAGGGCGCGCGAGGCCACCGCCCGCGCCAGTGAAAGCTCCCATCAAGGACATAGCAATGCCCAAGATCAAGACCAACCGGGCGGCGGCCAAGCGTTTCCGCAAGACCGCCTCCGGCAAGTACAAGGCTGGCCACGCCAACCGTAGCCACATCCTCACCAAGAAGGCGACCAAGCGGAAGCGCAACCTGCGGCAGACGAACCATGTTCGTGCCGAGGACGCGGGCCGTCTGGACCGCATGCTGCCGTATCTCTGAGGAGGACTGACCAATGGCACGAGTCAAGCGTGGCGTCCAGGCGCGCCGCCGTCACAAGAAGGTTCTCGACCTCGCCAAGGGCTACTACAACGCCCGTCGCAAGGTTTTCCGCGTCGCCAAGCAGGCGGTCATCAAGGCGCAGCAGTACGCCTACATCGGCCGCAAGCAGAAGAAGCGCAATTTCCGCTCGCTGTGGATCACCCGCATCAACGCGGCTGCCCGCAGCAACGGCCTGAGCTACAGCCGTTTCATCAACGGCCTGCTGAAGGCTGGCATCACCCTCGACCGCAAGGTGCTGGCGGACATCGCCGTGCACGACGCGGCCGGGTTTACGGCGCTGGCCGAGAAGGCGAAGAGCGCCCTGGCGGCCTGAGCCGCCTCTCCACCGTAAAAGTGGCACTGGACGGCTCGCCGTCCGGCACGTGGGGAAGGGCGCGAGTCCTTCCCCATTTGTTTTTCCGAAAGGCAAAAACTCCATGAGCGAAATCGAATCCCTGTCGGCGCAGGCGCTGGCGGACATCGCCGCGGCGCAGACCCCCGAGGCGGTGGAAGCGCTGCGCATCGGCCTGCTCGGCAAGCAGGGCAGCATCACCGCCCAGCTCAAGCAGCTCGGCGTGCTGCCGGCCGAGGCCCGCAAAGCCGCCGGCGAGGCGATCAACCGCGCCCGCGACGCCGTCGGCGAGGCCCTGGCCGCGCGCAAGGCGCTGCTGGACGAGGTCGCGCTCGACGCGCGCCTGGCTGGCGAGGCGATCGACGTGACCCTGCCAGGCCGCGTCGGCCAGCGCGGCGGCATCCATCCGGTGTCGCGCACGCTGGAGCGCATCGCCGAGATCTTCGGGCGGCTCGGTTATGAGCTGGCCGACGGCCCGGAGATCGAGGACGACTGGCACAACTTCGAGGCGCTGAACTTCCCGCCGCACCATCCGGCGCGTGCGATGCACGACACGTTCTATTTCCCGCCGGATGCGGCCGGCGTGGCCCGCCTGCTGCGCACGCACACTTCCGGCGTGCAGGTCCGCTACATGGACGAGCACGCACCGCCGCTGCGCATGATCGCGGCCGGCAAGGTCTACCGCAGCGACAGCGACCAGACCCACTCGCCGATGTTCCACCAGGTCGAAGGCCTGCTGGTCGACGAGCACGCCACTTTTGCCGACCTCAAGGGCACGCTGGCCGAGTTCGTGCGCGCGTTCTTCGAGCGCGACTTCCAGATGCGCTTCCGCCCCAGCTACTTCCCGTTCGTGGAGCCGGGTGCGGAAGTGGATATCGCCTGGCAGCAGCCGGACGGCAGCGTGCGCTGGCTGGAAGTGCTCGGCTGCGGCATGGTCCACCCGAACGTGCTGCGCAACTGCGGCATTGACCCGGAGCGCTACACCGGCTTCGCCTTCGGCCTGGGCGTGGAGCGCTTCGCCATGCTGCGCTACGGCGTGAACGACCTGCGTGCGTTCTTCGAGAACGACGTGCGCTTCCTGCGCCAGTTCGCCTGAAGCGCGCCAGCCGCCCCCCTACATCCGAAATTCACCGCGGGCCACGGCCCGCGCACTGGACCACGATCACGATGAAATTCTCCGAGAACTGGCTGCGCAGCCATGTGCCGACCTCCGCCAACCGCGACGGACTGGCCGCGACGCTGACCGCGATCGGCCTGGAAGTCGAAGAAGTGACCGCGCTCGGCGACGGCCTGGCCGGTGTCGTCGTCGCCCGCATCGTCGAGGCGGTGAAGCACCCGGAAGCCGACCGCCTGCAGGTCTGCCAGGTCGATGCCGGCAGCGGCCAGCTGCTGCAGATCGTCTGCGGCGCGCCGAACGCGCGCTCGGGCCTGGTCGCGCCGCTGGCCACGGTCGGCTCGAACGTCGGCGGTATTGCGATCAAGGCGGCCAAGCTGCGCGGTGTGGAATCCAACGGCATGCTCTGCTCGGCCAAGGAGCTGGGCCTGGACGCCGATGCGTCCGGCCTGTTGGAGCTGCCCGATGACGCGCCAGTCGGCTCGGCGCTGACCGATTATCTGGGCCTGCCCGACGCCAGCATCGAGATCAAGCTGACCCCCAACCGCGCCGATTGCTTCAGCGTGCGCGGCATCGCCTACGACGTCGCCGCGGCCTGCGCGAGTGAAGTGACTGCGCTGGACGTGGCCGCGATCCCCGCGGCGAGCGCACGCGAGCTGGCCGTGCAGCTGCACGCCGGCGCCGACGCGCCGCGCTACTGCGGGCGCGTGATCGAAGGCGTGGACGCCAACGCGCGCACGCCGGTGTGGATGGCCGAGCGGCTGCGTCGCAGTGGCGTGCGGCCGGTGTCGCTGCTGGTCGATATCACCCAGTACGTGATGCTGGAGCTGGGCCAGCCGATGCATGCCTTCGACCTGGACACGCTCAGCGGCCCGGTCGGCGTGCGCCGCGCGCGTGCCGGCGAGCGACTGGCGCTGCTGGACGGTCGCGAAGTCGAGCTGGACGACTATTTCCTCGCCATCACCGATGCCGATCGCCCGGTCGCACTGGCTGGCGTGATGGGTGGGCTGGACACCCGGGTCACCGACGCGACCCGACATGTGTTCCTCGAGGCCGCGCATTTCGCGCCGGCCGCGATCATGGGCCGTGGCCGCCGCCTCGGCCTGCACACCGATGCCGGGCACCGTTTCGAGCGCGGCGTGGATCCGGAACTGCCGCGCACGGCGATCGAGCTTGCGACCCGGTTGGTGCTCGACCTGGCCGGCGGTACCCCGGGTCCGGTCAGCGAGGCCGTGCTGGCCGAATACCTGCCGACCCCTGCGACGATCGTGCTGCGCCGTGCGCGCGTCGCCCGCGTACTTGGCATCGAGATCGCCGACGCCGAGATCGAGCGGATCCTGCGCGCGCTGGGCATGCAGGTCGTGACCGCAGCCGAGGGCTGGCAGGTGACCGCACCGAGCCGTCGCTTCGACATCGCCATCGAGGAAGACCTGATCGAGGAGCTGGCGCGGATTCACGGCTACGACCGGATCCCGACCACCGTGCCGGGTGGCCCGGCGCGTATTGCCGCGCCCAGCGAGACCCGTCTCGCCGAGACCGACGTCCGTCGCCAGCTGGTCGCACGCGATTATCTGGAGGCGATCAGCTTCGCCTTCGTCGAGGCCGAGCTGCTGGAAAAGTGGCACAGCACGGCCGCCACCGTGCCGCTGGCCAACCCGCTCAGCGCCGAGTTGGCGGTGATGCGCCCGCGGCTGCTGCCGGGGCTGGTCGACGCGCTGGCGCGCAACGCCTCGCGCCAGGCCGGGCGCGTGCGCCTGTTCGAGCTGGGCCGCACCTTCGCCATGGCCGACGAATCGCGGCGGGCCGCCGGAGCCGCACCGTCGGCGCCGGAGGAAACCCGGCGCGTGGCCGCGGTCGCCTGCGGTGAGGCGTCGGCCGAGCAGTGGGGCATGCCCGCTCGCAAGGTCGATTTCCACGACCTGAAGGGCGATCTCGAGTCGCTGGCCGCAGCGAGCGGGGCGGTACTGGAATTCCGGCCGTCTGCCGAGCCGTTCGGCCATCCCGGCCGCAGCGCCGACGTGTACCGCGTCGATGCCACGGAGGGCGCGGTCCGGATCGGCTGGATCGGCCAGCTGCATCCGCGCCTGCAGAAGGCGCTGGACCTGGACCTGGACGTGGTCGCCTTCGAACTGGACCTCGTACCGCTCGAACAGCGCCCGTTGCCGCGGGCCGAGGCGCTGTCGCGGTTCCCGGCCGTGCGACGTGACCTGGCCTTCGTGGTGGCCGACGGGGTGGCCTGGGCGGACCTCGGTGCCAGTGCGCGGGCGGCCGCGGGCCCGGTCCTGCGCGACCTGCTGCTGTTCGATCGCTACCAGGGTCCGGGCGTGGAATCCGGATGCAAGAGTCTGGCTATGGGCTTGATTCTGCAAGACAACACGCGCACTCTGACCGACCAGGACGCGGATGCGGTCGTGGAGCGGGTCGTCGCCCAGCTGGGACGCGACCACGGCGCCAGGATCCGCGGCTGACCACGGGGGAACACGGATGGCACTGACCAAGGCGGAGATGGCCGAGCGACTGTTCGACGAAGTCGGCCTGAACAAGCGCGAGGCGAAGGAGTTCGTCGACGCGTTCTTCGACGTGCTGCGCGAGGCGCTGCAGGCGGGTCGGCAGGTGAAGCTGTCGGGGTTCGGCAATTTCGACCTGCGCCGCAAGAACCAGCGCCCGGGCCGCAATCCCAAGACCGGCGAGGAAATCCCGATCTCGGCGCGGACCGTGGTCACCTTCCGCCCGGGCCAGAAGCTGAAGGAGCGGGTCGAGGCCTTCGCCGGAGCCGAGCCGCATGCTTGATCCCGGCAGCAACCGCGAACTCCCGCCGATCCCGGCCAAGCGCTACTTCACCATCGGCGAGGTCAGCGAGCTGTGCGACGTGAAGCCGCACGTGCTGCGCTACTGGGAGACCGAATTCCCGAGCCTGAGCCCGGTCAAGCGCCGCGGCAACCGCCGCTACTACCAGCGCCATGACGTGCTGATGGTCCGCCAGATCCGTGGCCTGCTGTACGAGCAGGGCTACACGATCGGCGGTGCGCGGCTGCGCCTGGAAGGCGAGGGCGGCAAGCAGGAGTCGGCGCTGAGCAGCCAGATCGTGCGCCAGGTGCGCATGGAGCTGGAGGAAGTGCTGCACCTGCTGCGCCGCTGACCCGGCTTCGCGCCGGCCTCGCGCTGGCCATGCTCGACCCGGTATAATCGCCGGCCCGCCTCTGGCGGAAAGCTGCTTCGGGGTATAGCGCAGCCTGGTAGCGCACCAGTCTGGGGGACTGGTGGTCGTCGGTTCGAATCCGGCTACCCCGACCAATACGTGTCACGAGAAGGCCCGCCACCGTGCGGGCTTTTTCGTAGGCGCGATCCCGCCCGTCCGGCGGTTGCTGAACGGATCGAGGCCCGATGCGCGCTGAACGGTGCCGCGCACCGCAATCGGCTGCGTATGCTCGTGCGATCCACTACCGCTCGCGAGGCAGGGCATGTCGGCAAGGATGGCGGCGTTGTTGGTGTCGGGTCTGCTGGCGGCGTCGTCGCCGGCGCAGGAGGTGGCTGCTGCGGAATCCGCGCCTGTCGTCGCGCAGGCCGGCAATCCCGGGCCGGTAGTCGACCTGGACGCGGTCGTGGTCAGCGGCGTGCAGCCCGGGCCGGGGCTGTGGCGGGTGAGCAAGGGCGACCACGTGCTCTACATCCTCGGCACGCAGTCGCCGTTGCCGCGCGACATCACCTGGCGGGCCGACGAGGTCAGGCAGGTGCTTGGCGAAGCCGGTGCGGTGCTCGGTTCCCCGGGCGTGACCATCGGTGCCGACATCGGCTTCTTCCGCGGGCTGACCCTGATGCCGTCGGCGCTGAAAGCGATGAAGAATCCCGACGGCGCCACCCTGGACGAGGTGCTTCCGGCCGATCTCTACCAGCGCTGGAACGTGCTCAGGCAGCGCTACCTCGGCCGCGACCGGAGCGTGGAAAAGAAGCGGCCGCTGATCGCCGTGTACGAGCTGTATCGCGCCGCGCTGGAGCACAACGGCCTCCGGCAGGGCGGCGTGGTCGGGCCGGTGATCGACCAGGTGCTGAAGCCGCGCGGGCTGAAGAGGACGCCCACCGTGCTCGACCTGAAGATCGACGATCCGCGCGCAGCGCTCGCCGACTTGCGCAAGGAAGGACTGGGAGTACGCGACCTGGAATGCTTCAGCGGCACGCTCGATGTCATCGAACACGACCTGCCGCGGATCGCCGCGCGCGCCAATGCCTGGGCGACCGGCGATCTTGAGGCGCTGCGCAACATGCCCGGCGTGCAGGACCAAGTGGATACCTGCCTCTCGGCCTGGACGGCGACCGACGTGGCGCGCAAGAACGGGCTTGTCGACGTCGAGCCGCGGATCCGGGCAACGTGGCTGGCCGCGGCCGACAAGGCATTGCAGGAGCAGGCCGTGTCGTTCGCGTTGTTGCCGATCGACAGCCTGCTCGACGACGGCGCGTATCTCGCGCAGCTGCGCCAGCGTGGATACCGGGTGGTCGCGCCGGATGCCGACGATGGGCAGGACGAAACGGGAGGCGAAAACCCGGTCGACGAGAAAGCCGGGGTGGCGACGCGCCCGGCCTCACCCTGAGCCGGGACGATTGAAGGAAGCGGAGAAGCCGCGCGCCGCCGCGGCTCGGCCGCGCGCCTCAGGCGCCGGCGGCGCGGGGCAGCGAGCCTTCTTCGGCAGATGCCAGCTGCGGCCAGCGGTGCAACACCGCGGCACGGATGCCGGCTGCGTCGATTCCGGCCTCGGCCAGCAGGTCCTCGCGGCTGGCGTGATGCTGGAACGCATCGGGCAGGCCCAGCTGCAGCACCGGCAACAGCACGGCTTCGGCATTGAGCAGTTCGGACACCGCCGATCCTGCACCGCCGGCGACGACGTTGTCCTCGATGGTGACGAAGCCTTCATGGGTCCTGGCCAGCTCGAGCACCAGCGCACGGTCGAGCGGCTTGATGAAGCGCATGTTCACCACGGTCAGGCCCAGCTCGGCGCCGGCCTGTTCGGCGGCCGCCACCGTGGCGCCGAAGGCGAGCAGCGCGAGCCGGCTGCCGTTGCGGCGCAGCTGCGCCTTGCCGATGGCGAGCGTGTCCAGGGCCGCTTCGATCGTCACGCCCGGACCGGTGCCGCGCGGGTAGCGCACCGCCGCCGGGCCCTCGTAGCGCAGGCCGGTGGTCAGCATCTGCCGGCACTCGTTCTCGTCGGCCGGGGCCATCACCACCATGTTCGGCACGCAGCGCAGGTAGCTCAGGTCGAGGTTGCCGGCGTGGGTGGCGCCATCGGGGCCGACGACGCCGCCGCGGTCGATCGCGAACAGCACGTCCAGCTTCTGCGTGGCCACGTCATGGACCAGCTGGTCGTAGCCGCGCTGCAGGAAGGTCGAGTAGATCGCCACCACGGGCTTGGCGCCCTGGGTGGCCATGCCGGCGGCCAGGGTCACCGCGTGCTGTTCGGCGATGGCGACATCGAAGTAGCGCTCGGGGTATTCCTTCGAGAAGCGCACCAGGCCCGAACCCTCGCGCATCGCCGGGGTGATGCCGAGCAGGCGCGGCTCGGCCGCGGCCATGTCGCACAGCCAGTCGCCGAACACGTCGGTGTAGGTCGGCTTCTTCGCCCCGGTCTTGGCGACCAGGCCCTTGGACGGATCGAAAGGACCGACCGCGTGGTAGCCGATCTGGTCGCCCTCGGCCAGTTCGTAACCCTTGCCCTTGGTGGTGATCACGTGGAGCAGCTGCGGGCCCTTGAGGGTCTTGAGCGTCTTCAGCGCGCCGACCAGGGCGGGCAGGTCATGGCCGTCGATCGGGCCGGTGTAGTGGAAGCCCATTTCCTCGAACAGGGTGGACGGCACGAACATGCCCTTCCAGTGTTCTTCCCAGCGGCGCACGAAGCGCGCCGGCGGCTTGTTCTTGTCGCCCAGCAGCTTCTTGCCGCCCTCGCGCAGCTTGTTGAGGGTGGCGCTGCCGGTCATGCGGCCGAGCATCTTGGTCAGGCCGCCAACCGCCTCGGAGATCGACATCCGGTTGTCGTTGAGGATCACCAGCAGGTCCGGCTCGGTGTCCATGCCGCCGGCGTGGTTGAGCGCCTCGTAGGCCATGCCCGCGGTCATCGCGCCGTCGCCGATCACGGCCACGACCTTGGGCACGTCCGCCTTGCCGTCCTTGCCCGCCTGCTGCTGCAGGGCGATGGCCATGCCCAGCGCGGCGGAGATCGACGTGGAGGAATGGCCGACGCCGAAGGTGTCGTACTCGCTTTCCTCGCGCTTCGGGAACGGGGCGACGCCGTCTTTCTGCTTGACCGTGTGGATGCGGTCGCGGCGGCCGGTGAGGATCTTGTGCGGATAGGTCTGGTGGCCGACGTCCCAGACCAGCTGGTCGACCGGCGTCTCGTAAAGCCAGTGCAGCGCCACGGTCAGCTCGATCACGCCCAGGCCGGCGCCGAAGTGGCCGCCGCTGCGGCCGACCGATTCGATCAGGTATGCGCGCAGTTCCTCGGCGATCGCCGGCAGCTCGGTCTCGTCGAACCGGCGCAGGTCGGCAGGCGTATCGATGCGCGACAGGCGCGGATAGCGGGCGGAATCGATGCTCATCGGGGGCGGCGCGGTACGGGCCGCCATTTTCCTCCCCGCGGGCGTGACGGGGCAAGCAAGGCCGTTCAGCCCGGGTCGGGCGCTTCAGGCGATCAGCTTGGAGCGCTTGGGCAGCTGTGCCTTCAGGAAGGCCATCTGGTCGGCCAGGATGTTGCGGTTGGACAGGATCAGGTGCTCGATCCAGCTGGGCCGGTAGGGCACGGCCAGCAGCGGCATGTGCGCCTGCTGCGGGGTGCGGTTGCCCTTGCGCGAGTTGCAGTGGAAGCAGGCGGAAACCACGTTCTCCCAGACGTCGCGACCGCCCTTGGACAGCGGCATCACGTGGTCGCGGGTCAGGTGCGGACGCGCGAACTGCTCGCCGCAGTACAGGCACAGGTGGGCGTCGCGGGCGAACAGGGCGGTGTTGGACAGCGTCGGGGTGGGGTCGAGCGCACGCGCATGGGCATGGCCGCGGGTGGCGACGATGGGATGCAGTTCGATCAGGCTGCGCACGCCGGTCATGCGGCAGATGCCGCCGTGCACGCGCAGGCATGGATCACCGAGGGTCCAGGCGATGGCATCGCGGGCATAGAGGCAGGTGGCGTCCTGCCAGCCGATCCAGTCCATCGCACGGCCATGCGCGTCCAGCGAAAGGACCCTGACCGCCGGGATATGCTCCCGCGGATGTGGGGCGGCGACCGGGGTGTCAGCTCCGGCGCGGACCAGACCTAGCGTTGCTGTGTCCGTCTCCATCGGGAAAACAGCTTATACCCGAATGTTGACGGATTGTGTACGTGCGGGTTTCGGCGAGGCGCCGATCCAGCAGTGTGTTCAGCGCAGCACGCCGTCCAGTCCAGGCGCCGGATTGAGGGAACTGCGGTCGTCGACCTCGAATTCGCGCGGCTTCGTCTCTTCGGCGGGGGTCACGGTCACCGTGCCCTTGAGCCGGTAAGCGAGCGAGCGCCGGCTGGCGAGCGCGTCGGCCACGGCGATGCGCGCCATCCCTTCCGGTTTCAGCGTCACCCTGACCACGTCGGCCGAGGTCGGGCCGATCGAGATGGCCGGCGTGGCCTGCAACGTGCCGGCGACGTGTTCGTCCATGCTCATCTCGAGCCGCACGCTGTCGAAGCGCATCGAGACGCTGCTGAAGTTGTGCAGGCGCAGGTCCAGCGCCCAGTCCCCGTTGGCCTGTACCGTCAGCTGCTGGATCGCGGTGGAGGGCGGCGACACGCGCCGCGCGCTGCCGCAGGAAGCGAGCAGGAGGAGCGCGGCTGCGGCCAGGGACAGCTTCAGGATGGACTTCATGCAGGCTCCGGCGTGGCGACTGGTCCGGATAGTACCTGCCGGCTGCACTCAGCGCAGGGGCGCGGCCACCACCAGCGGCGCCAGGTCATATCCCATCGCCTCCGCCTTCGCCTTCAGTCCGGCGAACAGCATGGCGTCCATCGTTGGCTCGCGCGAGAGGATCCACAGGTATTTCCGCTCGGGATCGCCGACCACCGCCCACTGGTACCCGGGATCAAGTGCCACGACCCAGTAATCGGCCCAGACCATCGGCAACCACGACAACCACCCCGGCGCGAAGCGTACCTGCAGGCGGCCTGGATGGCCCTTGACCGTGCGGGCCACGCCGTCGGTCTCGGCCTGGGTGCCGAAGCGGGTCCGGCAGGTGTTGTGCACGCTGATCGTCCCGTCGGCGCGCAGTGCGTACGACGCGGTGATGTCGCCGACGCACTGGCGCTGGAACGAGACCGGCAGGTGGGCGATCTCGTACCAGTGACCGGCGTAACGGGTCAGCTCCAGGTCCGGGACGGACGATACCGGGACGGCGGCCCGGGCTGGGGACCAGAACGCGAGGCAGATCAGGAGCAGCGTCGGCAGGGCGCGCATGGAGGCCTCCTCGGAACGCGCCCGATCCTAGCATCCGCGCCCGCTATGGCCGCGATGGCCGGGCAGGGGCGTCAGGAGCCCGCCAGCTCCGGCATGGCCTGGCCGGATCGACACACTTCGACAATCGCCGGCGAGCCCTCGCGCAGCGCCGTCGCGTCGGCAAGCGTGCGCGCCAGCGCCAGGGCCGGCGCGAGCGACGGATACCAGGCCAGTGGCCTGCCGCGATCGAGCAGCGTGCAGCCACGAAGGTCCTTGCGTACGACAAGCAGCCGTTGCGTCATTGCAGCCCCCGATGGGCGCGGCGGGTGCCGGGCCGGAAGACCTGCAGTGTGCGATCGGCAGCGGTGCCTGCAAGTCGGTGCAATGCGTGGTTTGCCGTAGGAAATATCCGAATCTGCGGCCTGCCCGGACGCCGGGCAAAACAAAAGGGCCTTGCGGCCCTTTTCACTAACCACCTGATGTAATGGTGGCCGGGGAGGGAATCGAACCCCCGACACGGGGATTTTCAATCCCCTGCTCTACCAACTGAGCTACCCGGCCATGCAGCGCATGTAGCGCTGCGAGGGGCGGAATCATACCGGGGCGCCGCTGATCCGACAAGCGGGATCTTGAGCGGAATCCGGTTGAGGGCCACCGGTGAGGGGTGCATGATCGGCGCGGGGATGGACCATCAGAAGGAGGAAAGCCATGAAGAAGGTGCTTTCGGTGGTGGTACTGGCAATGGCGACGACTGTGGGCCTGGGTGCGTGCAGCACGCCGAGAGCCACGCCGGCGGAGCGACTGGCGTTCTACGAAGCGCATGCAGGCGAACCGGTGCGCAACTTCCGCCTGTTCGGGCGGCTGAATGGCTGGACGCCGCTGGGCAACAGCGCGATGGTGGTCTGGACCCGGCCCAACGAGGCCTTCCTGCTGAACTTCGCCGGCCCCTGCCAGGACCTGCAGTTCGCCACCGCGATCACGATCTCGCAATTCGGAAGCACGGTGACTTCCCGCTTCGACACGGTGAGGCCGGTCGGCCCGGGCGTCAGCCAGGTCGCGCGCATCCCGTGCCGCATCGACACGATCCGGCCGATCGATACCCAGGCGCTGCGGCAGACCAGGGACGAGATCCGCCAGGCCAACAGCGAGGCGCGCTCGGACGCTCCGCCGGCCGAACCGCCGGCGAACTGATGCCGGGGTGAAATCGGACCGGCACGGCACGCGCCGTGCCGGTTCTTCGGCATGCCGGATCGTTCAGCCCTGCGGCGGGACGTATCCGGCCGGCTTCTGCGCGCCGCCACCGAACAGGAACTTCTCCATCTCCGCTTGCAGGAAGGCGCGGTGCTTGGGATCGCGCGGCGCAACCTGCACCTGGCCCGCTTCGGCGACTTCGCCTGGCTGCGCCCG
>JAGHZW010000205.1:14228-16431 GCA_017745195.1 Pseudoxanthomonas sp. | reverse complement strand
CCATCGCCTCGAGCCGGTCGAGCACGCGCGAGGCGGCCTTGCCGGACGACCGCGACGGCCAGCGCCTGGACAATTTTCTGCTGGGCCAGCTCAAGGGCGCCCCGCGCAGCCTGGTCTACAAACTGGTCCGCAGCGGCCAGGTCCGGGTCAACGGCGGCCGGGCCAAGGCCGAGCGCAAGCTGGTGGCCGGGGACGAGGTCCGGATCCCACCGGTCCGGCTGGAGGGCGAGGCCGAGCGCGGTACCCCGGCGCCGGGCCTGCTGCAGCGGATCGAGGCGGCGATCGTGTTCGAGGACGCCCGCCTGCTGGCCCTGGACAAGCCTTCCGGCGTGGCCAGCCACGGCGGCAGCGGCATCTCCTTCGGCGCCATCGAGACCCTGCGCGCGCTGCGCCCGGGCCACACCCTGGAACTGGCCCACCGCCTGGACCGGGACACCTCGGGGCTGCTGATCGTGGCCAAGAAGCGCTCGGCGCTGGCCGAGCTGCAGGCACTGATGCGTGAAGGCGGCGCGGGTGGCGGCATCCGCAAGCGCTACCTGACCCTGCTCACCGGGCGCATGCCGGACGGCACGATGAGTGTGGACGCAGCCCTGCACGTGGGCCTGCGCCAGGGCGGCGAGCGCCACGTCCAGGTCGACCCGGCGGGCAAGCCGTCGCTGAGCCACTTCCGGATGCTGGAACGGCGTGGCGGGCAGTCCTACTGCGAGGTGCGGATCGACACCGGCCGCAGGCGCTGCTGCTGGACGAACCGAGCACCGGCCTGGACCTGGTCGNNNCGGTTCACCACTTGAACAGGACCAGGCTCAGCGCGAGCACGCCCATGCCGCTGACCAGGCCGTACACGGTCTCGTGGCCCTTGGCGTAGCGCTTGGCCGCCGGCAGCAGTTCGTCGATGGCCAGGAACACCATGATCCCGGCGATCACCCCGAACACCGCACCGAACACCGCGTCGGAAAGGAAGCCCGCCAGCACCGTGTAACCGATGACCGCGCCGACCGGCTCGGCCAGCCCCGACAACAGGCTGGCGACGAAGGCATAGCCCTTGTTTCCGGTGGCGTAGTACACCGGCACCGCGATGGCGATGCCTTCGGGGATGTTGTGGATCGCGATCGCGAACGCCAATGGCAGGCCGACCGCCGGGTTGTTCAACGTGGCGAAGAACGTGGCCAGTCCTTCGGGGAAGTTGTGCGCGGTGATCGCCACCGCGGTCATCAGGCCGACCCGGCGGATGTATTCGCGGTTGTGCTCGCGCAGCGACGGGTCGTCGGCGGTCAGCGTGTCGTGCGGATTGGGCACGAGCATGTCGATGCCCATGATCAGCAGCACGCCGGCGAGGAAGGCGAAGGTGGCAAAGGTGAAGCCCAGCCGCGCGTCATAGGCGAGGGTGAACGAGGCCACCGACTTGCTGAAGATCTCGGTCAGCGACACGTAGACCATCGCGCCGCCAGCGAAGGCCAGGCCGAAGGCGAGCAGGCGCGGATTCGGCCCGCGCGCGAAGATCACCAGCAGGCTGCCGAGCGCCGTCGCCAGGCCCGCGGCCAGGGTCACCCCGAGGGCGACCAGGACCGCGGAGGTGGTGGGGTCATACATGCGTGGCTCGTCCCTGAGTCGGCGTGGTCAGGACGCGGGAGCGCGGCCTGCGTCCAGGGCGAAGCAGGCGTCCGGGCGCACCGTCGGCGGGGTGAAGTTCACCGGCACCTGGATGCTCTGCGACACCGGCGCGCCGCCGCTGGTGGCGGCGCGGAACTTCCAGCCCTGGACCGCTTCCTTGGCCAGGCGGTCGAGTTCGTCGTTGCCGCTGCCGCGGACCAGCTCGATCCGGGTCGGCGTGCCGGCCGGGCCGATCTCGACCTGGAGCAGGGACTGGCCTCCGACGCCGGCGCAGGCCAGTGCCAGCGGGTATTCCGGCGGCGGCGTGTCGATCGCGGCCACCGCGGTGCGCGGCGGGACCAGCTCGGAAGGCGGCTTGCCGCCGCAACCGGCGAGCAGCGCGGCCACGGCCGGGAGGGACAGCAGGTAGAGGGATGGCCGGCTCATGCTCATGCTTCAATCCTCCAGCAGGGATGCGGCGCGCGCCGCGCAGATGAAGTCGTTCTCGCTCAGGCCGCCGACATCGTGGGTCGAGAAGCGCACCACGCAACGGTCGTAATGCACGCCCAGGTCCGGGTGGTGGTCCGCTACCGCCAGCGTTATGTCGACCTGA
>JAGHZW010000205.1:695-14175 GCA_017745195.1 Pseudoxanthomonas sp. | reverse complement strand
ACAGCTTGGCAGACTCGTGCGCAGGGCGCGGCCTTCCTCGGCCAGCTCCCAGCCGGGCACCTGTGGCAGCAGCTCGGTGACGCGCGCCTGGCCAAGCCGGTGTTCGTGGCCGCTGCGGGGTACGCAATGGGCCTGCGCCAGCGGAATGAGGTCGGTCATCGGGGCCTCCGTCTTGCGTTGCTGAACGGTCCGGTGAGCCGCTGTGGGCCGCGCCGGGACGGGGCTAGAATACCCGCATGATCAACATCTCCGACAGCGCACAGGCGCACTTCCGCAAGCTGGTCGAACGCGAGGCCATCCGGGGCCTCGGGGTGCGGCTGAGCGCGGTGCATCCGGGTACCCCGAGCGCCGACGCACGGCTCGAGTTCGCCGAACCGGCCGAGCTGGCCGGCGACGAGTGGGCGGTCGACTGCGAAGGCTTCACCCTTTACGTGGCTGCCGACAGCGTAGGCTGGCTCGACGGCGCCGAGATCGACTACGTCTACCAGGGTGCCAGCGCGCAGCTCACCATCCGCGCGCCGAAGATCAAGGGTGAGGCGCCCGCCGATTCGGCTTCGCTGGTCGAGCGCGTGCGCTGGGTGATGGAGAACGAGGTCAACCCGCAGCTGGCCTCGCATGGTGGCCGCGCGACGGTGCAGGAAGTGTCCGCCGAAGGCGTGGTGCTGCTGCGCTTCGGCGGCGGCTGCCACGGTTGCGGAATGGCCGATGTGACCCTCAAGCAGGGCATCGAGAAGACGCTCATGGCGCGGGTGCCGGGGGTGACCGCGGTGCGCGACGCCACCGACCACGACACCGGGCAGGCGCCATACATGCCGCGCGGAAACGCGGCCTGATCCGGTCTCGCCTGTGACGCGGGCGGCGGAGATCATCCAGGCGCTGCTCGAGCGCGCGCCGCCCCGTCCACCGCTCGAACGCAATACCGGCATGCCCTATGGCTGGGCGCTGTGGCTGCGCGCGTTGCCGGCGCTGCCGGCGCGACCGCATGCGCGGCAGGACGACGTCGTCGACCTGTTCATCGCCAATCCCCCGGCACCGGCCGCGCGTGCCCGCGAACTGGCCACCTGGCCGGCACTCCTCTCGTTGCTGCAACAGGGCTGGCTGCCGCCGCCGCGCGACGAGAGCGGCATGCGCTGGACGTCGCGCGTGGGCAGCGGCCTGCTGCACGTGCTGTTCATCGTGTTCCTGGCGTGGGTGGCGTACCTGCAGTCGCTATCGCCGCCACCACCACCGGAAGAGGGCGGCGGCGGGGAGCGGATCCAGGTCGGCTTCGTCGGCGCCGGCGATCCGGGCACGCCGCAGGCCACCGCAGGCGAGGCTGCGACGGCCTCGGCTCCAGGTCAGGCCGCGCAGCCCGCTGAAGCCGTGCCAGAGGCGGCTTCAGCGCCGCCGACCACGGCGACCGCGGTGGTGCCGCCATCCATGCCGCAGGTCGACACCGCCGTGCCGACGCCGACGGTGCAGGCGCCAGCCCTGCCCGAGGTCGCAGTCCGTGAAGTTCCCGAGCCGCAGCCGCCTGCGCCCGCCGCCGAACAGCCGGTACAGGTGACCGAGGTCGAGCGGCCCACCATCGATTACGTGCTGCCGCCGACCACGGCCCCCGAGCCGGCCGTACGCGCGCCGGCCCAGCAAGTGCAGGAGCGCGAAGTGACGGTGGTGCAGGCGCCGGTAATCCAGGCACCGCGGCCGCGCGCCATCGACATTCCTGTCCGCCAGCCGCAGGAGGCGGAACTGCGCCAGCGCGAGGTGGACGAACCGCTGCAACGCGTCGATATCCGACCGGTCACCGTGCAGGGGCCGCGCGTGGAAGCGCCGCCGCCGCGCGCGCCGGAATCGAGCGTGCGCCAGCGCGAGGTGGCGATGCCTTCGCCGCCCGCGGCTACGCCGGCCCCTGCGCCTGCACCGGCAGCTGCGCCGGCACCGGTGCCTTCAGTCGCGCAGGCGGCCGGTGCCGCGTCCGCCGCCGCGTCCGGCGCGGAGGCGGCGCGTCCATCTACCGGTCAAGCGCCCGGTGCCACGCCCGGGGCTGCCGCCGCGCCCGCGGCCAGCAGCGGCTGGCAGAGTCCCCGTGCCGGCGACGACTGGGGCCAGGCGCGCAGCGGCGAGGTGCGCCCGGGCGGCGCGCCCGGCCTGTTCGACAGCCAGGGCCGGGTGCGCCTGCCCGGCGCTGGCGAGGGCCCCGGCCAGGGGCCGGCCAAGGGGCCGGGGCAGGGCGAGGGCCTGGCCGACCGCGGTGCGCCTGGCGGCGACAAAGACAGCTGGACGCGCGACCGCATCGACCAGTCGGGAACCTGGCTCAAGCGTGCGCCCTACGACTACGAACCCACCAGTTTCGACCGCTACTGGGTGCCGAACGAATCGCTGCTGGCCGACTGGGTACGCAAGGGCATCAAGTCGGTGGCGATCCCGATCCCGGGCACCAACAAGAAGATCAATTGCGTGGTTTCGCTGCTGCAGCTGGGCGGTGGGTGCGGGATCACCGATCCGAACCTCAACGAGCAGCCCGCCGACGGTCGGCCGCCGCCGGACGTACCGTTCAAGCCGGAACTGCAGGAAGACAACGGCAGCGTGGGCCCGCAGGGCTAGTGGCGCGCACGCCCCCGGCGGGCGCACCTGCTAGAATCTGCGGCCGTTTTCAAGCTGCCGCCCACGCCATGATCGAGCTCAATCCCGTCCGCCAGCGCATCGCCGACCTGACCGGTCGCGTGGTCTCGCTTCGGGGGTATCTTTGACTACGACGCCAAGAAAGAGCGTCTGGAAGAGGTAAACCGCGAGCTCGAGCTGCCCAACGTCTGGGACGATCCGGAACGCGCGCAGGGCCTGGGCCGCGAGCGGGCGACGCTCGAGAAGACCGTCGGCGGCATCGCTTCGGTGCTCGAGGGCCTGGAAGGCTCGACCGAGCTGCTTGAACTGGCCGAGAGCGAACAGGACGAGGACACCGCGCTGGCGGTGATGGCCGACGTCGACCGTTTCGAGAAGCACATCGAGACGCTGGAATTCCAGCGGATGTTCTCCGGCAAGATGGATTCGTCCAACGCCTTCGTCGACATCCAGGCCGGTGCCGGCGGCACCGAGGCCCAGGACTGGGCGGAAATCCTGCTGCGCATGTACCTGCGCTGGTGCGAGTCGCGCGGCTGGAAGACCGAGCTGATGGAAGCCAGCGGCGGCGATGTCGCCGGCATCAAGTCGGCCACGCTGCGCGTGGAAGGCGACTTCGCCTACGGCTGGCTGAAGACCGAGACCGGCGTGCACCGCCTGGTGCGCAAGTCGCCGTTCGATTCGGACAACCGCCGCCACACCAGCTTCACCTCGGTGTTCGTCTCGCCGGAAGTCGACGACAACATCGACATCGAGATCAACCCGGCCGACCTGAAGACCGACGTGTACCGCTCGTCCGGCGCCGGCGGCCAGCACGTCAACAAGACCGAGTCGGCGGTGCGCATCACCCACGTCCCCACCGGCATTGTGGTCGCCTGCCAGACCGGCCGCAGCCAGCACCAGAACCGCGACAATGCGATGAAGATGCTGGCCGCCAAGCTGTACGAGCTGGAGATCCAGAAGCGCAATGCCGAGCGTGATGCGGTGGAAGCGACCAAGTCTGACATCGGCTGGGGCAGCCAGATCCGCAACTACGTGCTCGACCAGAGCCGGATCAAGGACCTGCGCACCGGCATCGAGCGCAGCGACACGCAGAAGGTGCTGGACGGCGACCTGGACGAATTCGTCGAGGCCAGCCTGAAGGCCGGCCTGGAGGCCGGCGCGAAACGCAGCGACGCGGCCTGACCGGGTCGCCCGCGAAGGGCGAGCCAGGCACTGCGTCCGCATCCTCCCCGACGAGATGCCCGGTGCCGCCGATGCGGATGCCGGGCGGCCCCGAATCCCAAACGCGCTCCCAGCATCCCACCGACTCCATGACCCAGCCGACCGACACTGCCGCCCCGACCACGCCCGTCGACGAGAACCACCTGATCGCCGAGCGTCGCGCCAAGCTCACCGCATTGCGCGCGCAGGGCGTCGCCTTTCCCAACGACTTCAAGCGTGTCGACTACGCCGGCGACCTGCAGGCCGAGTACGCCGATGCAGAGCACTGGACCGGCGAGGCGCTGGAAGCGCTGCCGCGCACCGTGGCCATCGCCGGCCGGCTGATGGCCAAGCGGGTGATGGGCAAGGCCAGCTTCGCCCAGATCATGGACGAGTCCGGAAAGATCCAGCTGTTCCTGCAGGGGAACGTGCTGGGTGAGTCCTACGAGGCGTTCAAGTCGTTCGACGTCGGCGATATCGTCGCGGTCGAGGGCGGGCTGACCCGCACCCGCACCGGCGAGCTGTCGGTCAAGGCGACTTCGCTGCGCCTGCTGGTCAAGTCGCTGCGCCCGCTGCCGGACAAGTGGCACGGCCTGAGCGACGTCGAGCAGCGCTACCGCCAGCGTTATGTCGACCTGATCGTGACGCCGGAGGCGCGCGAGGTGTTCGTCAAGCGCAGCAAGATCATCCGCGCGATCCGCGAGTGGCTGGACAGCCGCCGCTTCCTCGAGGTCGAAACGCCGATGATGCATTACATCCCCGGCGGCGCCACGGCCAAGCCGTTCACCACCCACCACAACGCGCTGGACCTGCAGCTGTACCTGCGCGTGGCACCGGAGCTGTACCTCAAGCGCCTGGTGGTCGGCGGCCTGGAGCGCGTGTACGAAATCAACCGCAATTTCCGTAACGAGGGCGTGTCGACCCGGCACAACCCCGAGTTCACCATGCTCGAACTGTACGAGGCCTACGCCACGTACCACGAGGTCATGGACCTGACCGAGAACGTGATCCGCGACGCCGCGCAGTCGGTGCTCGGTACCACCCAGGTGGAATGGGAAGGGCAGGCGATCGACCTGGGTCCGAAGTTCCGCCGCTGGCGGATGGACGAGGCGGTGCGCCACCACAACCCGGAAATCAGCGTCGCCGACTGCACTGACCGAGCCGCACTGCTGCGCCACTGCGAGCGGCTGAAGATCCGGGTCAAGCCGTCCTACGGCTGGGGCAAGCTGCTGCTGGAGATCTTCGAGGCCACCGTCGAGCACACCCTGGTCCAGCCGACCTTCATCACCGACCACCCGGTCGAGGTCTCGCCGCTGGCCCGCGCCAGCGACACCGAGCCGGGCTATACCGACCGCTTCGAGCTGTTCATCAACGGCAAGGAGATCGCCAACGGCTTCTCCGAACTCAACGATCCGGAAGACCAGGCGGCGCGCTTCCAGGCCCAGGTCGAGGCCAAGGAGGGTGGCGACGACGAGGCCATGCACTTCGACGCCGACTACATCCGCGCCCTGGAATATGGCTTGGCGCCGACCGGTGGCCTGGGCATCGGTATCGACCGCCTGGTCATGCTGCTGACCGGTAGCACCTCGATCCGCGACGTGCTGCTGTTCCCGTACATGCGTCCGGAACAGGGCGGCTGAGCCGGCTCCCGGTGCGACCCGGGGCGCCGGTTCAAGCCCGGCCGCGTTTCACGCAACGCGTCACCCTTTCGGGCGCTTGGCGCCCGCTTTCTGGCATGGTTCGTGCGTCTCTTCCAGGCAAGGCGGGGCGCTGCGGCGCCTGGCGTACCGGACTGACGGGGCGGACCATGGGTGCGGGCAAGGTCGATACCGCGGTATTCTGCGATGCCACAGCGGGGTGGGACAGGGCGGAGCGGGACTTGGACATCGTCATCGTCGACGATCAGGCATCTGCGCGCACGATGCTGCGCCACATCATCGAGGACATCACCTCGGAACTGGCCGTGCACGACTTCGGCGACGCACGCCAGGCGCTGGAATGGTGTGACAACAATCCGACCGACCTGCTGCTGCTCGATTACCGCATGCCCGGCATGGACGGACTGGAGTTCGCCCGCCGTTTCCGCCGCCTGCCCAAGCACCGCGACATCCCGATCATCCTGATCACCGTGGTCGGCGACGAGCCGGTGCGCCAGGCCGCGCTGGAATCGGGCGTGATCGACTTCCTGGTCAAGCCCGTCCGTCCGCGCGAGCTGCGCGCGCGTTGCCACAACCTGCTGCAGCTGCGCCAGCAGTCGGAGACGGTGAAGCAGCGCGCGCTGTCGCTCGAGCAACGCCTGCTGTCGAGCATGCACGAAGTCGAGGAACGCGAGCGCGAGACGCTGTCGCGACTGGCGCGTGCGATCGAGTTCCGCGATGCCGGCACCAGCGCCTACCTCGAGCGCATGTCGCGCGTGGCCGGGCTGGTGGCCGAAGGGCTGGGCCTGCCCGAGGACGACGTGCGCACCATCGAGATGGCCGCGCCGCTGCACGACATGGGCAAGATCGCCATCCCCGACGCGGTGCTGATGAAGGCCGGCAAGCTCGACGAGGCGGAGATGGGCGTGATGCGCCGGCATCCGCGCATCGGCCACGAACTGCTCAGCGGCAGCCAGAACCGTTTCATCCAGGTCGGCGCGATGATCGCCCTGCGCCACCACGAGCGCTACGACGGCAGTGGCTATCCCGATGGCCTGGCCGGCGAAGCCATACCGCTTGAAGCACGGATCGTGGCCGTGGCCGACGTGCTCGACGCACTGATCTCACCGCGGCCGTACAAGGAAGCCTGGACCCTCGACGCGGCGCTGGCCTACCTGTACGCGCAGCGCGGGCGGCTGTTCGACCCGGACTGCGTCGACGCCCTGATGCGCGGCCGCGAACGGCTGCAGCAGATCTGCGAGCAGTACTCGACCGCCTCCGCGCGTCCGGGAGGACTGGCCCATGGCTGAGCTGATGGCATGGTTCCGCGGCCGGCTGTCGAACCGGCCCGACAGCGAGCACGGCCAGGCGCTGGTCCGCATCGTCCTGATCCTGCTGATCCTGTGCTACGTGCTGCTGCCGTCGTCGCGGCACGGACTGGAGCCGGGCCAGTACCACGACGTGCTGCTGATCGTGCTCACCGGCCTGACGCTGAGCCTGGGCATCTTCGCCGCGTTGCTGGCGCGCCCCGGTCGCTCCGATGCGCGCCGGTTCCTGGGCATGCTCGCCGACTACGGGCTGATGGCCGCCGGCATGATCGCGATGGGCGAGCCGCTGGCCTGGGTGTACGTGGTGGTCATGTGGGTGACCGTGGGCAACGGCCTGCGCTACGGCAACCGCTACCTGTACCTGGCGGTGGCGATGGCGCTGGCCAGCTTCGGCACCGTGCTGCTCTCCAACGACTTCTGGGCGCAGATCCGCGGGCTGGGCATCGGCCTGCTGGTCGGCCTGGCCGCGGTGCCGCTGTACCTGTCCAGCCTGCTCAGGCAGCTGACCCGCGCCACCGAGGAGGCGCGCCGCGCCAGCGAGGCCAAGAGCCGCTTCCTGGCCAACATGAGCCACGAGTTCCGCACGCCGCTCAATGGCCTGGCCGGCATGTCGGAGCTGCTGGCCACCACCCGCCTGGACGACGAGCAGCGCGAATGCGTGCGCACCATCCAGGCCTCGACCCGCACCCTGATGGCGCTGGTCGAGGATGTGCTCGACATCTCGGCGATCGAAGCCGGCAAGCTCAAGCTGAACCTGCAGGACTTCTCGCCACGCGAGGTGGTCGCCAGCATCGGCCTGATCCTGCATCCACAGGCGCGCGGCAAGAACCTCGACTACCTGGTCGTGATCGGCGACGACGTGCCCGAACTGGTCAATGGCGACGCCGGCCACGTACGCCAGGTGCTGCTCAACCTGGTCGGCAATGCGGTCAAGTTCACCGACCAGGGCCGCGTCCGGGTCGACGTGGAAGTGGTCCCGGGCGCATCGGACGACGCCCGCACCCGCCTGCGCTTCTCCGTCACCGATACCGGTATCGGCATCCCGGCGACCATGCGCGGCCGGCTGTTCGAGGCCTTCGAGCAGGCCGACGCGGGCCTGGCCCGCCGTTACGGCGGCACCGGCCTGGGCACCACGATCGCCAAGGGACTGGCCGAGGCGATGGGCGGCCGGATCGGCTTCGAAAGCATGGAAGGCCGCGGCAGCCGCTTCTGGGTCGAGATCCCGTTCGCCGCGCCGCTGGAGCGCGCCGCACGCCCGTTCACCACGTCGGTAACCGAGGTCGAGAGCGAGACCGCCGTGCGCGATGCCGGCGGCAACGTCATCGCCTTCGCCGATCCGTTCCTGCGCCATCGCGCGCGGGTGCGCAGCATGCAGCTGCTGGTGGCCGACGACTACGAGGCCAACCGCATGGTCCTGCAGCGCCTGCTGCAGAAGGCCGGCCATCGGGTCACCTCGGTCGCGGGCGGCGAAGAGGTGCTCGACGCGATGGCGGCCGCCGACTACGACGCGGTGATCGTCGACCTGCACATGCCGGGCGTGAGCGGCCTGGACCTGCTCAAGCAGTTGCGGGTGATGCAGGCCGGCGGCGGTACGCGTACGCCGGTGGTCGTGCTCAGCGCCGACGTGACCCCCGAATCGATCCAGCGCTGCGAGCAGGCCGGCGCCTACGCCTTCCTCGCCAAGCCGGTGGCAGCGGGGCGCCTGCTGGAGACGTTGTCGGACATCGCCGCCCAGCGCGGCCGCCGCAACGCGACGCTGGCGCCGCGCCCGGGCGCGGGAGCCGAGGCGTTCGCCGGCGTGCTCGACAGCTCGGTGCTGGACGAACTGGCGGCGATGGGCATGGGCGAGGAGTTCGAGCGCGAGTTCATCGCCCACTGCCTGGCGGATGCGGACGGCTGCATCGGTGCGATGTCGCACGCCGCCGAGGCGGCCGACTGGGCGCGCCTGCGCGACCATGCCCACGCGATCAAGGGCGTGGCGGCTAACATGGGACTGGTGAAGGTGGCCGAGCTGGGTAGCGAGCTGATGCGCATGGCCGACTGGCAGGTCCGCAACGAATGGCGGCAGCGGATCGCGATGCTCAACGCCGCCCTGACCCAGGGTCGCGACGCGCTGGCCAAGCGGCAGCAGGCGCGCGGCGCACGCGATGGCGGCAGCGAGTCCAGCTAGGCCGGAGCGGAAGCAGCCCCTCCAGAAAAGCGAAGGCCCGGCATCCTGCCGGGCCCGATTCTTCCCCCTGATGCCCTGCGGCCGGGAAAGGACGCCTTGGCAAAGATCAGGCGGCTTCCTGGCTGGCCCTGCGGGTCTGTGCACGCACGATGCGCTCCATCGTCCGGAGCGACTTGTCGCCAAGCGCCAGCGCGGTGTCGACCCAGACTTCGGTGATGCCCATCAGTTCCTCGTAGGACACCGGCTGGCCGATCCGGCGCACGGAGTTCATCGCCAGGTACGAATGCGGTGCACGCTGCTGCTGGCGGATCAGGTCCTGCACGGCCGACTCGCCCTGGCCCTTGGGCACCAGCACGTCGACCACGCCGAGGCGGTACATCTCCTCGCTGCTGTAGACCTCGCCGCTGAGGATCATCTTTTCGGCCTGGCGCGGGGTGACACGCTTGCACAGGAACGAGTAGGCACCCATGCCCGGGAACAGCCCGAACAGGACTTCCGGCAGGCCCATGCCGACGCCTTCCTCGGCGACGATGGTGTGGCAGGCCAGGGCCATCTCCAGGCCGCCGCCGAGCGCATCGCCCTGGACCAGCGCGATGGTGTGCATGTCGCCGCCGAAGCCGGTATGGACGTGGTGGACGCCTTCGACGCAGCGGCGCGCATAGGACAGCAGGCGTTCGCGGTTGCCTTCGCGGATCAGCCGGCCGAACAGTTCGAGGTCGCCGCCGAGGTTGTAGGCCGATGCGGCGGAGGCGAGCACGAAGTGGCGCAGCTGGCCCTGGTGGCGCTGCGACTCGCGCAGGGTGATGGAGCTCATGTAGCTCCACATGTCCTCGAGCATCTCGAACCGGCAACACGGGCGCACGTCGGCCTGGCCTGCATCGGCGTGCATGTACAGCCAGTGCGCGCTGCCGTCCGGCGGCGTCTGCACGCGGATGGTCGGGAAGGTGTGGGTGCGCTGCAGTTTCTCGATCGTGCTCATGGCGTCGTCTCCGGGCGGCGGGCCTGCCGGCAAGACGGCAGGCGGGGTATTGCCCGGCATGCTACACCTGAACAGATAATTAAAAGTCGCTGGCCGGGGCGGCCGCCAACCTGCGTGGCAATTCGTTAAGGAGCCGGAAACGGGCCGGCCCCCGCCCCCCAAGCGGCGCGTCCGTGGGGGACGGGCACCCGCCGCTTGCCGGTCGTGCGCGCTCGTTGCGGGGCCATGCCGGCCCCGGGCAGATCGTTACGGGTGGTGCGTGTCGGCTTCGGCCGGGGCCGGGGACGGGTCGCGCAGTTCCTTGCGCAGGATCTTGCCGACGTTGGTCTTCGGCAGTTCGGTGCGGAACTCGATCTGACGCGGCTGCTTGTAGCCGGTGAGCGCTTCGCGGCAGTAGGCCTTGATCTGCTCGGCCGTCAGCGACGGATCCTTCCGTACCACGAACAGCTTGACCGCCTCGCCGGAGCGCTCGTCCGGCACGCCGATCGCCGCGACTTCGAGCACGCCCGGCATCGCCGCAACCACGTCCTCGACCTCGTTCGGGTACACGTTGAAGCCGGACACCAGGATCATGTCCTTCTTGCGGTCGACGATGTAGACGAAGCCGCGTTCGTCGATCCGGGCCATGTCGCCGGTGTGCAGCCAGCCATCGGCGTCGATGACCTTCGCCGTCTCCTCCGGGCGCTGCCAATAGCCCTTCATCACCTGCGGGCCCTTGACGCACAGCTCGCCGACGTCGCCGCTCGGCAGGATGTTGCCGTCGTCGTCCTTGACGCAGACGTCGGTGGACGGGATCGGCAGGCCGATCGAACCATTGAATTCCTTGATGTCCAGCGGATTGATGCAGGCGGCCGGCGAGGTCTCGGTCAGGCCGTAGGCCTCGACGAGGGTCACGCCGGTGACCTTCTTCCACTTCTCGGCCACTGCGCGCTGCACGGCCATGCCGCCGCCCAGGGTCACTTTCAGCGCGGAGAAATCCACTTCGTCGAAGCCCGGCGTGTTGAGCAGGCCGTTGAACAGCGTGTTGACGCCGGTGATCGCGGTGAAGCGGGTGCCCTTGAGCTCCTTGACGAAGCCGGGCATGTCGCGCGGGTTGGTGATCAGGTGGTTCAACCCGCCCAGCTCCATGAAGACCAGGCCGTTCGCGGTCAACGCGAAGATGTGGTACAGCGGCAGCGCGGTGATGATCACTTCCTTGCCGGGCTCGAGCTCGTTGGCGCCGAGCCAGGCCGACGCCTGCTGCATGTTCGCCACCAGATTGCGGTGGGTCAGCATCGCGCCCTTGGCCACGCCGGTGGTGCCGCCGGTGTACTGCAGGAAGGCGACGTCGCCCGGATCGATGTCCACCTGCGGCATCGCATGGCGCTTGCCGATGGCGAGCGCTTCGCGGAAGCGCACCGAACCAGGGATGTCGTAGTCCGGCACCATCTTCTTCACGTACTTCAGCACGAAGTTGACGATGGAGCCCTTGGGGAAGCCGAGCATGTCGCCCAGGCCGGTGGTGATGACCTGCTTGAGTGGCGTGTCGGCCAGCACTTCCTGCACGGTATGGCAGAAGTTGTCGACCACCACGATCGCCGCGGCACCCGCGTCCACCAGCTGGTGGCGGAGTTCACGGGCGGTGTAGAGCGGATTGACGTTGACCGCGGTCAGCCCGGCGCGCAGCACGCCGAAGGTGGCGATCGGATACTGCAGGCAGTTGGGCATCATCAGCGCGACGCGATCGCCCTTCTTCAGACCGAGCTCGCCGAGCAGGTACGCGGCGAACTGCGCACTCAGCGCATCCACTTCGGCGTAGCTGAGGGTCTTGCCGAAGTTGCGGTAGGCCGGGCGTCCGGCGTACTTCGATGCCGAAGCGGCGAACACGGCGGCGATGGAGCGGTATTCATCCGGATCGATTTCGGCAGGCACACCCTGCGGATAGCTCTGCAGCCAAGGACGATCCGGATTCATTACGCCTCCTCCCGAGGTGGTGTGCCTTGTTTCTGCCGATGGGCAGGCTCGCGTACAACCGCTGCGGATGGGAGCATACCGTCCCGGATGGAAAAGGCGAAGCAGCGATGCCCGGATACAGGGTTTCCCGTGTGGTGGTATTGGCCTGTGCGATGGCGATGACCTGCCTGCTGGCCGGATGCGCCCGGACGCCGCCGGAACAGCGCCTGCGCGGGCAGTTGGCGGCGATGCAGCAGGCTCTGGAACAGCGCCAGGTTCGTACCTTCATGGACGGAATCGCCGAAGACTTCGGCGGCAATGGCGGCATGGATCGTGCTGCGTTGCAGCAGGTCCTGCGCGCTCAGGTGCTGGCCAACGCGAACATCGGGTTGACCGTGCTGGGGTCGCCCGCGGTCGAGCTGCAGGGCGTCGACCGGGCCACCGTGCGCTTCAGCGTCGTGGCCAGTGCTGGTGGCGGCCGCCTGGTACCCGACCGCGCCCAGGCCTGGGACGTGACCAGCGGCTGGCGCGACCAGGACGGGCGCTGGCGCCTGTATTACGCGGAATGGCGACCGAAATAGCGGCGCACGTACTGCAGCAGGCCGCCGTGGCGGGTGAGGGCGCATCGTTTGCGCCGCACTGCCGCGCGGTGCGCCCCGAACGCCCCGCGCGCTGCGCGGGGCCGGGTTTCCGCTGGTGGTGGTGCTTACGCGGCTTTGCGTGCGGCGAGCTGGCGGAGCACGTACCGCAGCAGGCCGCCGTGGCGGGTGAGGGCGCATCGTTTGCGCGGCACTGCCGCGCGGTGCGCCCGAACGCCCCGCGCGTTGCGCGGGGCCGGGTTTCCGCCGGTGATGGAGCTTACGCGGCCTTCCGTGCGGCGAGCTGGCGGAGCACGTACTGCAGCAGGCCGCCGTGGCGGAAATATTCCACCTCCTTCGGCGTCAGCAGCAGTACGTGCACGGGGAACACCACCGTGGTGCCATCGCTCCGGCGCGCGCTGACCTGGGCGGTCTTGCTGGCGCCGTCAGACAGGCCGGTGATGTCGAACACCTCGGTGCCGTCCAGGCCCAGGCCCTGCGCGTTGTGCCCGTCCATGAACTGCAGCGGCAGCACGCCCATGCCGACCAGGTTGGAGCGGTGGATGCGCTCGAAGCTTTCGGCGACCACCGCCTTGACCCCGAGCAGATTGGTGCCCTTGGCCGCCCAGTCACGCGAGGAACCGGTGCCGTATTCCTTGCCGGCGATCACCAGCAGCGGCGTGCCGGTGTCCTTGTAGCGCATCGCGGCGTCGTAGATCGACATCTTCTCCGGCGGCGTGGCGCCGAAGTACAGCGTGTTGCCGCCTTCCTCGCCGCCAAAGAACAGGTTCTTGATCCGGATGTTGGCGAACGTGCCGCGGACCATCACATCGTCGTTGCCGCGCCGGCTGCCGTAGCTGTTGAAGTCGGCCGGCTGCACGCCACGCGACTGCAGGAAGCGGCCGGCGGGCGAGTCCTTCTTGATGTTGCCGGCCGGTGAGATGTGGTCGGTGGTGATCGAGTCGCTGAACAGGCCGAGCACGAAGGAAATCGGCGACGTCATCGCCGCGACCATCGGCCCGGACATGTTCAAGCAGAACTACGCCGACGTGTTCAAG
>JAGHZW010000205.1:0-571 GCA_017745195.1 Pseudoxanthomonas sp. | reverse complement strand
AGGTAATCGGTGACCACGCGCGAGCCGGGGCCGAGTGAGGTTTTCACCCACGGCTTGCGGTCCAGTCCGCGCGCGGCCGCGTTGCGCGCCAGCAGGCCGGCGCCGACCATCACCGCCGGGTTGGAGGTATTGGTGCACGAGGTGATCGCCGCGATGACCACCGCGCCGTCGCGGAGCTTGACCGGCTGGCCATCGATTTCGACGTGCGCGGTGCCCTTGTGCAGCGCTTCGTTGCCGACCGCGGCGGTGCCGCCTTCGGCGATGAAGTCGGAGACTTCCTGGCTGCGCTTGTCGCGACTGGCGGTCAGCAGGGCGACGTTGTCGCGGTAGTTGCGCTTCATGTCGCCGAGCAGCACGCGGTCCTGCGGGCGCTTGGGGCCGGCCAGCGAGGGCTTCACGTCGCCCATGTCCAGTTCCAGCGTCGCGCTGTACTCGGCATGCGGACTGCCGGGCTCGTGCCACAGTCCCTGCGCCTTCGCGTACGCCTCCACCAGCGCGATCTGCGCTTCGCTGCGACCGGACAGGCGCAGGTAGTTCAGCGATTCGGCATCGACCGGGAAACGGGTGTGCG
>JAGHZW010000204.1:15011-16582 GCA_017745195.1 Pseudoxanthomonas sp. | reverse complement strand
GCAACATGGATTCGTTCGGGATCATCACCCGCACCGACTGGCTGCTCTCGCCGGGCGCGCGGATCGTGCTGCAGGCGCTGCAGGAGACGGCGGCGGAGATCTATGGAGCGCCGCCGGCGTAGGACGCTCTGGCGACCGGGAAAGTCATCGCCGCGTCGCGCCCTTCTCATCGTCATCCCGGCGCACGCCGGGATCCAGCGCCTGGATTGCGCATGAGCGCGCGTATTCCACCGGAATAGCGGACCGTCGGGCGCTGGGCTTCGCCTTCGGGTAAAGCAGGGCTTTCACTCGCCGCTTCGCGTCGAGCGAGTCACTTCTTCTTTGTGTGTGCAAAGAAAAAGTAACCAAAAAGAAAGCACAGCCGGGGACGCGATCCGGCCGCTGCGCGGCCGGTACCCTGCGCTTCTCGCGCCGACGGGGGACGGCCCACAACTCGCTGCGCTCAGACATGTGGGCCTCTTCGCCCCCGCCGTCGCTGCGATGCTCGGCTCGCTTTACCGGCAGGACAGGTCAAGGGCGAATCGACGGCAACCGCAACCGCAACCGCAACTGTTTGTCGCGGGCGTCAGCCGAGATGTTCCAGCACGTACTCCGCCGACGACACCTTGTACTCGCCCGGTGCCTCCACGAACAGCTGCCTGACCACGCCATCCTCCGCATACAGCGCGAACCGCCGCGCGCGGATGCCCATGCCATAGCCGCTCGCATCCATCTCCAGGCCCATCGCCTTGGTCAGGTCGGCATTGCCATCGGAGATCAGCTGCAAGCCCTCGGGTGCGTCCAGCGACTTGCCCCAGGCCTGCATCACGAACGGGTCGTTGACCGCCATGCAGACCACGTCGATGCCGCGGTGGCGGAACTCGTCGAAACGGGCGATGAAGCCGGGCAGGTGCTTCTCCGAACAGGTCGGGGTGAACGCGCCGGGCACCGCGAACAGCAGCACCTTGCGGCCCTCGAACAGGCTCGGCGTGTCCACCGCTTCCACGCCGCCGCGGATGCGCTTGAGCACGACTTCGGGGATGCGGTCGCCGATCTGGATGGTCATGGGGTCTCTCCCGGGGCGGGCTTGCTCGTGGCTGAACGCAGTCTAGCCACACCCGTGTGTCGATGGCGTGGCGGCGTTGAAACGACCCTGCCGGCGCCCATTTTCCGGGCATCGCCGCACGATCACGCCGCGGCGCACACCGAAGGAGATACGACATGGCCATCACGCGCTACAACGCCGTCCCCGGACGCCAGCTGCAGGACGAGTTCCGCCAGGTATTCGAACGCTTCTTCGGCGAAGGCGGAACCGATCCGTCCGACGTGGTCACCAGCCAGTGGGCCCCGCGCGTGGACATCCGCGAGGAAACCGACCGCTTCGTCATCTTCGCCGACATCCCGGGCGTGGACCCGAAGGAGATCGAGGTGCAGATGGACAAGGGCATCCTGACCCTCAAGGGCGAGCGTGCCGAAGAGACGTCCGCCGAGGGCAAGGGCTATTCGCGCCGCGAACGCGCGTGGGGGGCCTTCCATCGCCGTTTCGCCTTGCCCTGCGCGCCGCCCCAGTCGCCGCCTACGGCCAGGTTCAT
>JAGHZW010000204.1:14366-14985 GCA_017745195.1 Pseudoxanthomonas sp. | reverse complement strand
GCATCACCCGGAACCTGCGCTTCGGCGGTCGCGCCGGCTTCGACTTCGACGAGATCTTCGGCGACATGGGCGGCCGCGGTGGCGGCCCCGGCGGTGGCGGTTTCAGCGATTTCTTCGAGAGCCTGTTCGCGCGCCAGCGCGGCGCAGGTCCGCGGCAGGGCGCGGGGCCGCAGCCGCGCGGCGACACCCGGGCCAAGCTGGCGGTGCCGCTGGAGGCGGTCTACCGCGGCGATACCGTGCGCATCACCCTCAACGGCCGCCAGCTCGAGGTCCGGGTGCCCAAGGGCGTCCGCGCCGGCCAGGCGATCCGCCTGGCCGGGCAGGGCAATGGCGGCGCCAACCTGCTGCTGGAGATCGAATACCTCGCCCACCCGCAGTTCGAGGTCGATGGCCGCAACATCCTCTACACGTTGCCGCTGCCGGCCTGGCAGGCGGCGCTGGGCACGGCGGTGAGCGTGCCGACTCTGGGCGGGCCGGTGGAGCTGAAGATCCCGGCCGGTTCGGATGCAGGCCGCAAGCTGCGCCTGCGCGGCCGCGGCCTGCCCGGGGAGCACACGGGCGACCAGATCGTGGAACTGGAAGTGCAGGCGCCGGCGCCTGTGCGTGGCCCATGAAGTGG
>JAGHZW010000204.1:0-14313 GCA_017745195.1 Pseudoxanthomonas sp. | reverse complement strand
CCGTCGGCGACGAAGGCGTTGGCCACTTCCACCCCGGCGGCGCCATCCTCGGCGGTCAGCGTCTGGTGGCCCAGCTTCTGGACAATGCGCTGGATTCCCATCAGCTGGGACGGTGAATCGTCCACGATCAGGATGCGTGCCATGGTACGTCCCCGGTGTATTTCCCCGTGCCGGAGTGTAGTGCCTGCGTGAAGCCGCCGGAAGCCTCCCCGGTGACGCGGATGGCTGCAACATTGACCGCGCGCACAGTGTGCCGTGACCACGCGTGCCGCCGCAGGTCGACCAACCCCGCCCAGGCGATGTACCAGACGCATCGACCGGTGATCGTATGGACCCGCAGCCGTCACCCGTCCCGCGCGGCGACCGGCTGCGGTCCCGTCCGCGTCGCTCGCACCGGCCGGCGAAGCCGCATGCAGGTCTGCCCTGCGTCCGCCGCGCGCTGCATTGCAGCGCGACCGCGACATGGCGTTGCCTAGAATCGATCGCGGGATGGCGACGGAAGAAGAGGGATGCGCGACTGCGGAAGGCGCCTGCGTGCCGGGCGGGTGGCATGGGTGCTGGCCTGGGCGATGGCGAGTGCGGCGAGTGCGGCGCCGCCAGCGGCAGGCCCGGTCGCGTCGCGCGAATGGCGCTTCGGCAGCGAACCGGTGTGGCAGGACGAGTTCGATCGCGACGGCGCGCCCGATCCGGGCAAATGGAGCTACGACATCGGCGGCAAGGGCTGGGGCAACAACGAACTGCAGTACTACACCGACCGGCCGGCCAACGCCTTCGTCGCCGACGGGCTGCTGGCGATCGTCGCGCACCGGCAGAAGGTCGGGAAGAACGGCTACACCTCCGCGCGCCTGGTCTCGCGCGGCAAGGGCGACTTCCAGTACGGACGCATCGAGTTCCGCGCGCGGCTGCCGGTCGGCCGCGGTACCTGGGGCGCGCTGTGGATGCTGCCGACCGAAAACCGCCATGGCGGCTGGCCGCGTTCGGGCGAGATCGACATCATGGAGCACGTCGGCCACGACCCCGGCCAGGTCCACGTCAGCGTCCACACGCAGGCCTACAACCACAAGATCGGTACCCAGCGGACCCGGCAGGCGCAGGTGGCCGACGCCGGCACCGCGTTCCATCGCTACCGGGTCGACTGGACCCCCGACTGGATCCGCGGCTACATCGACGATGCGCCGGTGTTCGAGTTCGCCAACGAGGGCACCGGGCCGGACACCTGGCCATTCGACCAGCCGTTCCACCTGCTGATGAACCTGGCCGTAGGCGGCGACTGGGGCGGCGCGCAGGGCGTGGACGCGGCGGCATTCCCGGCCTGGATGGAAGTGGACTACGTGCGCGTGTATCCGCTGCTGGACGGGTAACGTTGCCGCGCGTGCCGCGTGGCATGCGGCGTCCGCCTCGATTCCCGCAGGCCATCGCCGTGGACAGGCGCCCGGGCACGTTTCATCCCTCGCGCCGGCCGTTCTGTCGACCCGTCCGCGGTTTCGTCGACGGACGCTTGCGGCGTCAATGCACGTCAGGCCAGCCTGCCTGCACTGGATACGGCGGAGGCAGCGCATGGATACGAAGCGGCGGGCGAGGATGGCGATGTCGGGAATGCTGGTGTTGTGTGCGGCGCTGTTGCCTGGCGGCCAGGCGATGGCTTCGGATCCGCAGCCGCCACACGCGGCGCGCCCCTGCGGCGTGGGCAGTTACCGGCTGGACGATGGACGGGCGCTCGACATCGGCCCGGGCGGCGAGGGCCAGCTGCGCTGGCGCACGGCCGACGGACGCATCGGCACGCTCGCGCCCGCGGCCGACGGCGGCTGGACCAGCAGCATGGGCTGGACCGGCCACGCCGACGGCAAGCGTGTCCAGCTGCACGATTGCGGCCGCGCCGGCATCGACTTCGACGGTACGCCCGGCCAGCGCGTGCCGCTGCTGGAAACGGAGACGCGCTTCCAGGGCAGCGGGGTGACCCTGGCCGGGCGACTGACGCTGCCGCCGGGCACGGGCAAGGTGCCGCTGGTGGTGCTGGTCCACGGCGCCGAACACGATTCGGCGCTGGACCGCTACTCGCTGCAGCGCGAGTTCGCCGCCGCCGGCATCGGCGTGTTTGCCTACGACAAGCGCGGCACCGGCGCGTCCGGCGGCCGCTACACGCAGGATTACCTGACCCTGGCCACCGATGCGGTCCACGCCATGCGCGAAGCGCGGCGCCTGGCCGGCGCGCGCGCCGGGCGCATCGGCTACCAGGGTGGCAGCCAGGGCGGCTGGGTGGCGCCACTGGCCGCGCGGATCGCGCCGGTGGACTTCGTGATCGTCAGCTTCGGCCTGGCGGTCTCGCCGCTGGAGGAGGACCGCGAAGCGATCGCGTTCGACATGCAGCGTGGCGGGTTCGGCGCGGACGCCACGGCCGGTGCGATGGCCATCGCCGATGCCACCGCGCGCCTGCTCGAGAGCGATTTCACCGACGGCTACGAACAGCTCGCCGCGGCCAAGGCGCGCTACGCCGGGCAGCCGTGGTATCCGGCGGTGCGCGGCAACATCAGCTGGTACCTGCTGGCGACCGATCCGGACACCATCCGCCGCGAGGCGCCGCAGCTGGTCCACGGCGTGCCCGTGCACTACGACCCGATGCCGGTGCTGGAAAACCTGGATACGCCGCAGCTGTGGGTGCTCGGCGGCCAGGACCGCGACGCGCCGCCGCAGGAAACGCTGCGCCGGCTGGCGGCGCTGCAGGCGCAAGGCCGGCCGATCACGCGCGCGCTGTTCGCCGACGCCGACCATGGCATGTACGAATTCGAGACCGCCGCCGACGGCGAACGCCTGTCCACCCGCCAGCCGGACGGCTATTTCCGGCTGATGGCCGACTTCATCCGCGGCAGCGATTTGCAGGGCCACTACGGCGAGGCGGAGATCGCGACGCCGCGCCATTGAGCGCCGGCACGCCGTCGGGACCGGAGGCAGGATGCGTTCCCATCGTCGAGCGCATCCGCCTCCGTTCCTTGCCTCCGTTCCTTGCCTTCGCTCCTTGCCTCAGGTCGCCGCCGGATCGGCTCCGGCTTCGCCACCGGTCCGCAGGCGGACGCCATGCAGCCAGCGGTAAAGCACCGGCAGCACCAGCAGCGTCAGCAAGGTCGATGACACGATCCCGCCGATCACCACGGTGGCCAGCGGGCGCTGCACCTCGGAACCGGCACCGACGTTGAACGCCATCGGCAGGAAGCCGAGCGATGCCACCAGCGCGGTCATCAGCACCGGCCGCAGGCGGCCGAGCGCGCCGTCGGTCACCGCCAGGTCCAGCGGATCGCCCTGTTCGCGCAGCCTGCGGATGAAGGTGATCATCACCAGGCCGTTGAGCACCGCCACCCCGGACAGGGCGATGAAGCCCACGCCGGCGGAGATCGACAGCGGGATGCCGCGCAGGGCCAGCGCGACCACGCCGCCGGTCAGCGCCAGCGGCACGCCGGTGAAGACGATGGCCGCGTCCTTCATCGAACCGAATGCCCAGAACAGCAGGGTCATGATCACCAGCAGGGTGAGCGGCACGACGATGGCCAGGCGCTGGCTGGCCGACATCAGCTGCTCGAAGGTGCCGCCGTAGTCGATCCAGTAGCCGGTCGGCAGTTCGACCTGCGCGCCGATCCGCTCGCGCAGCTCGGCGACGAAGCCGCCGAGGTCGCGGCCGCGCACGTTGGCGGTGACCACCATGCGCCGCTTGCCGTCCTCGCGGTTGACCTGGTTGGGGCCGAGCACGGTTTCGACCGTGGCGACCTCGCGCAGCGGCACCGTGCGCGGCTCGCCGGACGCCCAGCCCGGCCCGCTGCGCGATTCGTCGTCGTTGCCGTGGCCGGCCGGAAGCGGAACCGGAAGGTCGGCCAGCGCCATCGGATCCTGGCGCAGGTGCTCGGGCAGGCGCACGACGATGTCGAACCGGCGGTCGCCCTCGAACAGCTGGCCAGCCAGCTCACCGCCGACCGCCATCGCCACCGTGTCCTGCACGTCGCCCGGATTGAGCCCGTAGCGGATCAGCGCGGCGCGATCGGGCGTCACCGTCAGCATCGGCAGTCCTTCGGCCTGCTCCATGCGCACGTCGGCCGCGCCGTCGATGCCACGCGCCACCGCTTCGATCCGGCGCGCCACGTCGGCCAGCGTGTCCAGGTCGTCGCCGTACACCTTCACCGCCACGTCCGCGCGCACGCCGGAGATCAGCTCGTTCATCCGCATCTGGATCGGCTGGGTGAACTCGTAGTTGTTGCCGGGCAGGCGCCGCGCCGCGGTCTCCAGTTCCTCCAGCAGGACGGCCTTGGGCTTGCGCGGATCGGGCCAGGCCTGGCGCGGCTTGAGCATGATGAAGGTGTCGGTCACCGACGGCGGCATCGGATCGCTGGCCACCTCGCCGGTGCCGATCTTGCTGAACACCCGTTCCACTTCCGGGAAGGCGGCGAAGGTCTTCTCCAGGCTGGCCTGCATCGCCACCGCCTGGCTGAGGCTGGTGCCGGGAATGCGCAGGGCATGCACGGTGATGTCGCCCTCGTCGAGGCTGGGCACGAACTCGGACCCCAGCCGCGTCGCCAGCAGGCCGCAGGCCACCAGCAGCACCAGCGCGCCGGCGAACACGATCGTGGAACGTCGCAATGACCAGTCCAGCACCGGCCGGTAGGCCTTGCGCGCCCACTGCATCAGCCGCGTGTCCTTCTCTTCGACCTTGCCACGCAGGAACACGGCGATGGCCGCGGGGACGAAGGTCAGCGACAGCAGCATCGCGCCGCTCAGGGCGAGCACCACGGTAATGGCCATCGGGTGGAACATTTTTCCCTCGACCCCGGTGAGGGCGAAGATCGGCAGGTACACCGCGGTGATGATGCCCAGGCCGAACAGGCTGGGCCGGATCACCTCGGCGGTGGCCGAAGCGGTGGTCGCCAGCCGCTCGGCTTCGGTCAGCAGCCGGCCGAGGCGGTGCTGCAGTTCGCCGAAGCGGCGCAGGCAGTTCTCGATGATGATCACCGCGCCATCGACGATCAGGCCGAAGTCCAGCGCGCCCAGGCTCATCAGGTTGCCGGAGACGCCGCCGCGGACCATGCCGGTGAGGGTGAACAGCATCGCCAGCGGGATCACCGCCGCGGTGATCAGCGCGGCGCGGAAGTTGCCCAGCAGCAGGAACAGCACCACCACCACCAGCAGCGCGCCTTCGACCAGGTTCCTGGCCACGGTGCGGATGGTGCGGTCCACCAGCGCGGTGCGGTCGTAGACGGCCACCGCCGACACGCCGGCGGGCAGGCTGCGGTTGGCTTCGCGCAGCCGCGCGGCGGCGGCCTGCGAGACCTGCCGGCTGTTGGAGCCGACCAGCATGAACACCGTGCCGAGCACCACCTCGCCGCCGTCCATGGTCGCCGCGCCGGTGCGCAGTTCCTTGCCTTCGCCGACCTGCGCCACGTCGCGCACGCGGATCGGCACGCCATCGCGGCGGTCGAGCACGATGTCGCGGATGCCGTCCAGGTCGGACACCTGGCCCGGTGCGCGGACCAGGAATTCCTGGCCGTTGCGCTCGATGTAGCCGGCGCCGACATTGCGGTTGTTGGCCGCCACCGCCCGCACCACGTCGTCGAAGGTGAAGCCCAGCGCGACCATCCGCGCCGGATCGGGCGTGATGTGGATCTGCCGGGCGAAGCCGCCCTGGGTGTTGACCTCGGTGACGCCCGGCACGTTGCGCAGCTGCGGCCGGATCACCCAGTCCTGCAGCGTGCGCAGGTCGGTGGCGGTGTACGCGCTGCCATCGGCCTTGCGCGCGTCCGCTGCCGCCTGCACCGTGTACATGAAGATCTCGCCCATGCCGGTCGCAATGGGCCCCATCTCCGGGTCGAGCCCTTCGGGCAGTTGCGACCGGGCCTGGGCGATGCGCTCGGCCACCTGCTGGCGGGCGAAGTACAGGTCGGTGCCGTCCTTGAACACCACGGTCACCTGCGACAGTCCGTAGCGCGACAGCGAGCGCGTGTAGTCCAGGCCGGGAACGCCGGCCAGCGCGGTTTCCAGCGGGAAGGTCACCCGCTGCTCGGCTTCCAGCGGCGAATAGCCCGGCGCGACCGTGTTGACCTGCACCTGCACGTTGGTGATGTCGGGGGTGACGTCGATCGGCAGCTGGCGGAAGCTCCAGATGCCGATCGCGACCAGCGCCACGGTCAGCGCCAGCATCAGCCAGCGATGGGCGATGGCGAAGCCGATCACGCGCTCGAGCGCGCCCGGCACGGGTACGGGCGCGGCTGGCGCGGACCCGGGAAGCACGGGATCAGTGCTCATGCGAAGCCCCCGCCTTCTCGATGTCGGCCTTGATCAGGTAGCTCTGTTCGACCACGACTTCGTCGCGGGCGGCCAGGCCACCCAGCACTTCGACCTGGCGTGCGTCGCGCTTGCCGAGCCGGAGCGGGCGCGCGACGTAGCGCTCGCCGTTGCGCACGAACACCACGTCGCGGCCTTCCATCTGCTGCAGCGCGGCCAGCGGCACCACCAGCGCGGCCGGCTGCTGTTCGACGGTGATCCGCGCCTTGACCGCCGATCCCGGCCGCCACAGGCCGTCATCATTGGCCAGCACCGCGCGCGCGACCGTGCTCTGGCTGGCGGTGGCGGTGCCGGGCAGGACGCGTTCGAGCGTGGTCTGCGCGCTCACGCCGTCGCTGAGCCGGGTGACGGTGACCGGCGCGCCGGGCACGATGTGGCCGGCGTCGGAGCCGAAGATGTGCAGGTCCACCCACAGCTGCGACAGGTCGGCGACCTCGAACAGCGGCGTGCCTTCGCTGGCGATGCCACCGACCGTGCCGTTGCGCGCGAGCACCACGCCGGCGATCGGCGAGGTCACGCTGTAGGTGGACAGGCTCAGGTTGCTCTCGATCGTGGCCAGCACCTGGCCGGCAGCGACGCGGTCGCCCGCGTTCACCGCCAGGCGGCGGATCGGGCCGGGATAGCGCGCGGCCACCCGCGCCAGCCTGCCTTCGACCGGCGTGAGCAGGCCCTGTACTTCGTGTTCATCGGCGATCGTGCCGGCGGCGGCCGCGGCGACGCGGATGCCGGAGGCTTCGGCGATGTCGGCGGCGATGGTGGTGGCGTCGGCGTCGGCATGCGCTTCGCCTTCGCCTTCTTCGCCTTCGGCGTGCGCGTGGCCGGCGTCCTTGCCGGCATGGCCTTCGCCTTCGTCGCCGGCTTCGTCGTGGTTGCCGGCGGCGTGGGCGTGGCCCGCTTCTTCCTTGCCGGGACCGGCGTCGCTGTCGCCCGTGCCACGGCCGCAGCCGGCGAGCAGGAAGGCCAGTGCGAGCGCGGCGGTGAGGGAACGGATCATGGCGTGGTTCCTTGTGCGGGCGCGCCGGCGCCGGCCACGAAGGGCTGGCCGGTCAGGCGCTGGATTTCGATGAGGGCGGCCTGGGCTTCGAGTGCGGCGTCGAGCTGCTGGCGCTGCGTGGCGGTGCGCTCGGACTGCAGCTGGGCCCATTCCAGGTAACTGATCGCGCCGGCGCGGTAGGCGCGTTCGGCGGCACGTTCGGCGCGGGCCAGGCGCGGCAGCACGTCCTGCGCGGTGCGCTGCACTTCGCGCTGCGCGACGCGATAGCGCCCGTGCGCTTCGACCAGGGTTGCGTACAGCGAGATGCCGCGCGATTCGCGCTCCAGCCCCAGTACGGCCAGTTCGGCTTCGGCGGCGCGGATCTCCGGCTGCGCGCGGCGCGAGGCACCGAGCGGCAGCGACACGCTGCCGACCAGCGCGGTGTCGTCGCTTTCCTGCAGGCGCCGCACGCCCAGCTGCCAGTCCAGGTCGGGCGTGGCGGCGGTGCGGGCCAGCTGCAGGCGCGCTTCGGCGATGCGCTGCTCGTCGGTGAAGCGGGCCAGTTCCGGCGTGCGTTCGAGCCAGCCGGTCAGTTCGGACAGGTCGGCCAGCGCCGGGATCGACAGCGGATCGACCGCGGCGAGCTGGAATGCCGGATCGCGCTCGCCCCACAGCGCGGCCAGGTGCTGGCGCGCGGCCTGCTCCTGCTGCGCGGCACGCTCGACGGCCAGCTCGGCCCGGGCCAGCGCCGCCTCGGCGGTGAGCACCACCGATTCGGGCGAGGCGCCGGCATCGAAGCGCTGGCGCGCGGCGGCGACGGTGCGGCGTCGCTGCTCCACGTCGATCCGGCCGATGTCGCCCTGGTCGCGGGCGACCGCTACGGCCAGGTAGCGTCGCGCCGTTTCGGCCAGCAGGTCCAGCCGCTGCGCCTCGCGCTGTACCGACAGCGCATCGATGCGGCTCTGTGCCAGCGTGCGGCGGGCGTCGAGCTTGCCGCCGCGCTCCAGTACCCCGGCCAGGGTCAGGGTGACTTCGGCGGCATCGAAACCACGCGTGGCGCCGGTGCCCAGCGCATTTTCGATTTCCAGGCCGGCACGCAGCGCCGGCTTCAGCGTGGCCTGGTCGCGCTCGGCGAGCAGGACCTCGCTGCGGGCACCCATCAGGCGCAGGTCGGGATGGGTCTGCGCGACGCGCGCGAACGCGTCGTCGAGGGTAAGAAGTGATGCGGGAACGTGATCGGGATCGGGATCAGGCTCGGCGGCCATGGCCGGAAAGGCGATGGCGCACGCGACGATCCACGCGGCGGGCGCCGCGAATCGCACAGGCATGTGGGTGCTCCGGTGGGGACGGTGACGGATCGCTGGCCGAAGGCCAGCCGGGCGTCAGGCCTGGATCGGAGGACGGAACGGACCGGAAAGATGGGTGGCCGGAACGCGGACCGAGGCATACGGCATCGGTTGCGAGGCCGCCGCGGCCGGCAGGCTGCAGCCGACGGCGATCGGCGGCAGGGCCAGCACGTGGCCGCAGCAATGGGCGTAGTGGAGCAGCACGTGCGGAAGGCCGTCGTCGCCGGCTGCATCGCCGCGTGGGTGATCGGCGTGGGTGTCCGGCGCGGCCGCGTGGGCCGTGTCGATGATCCCGTGCTCGATCATTTCGTGCAGGTCGCCCAGCGGTCCCAGCAGCGACTGCCAGCACAGGCCCAGCGCGAACACCAGCAGCACGCAGGCGCGCAGTCGTGACAGGCGGCGGTGGAAGGGGCCGGGCATGGGCTCAGGATAGGCAGGCGCGCTGCGGTTACACAATTTCGCGGGCGCGACGCGCGCGCCCGCTCATCCGGTCCAGGTGGCGCGCCTTGCCCCGCGCAGGTACCACGGCCGGCTGGCATTGACGATCGCCACCACCGACAGCATCACCGGCACCTCGATCAGCACCCCGACCACGGTCGCCAGTGCGGCGCCGGACCGGATCCCGAACAGGCCCACCGCGGTGGCCACGGCCAGCTCGAAGAAGTTGCTGGCACCGATCAGCGCCGACGGCCCGGCCACTTCATGGGCCACGCACAGGCGCCGGTTGAGCAGGTAGGCGAGCGCGGAATTGAAATAGACCTGGACCAGGATCGGCACCGCCAGGATCGCGATGACCAGCGGCTGCTCGATGATCTGCCGGCCCTGGAAGCCGAACAGCAGGACCAGCATCGCCAGCAGCGCGCCGAGCGAGAGCGGCGACAGCCGCGCCAGCACCGCGTCCAGCCGCGCCTGGCCGCCGCGGGCCAGGATCCAGCGCCGCAGCAGCATCGCCACGACCACCGGCACCAGGATGTACAGCGCCACCGACAGCAGCAGCGTGTCCCACGGCACCACGATCGAGGACAGGCCCAGCAGCAGCGCCACCAGCGGCGCGAACGCGACCACCATGATCGCGTCGTTGAGCGCGACTTGGCCCAGGGTGAAGTTGGCGTCGCCGCGGCACAGGTTGCTCCACACGAACACCATCGCCGTGCATGGTGCGGCGGCGAGCAGGATCAGCCCGGCCATGTAGGAATCGACCTGGTCGGCGGGCAGCCAGTCGACGAATACGTGGCGCAGGAACAGCCAGCCCAGCAGCGCCATCGAGAACGGCTTGACCGCCCAGTTCACGAACACGGTCACGCCGATCCCGCGCCAGTGCCGGCCGACCTCGCGCATCGCGCCGAAGTCGACCTTCAGCAGCATCGGCACGATCATCAGCCAGATCAGCACTGCGACGGGCAGGTTGATCTTCGCCACTTCCATCGCGCCCAGCCGCGCGAACGCGGCCGGGAAGCCGTGGCCGAGCGCGGTGCCGGCGACAATGCACAGCGCGACCCACAGGGTCAGCCAGCGCTCGAAGCCACCGATGCGCGGGGCCGGTGCGGCGAGCTCATCCATGCGTGGTCGCTCCGTCGTCGCCATCCTCGTCCTCGGGTTGGAGCAAACCGATCCGGTCCAGCGCTTCCTTGAGTGCGGCGCGGTCGCCCCATGCCTGCGCCGGCAACGCGAGCAGGGCACGCAGTCGTGCCTCGACGATGCGGTGCGCCTGGTCGAACGCCTCGCGTTTGTCCGCATCGCTGCCTTCGACCGCGGCCGGGTCCGGCAGGCCCCAGTGCGTGCGCAGGAAATCGCCGAACACCACCGGGCAGGTTTCCGCCGCCGCCGCGTCGCAGACGGTGACGACCAGGTCGATGGGCACCGCGTCCGCCGTGGCGAACTCGTCCCACGACTTGCTGCGCAGGCCGCTGGTCGGGATGCCTTCGGCCTCCAGCTGCGCCAGCGCGAACGGATTGATCCGCCCGGTCGGCTGGCTGCCGGCGCTGAACACCTCGAAGCGTTCGCCGGCCCACGCACGCAGCGTGGCCTCGGCGAGGACGCTGCGTGCGGAGTTGCCGGTGCACAGGAACAGCACGCGGTGACGATGCGAGGTCATCGCGGACCCTCAGCAGCAGCCGGAGGCCGGCGTGCAGCAGCCGGATGCCTTGCCGCTTGCGGCGGTGATCGCAGCGGGCGTGGCCGTGGCAGGCGTGTCGTCGAGGTGCGCGGGCGTGCAGCTCGCGCCGCCCGTCGCACAGCTCGCATCGCCGCTGGCGTGATAGGTGGTCGCCTCGCCGAAGGTGTGGAAGGTCTCCCAGCGCGTGCCCTGCGGGTCTTCGGTCCAGAACTTGTCCGAGCGTGCGTAGCAGCAGGTGGCGGCTTCTTCCGGCAGCACGGTGCCGCCGGCCGCGTCCAGGCGCCGGCCCAGTTCGGCCAGTGCATCGGCGTCGCCGGCCTGGATGCCGAGGTGGGCGATGCCGGCCTCGCGGCCGGCGGCCAGGCCAGTGTTGGAGATGGCGAAGTTGACCCGCGGATCGTCCAGCATCCACTTGGCGTAGTCGGGCTTGAGCACGCTCGGCGCGGTCGCGAACAGCTGCGTGTAGAAGCGGATGCTGGCGTCGAGGTCGGTGACGTTGAGATGCACGTGGAAGCGGTTCATCCGGTTACTCCTTGGCGGGGGTACAGCTCGAAGTGGGGCCGCAGGCGGTGGTACCGCCGCAGCAGTTCTCGGTCAGGTAATCGACCAGACCGTTCATTTGCAGGTAGTTCGCCCGCACCCGGATCACCCGGCCGTCGCGCCGGTCGTGGACCAGGTCGGCGGCGCGCAGGGTGTTGAGGTGGGCGGTGAGGGTGGCGGCGGGGATGTCGAGCCGCTCGCGCAGTTCGCCGACCGGCAGGCCGTCGTGGCCGGCCTGGACCAGGATGCGGTAGGCGGCCAGCCGGGTTTCGTGGCTGAGCGCGGCGAGGGCCTTGAGGGCGTTGTTGGTTTCCATATTTCCAGAATAATCGAAATATTGAGGCCGTCAAGGGGGACGCTCCATGTCCGCCGCCCGCCCTGGCGGTGCGGCGCGGACGGGCGGCATCGGGCGTCCCGGTCTGCGGCGTTTGCTGGCCCGCGGTGTGATTCCGGGGCTGCGGGCGCGAGGTGGTTGGGCTTGCGCGCAAGCCTCGAAGCCTTGCGCGCAAGGTCAGGAAGGTTGCGCGCAAGCCAAAAAGCCTTGCGCGCAAGCCCGAAAGCCTCGCGCGCAACGCCTGGAGGCTTGCACGCAAGCCGAAAAACTCCGCTCGCAAGGCTCGCGCCCTTGCGCGCAAGCCACGGAGCCTTGCGATCGCAATGCTCGGAGCCTTGCGCGCAACGCTGCAGCGCCGATCGCAAGGCTTTTTGCCTTGCGCGCAAGCCATCGAGCCTTGCGCGCGATGCTTTTTGCCTTGCGATCGCAAGGCTCCGAGGCTTGCGCGCAGCCCTGAAGGCTTGCGCGCAAGGCCGGGAGCTTCGCGGCCGGTGCTTTTTGCCTTGCGCGCAAGGCTCGGAGCGTTGCACGCAAGCCTCGGAACCTTGCGCGCAAGCCTTGGAGCCTTGCGCGCAAGCCGGAAAGCCTGGCGGGCGAGATCCGGAACGCCGCGCGCACGCCGGAAAACCTGACGCGCAAGGCACGGAAAGATCCGTACGAGGCAAAAAACTCCAGCCGCAAGGTTCGCCGCCTCGCACGCAGGCCTCGAAACCTTGCGCCCGCAACGCCGGGAGCCGTGCGCGCGGCACGGCAACTGCGATCGCAAGGCGTTTTGCCTCGCGCGCAAGCGATCGAACTTCGTGGGCGACGCTTTTTGCCTAGCGATCGGCAGCCGTCAACGCCGGCGCGCGGGCTTCAAGGCTTGCGCGCGAGGCGCCGAACTCCACGACTGGAGTTTTTTGCCTTGCGCGCCAGCCCGCGAGCTGTGCACGCGGGCCGCAATGCATCGGCCGCTGGGATCGCGACGCCGATCATGGGCGCCGGAACCTTGCACTTGGGACGTGGAGCCCGACGCGCGGCCCCTGCGGGGTCGTGCCCGGCGATGACAGGCCCGGCAGTCGCGTCCGGCCGTCGTGCGGTTGCCGAATGCCGACGCGCCGCGGCGTGCGCTCAGTCCAGCCGCACCACCGTGCGGCCCAGCGAGCCGCCGGCGAGCATCGTGGCGAACACGTCCGGCAGCTCGGCCAGGGCCGCCTCGCGGGTGCAGATCGCATCCAGCTGCGCCGGCTTCCATTCGTCGGCCAGCAGCGCCCAGATGTCGTCGCGGATGTCGCGCGCGGTGCCGGCCGAGCCAATGCCCAGCAGCGACACCCCGCGCAGGATGAAGGGCATCACCGTCAGCGCGTCGAGCGCGGGCGTGGCGGCCAGGCCCGCGGAGGCGACGTTGCCGTAGGGCGCGGTCTGGGCCAGCAGGCTGACCAGCATCGGCCCGCCGACGTTGTCCAGGCCGCCACCGAAGCGGATCGACTCGAGCGGGCGGTTGGCCTGCAGCGCATCGCGGCCGAGCACTTCGCGCGCGCCCAGCGACTTCAGGTACGCGGCCTGGTCGGCCTTGCCGCTGACCGCGTGCACCTCGTAGCCGGCGCGGCTGAAGATCGCCACCGCCAGCGAGCCCACGCCGCCGGTGGCGCCGGTGACCGCCAGCGGCCCCAGCTCCGGGCGCTGCCGGTTCTCGCGCATGCGGTACAGGGCGAGCGCCGCGGTGAAGCCGGCGGTGCCCAGGACCATGGCCTGGCGCAGGTCCAGCCCGCGCGGCAGCGCGACCACCCACTCGGCCGGCAGCCGCGCATAGGCCGCGTAGCCGCCGTCGCGGGTCTCGCTCAGGCCGCAGCCGGTGACCAGCACCGGATCGCCTTCGCGGAACTTCGGATCGGTGGAGGTGATCACGTGGCCGGCGACGTCGATCCCGCCGACCAGCGGGAAGCGGCGCAGGATCTTGCCCTTGCCGGTCCCGGCCAGCGCGTCCTTGTAGTTCACCGAGGACCAGGCGGCCTTGACCACCACCTCGCCGGGGGCGAGGTCGTCGAGCGATACCTGTTCGATGCCGCTGCGGTAACCGGCGTCATCGCTGTGGATGCGGAAGGCGGGGAAGGTGGCGGGCACGCTGGCCATGGTCCGGGCTCCGTCCCGGCGGGGGCCGGGCTGCATGTGGTGATTCTTGCTGGTGGGGCGGGAGATGCAAAGGGTGGTGGAGGCGGATGGAGGACGCGCCTTACCCGCATTCCGGAGAGTGGCGAGGGCAGGACGGTCGCCCGCTAATCCTCCGAGGCCATATGCCCAACGCTCCGGATAGGCCGGCGCGGGCTTGGCGGCTGCCCCGATCGAGCGCGATGGGGCTGCGTTCGCATTCCGTGCATGAGGTCTTCTGAGCGGTCTTCAGCAGAAAAAGAGCGGGTGTCCATCGCCCTGATGTCGGATATGGCGGCAGCTGACCGCCTATTTCCCGGCCGGCCAGCAGCCCGCTTTCAGTCACCGTCCATTTCGTCGATCGCCGAGGAGTTTCTGCGTTGACGCCATCTCAGGCCGCTACCAGAATCCGTGCTACGTCCTCGTTGGGGGTGTACTGGTAGTTGGGCCTTTCTGGCTTCACCTTCGCAATTTACATAGAGAGAATCATGAGCATGGAAACATTCAAGGCCGGCGTCGTCGCATCCCCGGTGTCGTTTTTAAGGGACAAGGTGAATGT
>JAGHZW010000203.1:26721-31048 GCA_017745195.1 Pseudoxanthomonas sp. | reverse complement strand
ATCACCCTGCCCAAGGCCGTGCGCGATGCGTTGGGCCTGACCAAGGGCAGCGTGCTCAAGGTCGAGCTGGAAGGCAGCCGGATCGTGCTGCGCAAGAACGTGGACGACGCCATTTCCCGCGTGCGCGGCAAATTCGCCCTCGACCCGGCGGTCGACGACCGCGCAGGCAAGGACTGAGCACGCCGTGATCGCGATCGATGCCCCGGTCCTGGTCGAACTGCTTACCGACGGCGTGCATGCCGACGCCGCCGAAGCCTGTCTGCGCCAATGCCTGAGCGGTGGGCGGGTGGTGGTCAGCGATGCCGCCCTGGCCCAGCTCTGCGCCAGCCTGCGCAATGGCGCCGAGGCGCTCGGTGCACTGGAGGAAATGGGCATCCATTTCAACGCGCTGGAGTCCAAATCGGCGCTGCGTGCCGGTGAAATGCTGCGCCGCCAGCGACAGCGCGAAGGCGCCGTACAGCGGCCGATGGCCGACTTCCTGGTCGGTGCGCATGCGCTGTTGCAATGCGACGCGCTGATCACCACCGACGCGGCGTTCTACCGCGACTACTTCAAGGGCCTGAAGCTGATCGTGCCCCAGGACTGATCCGCCAGACGCCCGTCCCACCGAATACCCGAACCCGCAATCCCCCGGAGAATTCCCATGCTGGAAGCCTATCGCCACCACGCCGCCGAACGCGCCGCCCTCGGCATCCCGCCGCTGCCGCTGAGCGCGCAGCAGACCGCCGAGGTCATCGAGCTGCTGAAGAACCCGCCGGCTGGCGAGGAGCAGTTCCTCGTCGACCTGATCACGAATCGCGTCCCGGCCGGCGTCGACGACGCGGCCAAGGTCAAGGCTTCGTACCTGGCCGCGCTGGCCTTCGGCACCGAGAAGAACGCGCTGCTGTCGCGCGAGCGCGCCACCGAACTGCTCGGCACCATGCTCGGCGGCTACAACGTGCAGCCGCTGATCGAACTGCTCGATGACACCACCGTCGGCGCGATCGCCGCCGATGGCCTGAAGAAGACCCTGCTGGTGTTCGACCAGTTCCACGACGTGGAAGAGAAGGCCAAGGGCGGCAACACCAACGCCAAGGCCGTGCTGCAGAGCTGGGCCGACGCGGAGTGGTTCACCGGCCGCCCGGAAGTGCCGCAGAGCCTGACCATCACCGTGTTCAAGGTGCCGGGCGAGACCAACACCGACGACCTGTCGCCGGCGCCGGACGCCACCACCCGCCCGGACATCCCGCTGCACGCGCTGGCGATGCTGAAGAACAAGCGCCCCGACGCGCCGTTCGTGCCGGAGGAAGACGGCAAGCGCGGCCCGATCGCGCAGATCCTGGCACTCAAGGACAAGGGCCACCTGGTCGCCTATGTCGGCGACGTGGTCGGCACCGGCTCCTCGCGCAAGTCGGCGACCAACAGCGTGCTGTGGTTCACCGGCGAGGACATCCCGTTCATCCCGAACAAGCGGTTCGGCGGCGTCTGCCTGGGCTCCAAGATCGCCCCGATCTTCTACAACACGATGGAAGATGCCGGCGCGCTTCCGATCGAACTGGACGTGTCGAAGATGGAGCACGGCGACGTCGTCGAGCTGCAGCCCTACGCGGGCAAGGCGATCAAGAACGGCGAAGTCATCGCCGAATTCCAGGTCAAGTCCGACGTGCTGTTCGACGAGGTGCGCGCCGGTGGCCGCATCCCGCTGATCGTCGGCCGCGGCCTGACCGCCAAGGCGCGCGAATCGCTGGGCCTGCCGGCCTCCGACCTGTTCCGCCTGCCGCAGCAGCCGGCCGACAGCGGCAAGGGCTACTCGCTGGCGCAGAAGATGGTCGGTCGCGCCTGCGGCCTGGCCGAGGGGCAGGGCGTGCGCCCGGGCACCTACTGCGAGCCGAAGATGACCTCGGTCGGTTCGCAGGACACCACCGGCCCGATGACCCGCGACGAGCTGAAGGACCTGGCCTGCCTGGGCTTCTCGGCCGACCTGGTGATGCAGTCGTTCTGCCACACCGCCGCGTACCCCAAGCCGGTGGACGTGAAGACCCACCACACCCTGCCGGAGTTCATCTCCACCCGCGGCGGCATCTCGCTGCGCCCGGGCGACGGCGTGATCCACAGCTGGCTCAACCGCATGCTGCTGCCCGACACCGTCGGCACCGGCGGCGACTCGCACACCCGTTTCCCGGTCGGTATCTCGTTCCCGGCCGGCTCGGGCCTGGTCGCCTTCGCCGCGGCCACCGGCGTGATGCCGCTGGACATGCCTGAAAGCGTGCTGGTCCGCTTCAAGGGTGAAATGCAGCCCGGCGTGACCCTGCGCGACCTGGTCAACGCGATCCCGTTGTACGCGATCAAGGCCGGCCTGCTGACCGTGGCCAAGGCCGGCAAGAAGAACATCTTCTCCGGTCGCATCCTGGAGATCGAAGGCCTGCCGCAGCTCAAGGTCGAGCAGGCGTTCGAGCTGTCCGACGCTTCGGCCGAGCGCTCCGCCGCCGGCTGCACCGTGCGCCTGGACAAGGAACCGATCATCGAATACCTCAACAGCAACATCACCCTGCTGAAGTGGATGATCGCCGAAGGCTATGCCGACGCCCGCTCGCTGGCCCGCCGCATCGCCAAGATGGAAGCCTGGCTGGCCGACCCGCAGCTGCTGGAGCCCGATGCCGATGCCGAGTACGCCGCGGTCATCGAGATCGACCTGGCCGACGTGCACGAGCCGATCGTGGCCTGCCCGAACGACCCGGACGACGTGAAGACCCTGTCCGACGTGGCCGGTGCGACCATCGATGAGGTCTTCATCGGTTCGTGCATGACCAACATCGGCCACTTCCGCGCCGCGGCCAAGCTGCTGGAAGGCAAGCGCGACATCCCGACCCGCCTGTGGGTCGCGCCGCCGACCAAGATGGATGCGTCCGAGCTGACCAAGGAAGGCCATTACGGCACGTTCGGCACCGCCGGCGCGCGCATGGAGATGCCGGGCTGCTCGCTGTGCATGGGCAACCAGGCGCAGGTGCGCGAGGGCGCGACCGTGTTCTCGACCTCGACCCGTAACTTCCCCAACCGCCTGGGCCGCAACTCGAACGTGTACCTGGGCTCGGCGGAACTGGCCGCGATCTGCTCGCGCCTGGGCCGGATCCCGACCAAGGCCGAATACATGGCCGACATCGGCGTGATCAACGAGAAGGGCGCGGAGATCTACCGGTACATGAACTTCGACCAGATCGAGGAGTACCAGGACGTGGCGAAGACGGTCGCGGCCTGATTCAAGCCTCGATTGAGACACGCAAAACGCCCGGCCATGTGCCGGGCGTTTTGCGTATCGGCTCGTGCTTCGTGCTGGATCCGACACCAGGTGTCGCGTGCATGGCGATGCTATGGATATGCGAATCGAACAGGGATTGATGATCCATGACATCCGCGTAGACGCAGGGGCTGTGTATCGCGTGTACGAGGTGGATAAGTGGAACTTCGAGATGACCTGCCAGGAACTTTCTGTCTGGGAGGACAAGGGAGGTGTGGCTGTGCTGGTTGCGAGTCATGTACCGCTCACATCGGCGGCGACGAAGCGACTTCCGACATTCGTGCCTTGGCTTGGCTTGGATAGTGGAGGAATCACCGAGGCGCTGCAGGTGTTGCGCGAGAGCTTGGTCGAACCACTTCTGCGACCGGGGTTGGTGGGTGTGGATTTTGCGGACTACGCCTGTGCCCTTTCGAGGGGCGGGCAGATCGGTGCATACAGCGTACGAGATCAGGGGGAAGCGAAATGCATCGAGGACCTGCTCAAGGTTGCAAGGTCTACGCGAAATGTCGCTGCTTCCGGTTTGCATATCCAGGCACCGGCGCAGGCATGCTTGAATACCTTCGACAGAATCTGTTCTGTCCTCGAACACCACTTCCCTTGGGTGGTCGAGGATCGATGTCTGCTTGTCGTCGCGGCGACGCCTTGGAATTTTAGTGATTTCCGTCTGTCGTTTTTGAGCCTGTCCAGAGGATCTGATGAATAAGCAAGGTGTCGCTCCGCCTGCTGTCGATGAAAGCGTGGATGAGGCGCATGGGAAGTCGAGTATCCAGAGGATCGATGTTGCCCTGGGTGATGCCTTGGTGCGGCTTGAGACGCTATCAGAATCCAGTGACGGTATTATCGGTTTGCCCACTGGCTACTTGTCGTTTGACGAGATGACCACGGGTCTCCAGCCGGAGGATTTGATCGTGGTGGGCGGGCGTCCGGCCATGGGCAAGACGTCCTTTGCGCTGAACATCGTCGAACATGTGGCGGCCCGGATTGGAGCGTCGGTGGTTGTTTTCTCCATGGGGATGTCGGCCGCGCAGCTGGCGCTGCGCCTGATTTCCTCCA
>JAGHZW010000203.1:12733-26691 GCA_017745195.1 Pseudoxanthomonas sp. | reverse complement strand
ACTACCTGCAGCTGATGCAGGTGCCCGGCAACAGCGAAAACCGCGCCACCGAGATCTCCGAGATCAGCCGCTCGCTCAAGGCGCTGGCCAAGGAGCTGAACGTGCCGGTGATCGCGCTGTCCCAGCTCAACCGCTCGCTGGAAACGCGCACCGACAAGCGCCCGGTGATGGCCGACCTGCGCGGTTCCGGGACATTGGAGGAGGACGCGGACATGGTTGTCCTCCTCTACCGCGACGACTACTACAACAAGGAAAACTCGCCGGACAAGGGCCTGGCCGAGATCATCATCGGCAAGCACCGAAGCGGCCCGACCGGTTCGCTCAAGCTGACGTTCAAGGGGGAGTACCAACGTTTCGAATCCCTGGCCGGGACCGCATCAGTATTCGAGTGAATCGTTCAGTCGATGCAACGATGCTTGCGTGGCCGAACTCCGTCGGGGGCTTGTTGGCAGGACTGTAATCCCGAATCCTTCATTCAATAGGGTGGCAAGCCTGGCGGCGCGTTCTGGATCAACCTCCCACTGCTTGTGCTTCGAGAGCGTATTGGTGGTTTGCCAGGCGGATTCGTCTGTCCGTCTTGGTTCGTAGTCCAGCAAGTAGGCGGCGGTATGGGAAATGGCCCCTTCCGGATATTGAATCTGATTCTTGGAGTCTTCGTCCTCGGGAAACAGGTAGAAGATCTCAAGGCGACGAAGAAAATCAGACATCGCCTGGGCGCGCTTATTCGGGTCTGGGTCCTGTCGAAGATCAGGCTCCAAGTCGCCGAACCTGATTCCGTCCCAAGCTATCCGGCGGATCTGATCCGTGAACCTGAGTTGCCCGCGGAGATGGGCTTTCGTGCGCCCGGCAACCGTACTACCGCCCTTGTGGCTGATGCCGATATGCACGAACCGGCAGATGTCGGCCACATCATTGTTTACGGCCCAAATATAGAGTCCTTTGCCGCGAGATTTCTCCTTACTAATAGCTTTATCCAGATTGCCAAGCCATTCCGGGTACCTGTATCGGTGGCCTGACCGCTGTGGAATTTCGGACTCCATTGCTTTGTATCGCCGCCAGCTCCAGCTTGTTCCATCTATGGACCCGTTGGTCCCGGAAATTCTCAAAGTTCCGCTGTTCATTGCTCTGCCTCCCCGGCGCGGTCGCTTTCGTCTGATGGTTTGTACCGATTCGATGAGATGGTGATCTCGTCCCTCATCCAGGCCCGTAACGTTACAGGTTCCATCACTTCGACCTGACTGCCAAAGGACATCAGCCACCAACGCAGTGTTTCATCGTCTTCCATGCTTGCGGCTATCTCGATCCGGCCATCCGGTAGCTCCTGCCATGTCTGATTCCCTGAAATCGGTGTTTCGCCCAGATGCTCGGCGGCAGGCCCGTCAAATCGGGCGACCAGATGTATCGGTCCCTTGGGAAGAAGGCGTGACGCAACCTCGCTGGCATAGCGCCTGAAATCGAAATCTTTGGGCAGCCGCGCAGGCTCGCCCGTCTCAACTGAATTGCTGATTCGATGCAGTGCAAGTTGGCGTACGTCCTCGTAGTCGAACAGCGTGCAGACCAGGTACAGCACCGGCCCCCGCGCCAATAGCCCCAGCGGATGGATCAGCATCTCGCGGCTATTCCGGCTTCCCTTGGCCCGGTAATCCGCGCGTATGACACGGTTGCGTGCCAGCGCCGAGCTGGCGCAGGACAAGACGCTGGAGGGGATCCGTGGAGGCAGCAACGACAGGCCGGTGGGCAGGACGGCGGTCTGCCGATGCCAGTTTCTCCATCCGGAACTGGACAGCGCCCGTTCGGCGGTTTCGAACGCCGGCTGCAGTTCCTTTTGCAAGGCGTCAGGAAGCAGATTTTTCAGGTGCGTGCGGGCCAGCAACAGCGCAACCGCTTGCGATGCCGTCAGCTTCGGCATGAACTCGAAGCTGGCGTCCTTGGTCCATGACCATCCGAATGGCCTGGAGCGGTCGTCCAGTTGCAGAGGGAAGCGCATAGAGAGTGTCTGCAGATCACGCTCGATCGTCCGGCGCGATACCTCGAAGCCATCGTCCAGGAGGCGTGATTCCAGCTCGCGGGTGGTGATCTTGAGCGGGCTGCGGGGAATGGCCTGCAACATTGCCCATTGACGTGCCAGTGTCTGGCCAGAATTTTCCATCCGCTTCCCCCTGATTCCATCCGTCCAGTGTCCATGATGATGCGACACAGTTTGTCGCAGCAAGCTGCGACAGGGAATCGGGATTCTTCACTGCAAATGGCGCGGGGCGCCGCTCACAGCCGCAGCATGCCGACCAGGTTCTGCAGCCAGGCCCCCAGGTTCGGGGTCAGCGTGGCGGCGAGCATCAGCAGCAGGAGCAGCAGCCGCGTGCCCATGATCTTCAGCACGTCCAGCAGCGAGACGTGGTTGGCATCCTTGGTGAACATCTGCCCGATCAGCGGCGCGCGTTCCAGCGCGATCGACAGCCATGCACCGGCGACGAAGGCCACGGTCATCAGTCCCAGCGATACCGCGCTCTGTTCAAGCTCCAGCGCGAAGGGGAACACTTCCTGCATGGCCAGCAGCGCCACCGGCGCGGCGAACGCCGCCCACAGGCAGCTGCGCACGCAGGTCAGGCCGAAGCGCATCTCGGCCACGGTCTGGTCGCGCCAGCGCTGCAGCCGCGCGCGCGGGTCGGCCTGCTTCAGCGCGGCTTCGATGTCGACCGGGTCCGGCATCGGCCAGTGCCCGTCGCCGCGGTCCAGCGCCAGCCAGTCTTCGTCGTGGAATACGCAGGCCAGCGGCGAGCAGGGCGGCGCGCCGAGCCAGTGCGGATTCGGCCAGTCGGGAGGCAATGCACCGTCGGGCAGGCGCTCGATGACGTGGTCGCGCAGGTCGCGGCCCAGCCGCAGCAGCCGGCCATGCTGGAGCAGCGCCTGGGACAGGAAGAACACGCCCAGGCCCAGCATCGCCAGCGCGAGCAGGCCGGGCATCCGCGCGCCATCGACCGCGTCGGGCATGCGGCTGCCCCAGTAGGCCAGGGGCGGCACTACCGCGGCGATGGCCAGCAGCAGCGAGCTGAGGATGTAGCGGCGGCCGAGGTAGCGGCCGGCATCGAATTCGGCCGGTGCGTGCTGGAGGTGGTCGGCGCAGCGCCGGTTCCAGGCGCGCAGCCGGCTCAGTACCAGCGCCGCGAACCACAGGTAGAGCAGGGCCATCGCCCACAGCGTGGCGCTGTCGCGGCCGTGGATCAGGTCGAGCGCGCCGCGTGCCGGCTCGGCCAGCAACTGCTGCCAGCGCAGGGCGAACAGCAGCAACGCGGCCAGAGCGAGCAGTCCCAGCAGCAGGCAGGCCGGTGCACCGGCGCTGTACCAGCGCCGGCCCGACGCCGCCGATGCCCGCGACGCATGTGCCTGTCCCGGTGCACGCGGGCGCAGCAGCCGGTCCAGGCGCCAGCCGGTTTCGCGCAGCGCGTAGCGCACAGGAGGCAGCACGGCGCGGCCGGGGCGGGAGGACAGCAGCAGCCAACCGCTGGCGAGCAGTGCCAGGCCAGCGGCAGCGACCAGCAGCGGCAACACCAGGTTGAGCGAGAGCACGCGGAAATCGGCGGCGATGAGCGTGCTGCGCAGGCGGCGCGAGGTCGATCCGGTCGTGGCCGTGGCGGCGGTGGCGGTGGCGGCTTTGGTGGTGGGCGTCCCGATCGCGCGACCTTCGGGGAAGTAGGTGGTCGCGTCGATGGCCTGCAGGCCGGCCAGGGTGACCACGCTCAACGGCGAGCGGTTGCGGCGTGGCGCCGGTGGCGCGGCAGGTGCGTGCGCCATGTCGGCGAGCAGCGCCTGGCTGGCGCGGAACAGGTTGGCCGCGTAGTCGGTGGGGAAGGCGAAGACCCGGCGCGTGCCGTCCACCACGTTGGCGCCGCTGCCTTCGCGGCGGGACGGGCATTCCGTCCGGTACTGGCGGTCGCCCTCGCTCACCTGCACGTAGCACGCCCGCATCGGGCCATTGGCGACCATCAGCGTGCCGCGGTTGGCGCGTCGGTAATCCGGATGGGTGAGCAGGTGGTCGCCTTCGAGCGCGGCCGGGATCGCGCCAGGTACGGCGCGCCGCACCACCGAGAGCATGAACAGCCGGTCGCGCACGTCGGTGGCCACCACCATTACTGCGCGCGGACGGACGTAGATGCCCAGCGTGTCCATCAGCTGCTGCAGGCTCAGCTCGTCCGAGCGCGTGCTCAGCTGCGGCTGGTAGACCGGCGGCAGGTCGAGGCTGGAGCCCGCGTCGCGCATGTCCAGTTCGAGGAAACGCCGCGGCGCCAGCTGTGGATTCCTGGCGGTTTCCCGCTCCATGGTCGCGTGCTCGGCGCGGATGCTGGCGATGTTCTGCGGGAACTGCAGGTAGGTCGGCTGCTGGCGCTTCGCGCAGGCGGCGCGCTCGCCCAGCATTTCCGCCGCGGCCTGTTCGCCGGCCAGCTGGGCGTGCGCCTCCTGGCTGCCCTGGCCGAACGCGGACTCCTCGGTCAGCACCGCCACGTCGCCCGGGCAGATGCCATGCACGCGTTCCAGGTAGGCGAACAGGTGCGACATCTGCTGCTGCTGGTCCCACAGCGCGAAGGTGCGGTAACGCAGCGAATGATGGCCGTCCGGATCCTCTTCGGCGATGCGGTGGTTGCTGGTCACCGTGGCCGAGGGGCTCATCAGGCCCAGGTGCAGGCCCGCGTGCCGGGCGACGGCGGCGATCGATGCGAGCGAACCGGAGAAGGTCGGCCCCAGCACGGCGACCCGTCGACTGGCGGGCGTGCCGGCGGGCGACGGCGCCATGCACGCGGCTCCGCCGTCACCGCGGCCGGGCCTGGGTCCGCCGGCGTCGAGCGCGGCGGCCTGGCGCACGGCGCGGCAGAACGCCAGCTGCTGCACGCCGAAGGTCGGCGATTCGCCGACCAGGTAGAGGACGAAGTAGCGCGTGCGCGGGCCGGCGTTGTCGGGATCGCGCCACGCATCGTGGCGGAACACCAATACGCCGGGCGTGCTGCGATACGGCCGTGGCGAGGCGTCGTCGTCCTGCGCGGCGCCGGCTGCCGGCCACGGCATGGCGTGGCCCTGCAGCACGTAGCCGCTGAACTGGAAACTGCGCACCAGGGTGGCGACCTCGATGTCGAACGAACGCGCCAGGCGCGACTCCACCGGATCGGGCACGGTGGCGACTGCGGCCCGCCAGTCGGCGCCATCGGCAACGACGCCGGGAAGGGGCTCGAACACATCGCGCACCGCCGCCGAGTCCACCCGCACACCTTGCGCGGCGATGCCCGGATCCGACGCGGTCGCGTCAGCTTCGTCAGCGGCATCGGGATACGTGGAAGCCATCACCGGTGCGGTGGCCTGGGCCGCAGCGGTCCAGGCGAGCAGCAGCAGCGCCAACACCCGTCCGCCGTGGCGGAGCCGCGACATGGCACGGCGGTGATCGCGACCGCGGGTGGTGGCTGCCGTTTCCATGGCCGTTCCTCCCTGGCTGGCGTTCGACCTCAGGCCTTGCTGATCAGGTCGAACACCAGCCGCTGCAGCGCCTTGTCATCGTCCATGCCGCCATGGGTGGTGGCCTCGGCCTGGCGGCTGCTGCTGCCGTCCAGGGTGGTTGCGCTCGGCAGCCTGGCAATACCCGAACCCGGGCTGGCCACGGCCATCATCTGCGCGCCCCAGGGCATGGTCGCGCGCGCCGGCACGAGGTCGCGTTCCAGGCCCAGCAGCGGCGTTTCCTTCTTGTCCTCGAACGATCGCGAGACCAGGTACAGCAGCGAATGGCCGTAGGGCTTGCAGGTCGGGTCGGCGCGTTCGGCTGCATCGGTCAGGTGCGCGACGAGCAGCTTGGTGCCGGTCTTCAGCACCGCCTTGCCGAGGGTGCGGTCGAATTCGTCGATGCGTACCGCCGGCGCGAGCAGGCTGACCGAGCGCAGGTCGAAGCCCGCGGCGATCGCCGCCGTCCCGAGGTAGGAGTGCAGGATGCCGCCGGCCGAATGGCCGACCAGGTGCAGGCGGATTTTCGGCAGCCCGTATTCCTTGCCCTTGGCCTTGTACAGGTCGAACAACATGCGCACGCCGGAGCCGGGATTGGCGCTGATCTTCGCCGCGTTCTCCTTCATCTCGTTCCACAACGGCCGGCCGAGCGGGCGGGCGATGCCCTCCACGCGCTGGTTCCACCATTCCTTCCAGTTGTCCTTGACCTTCTGCCAGCCACCGGCGGCGCGCGCCTCCTCCGGTGCGATCTTGTCCTCGATGATGTTGGTGACGGTCTTGATCGCGCCGGTCTCCCACATAAGGAACACCGGGAAGATCTTCTCGTCGTAGAACTTCGGCACCCACAGCCGCGCCGCTTCGGCCGCGGCGTCCTCGTTGTTGAGGCCGCCGTGCGCGTAGATCGCCACATCCACCGCCTGGTTGGCGCGCACGCCCCACTTGCGGCACGCCTCCTTCAGGTGGATGCGCAACAGCGCGTCGATGTCGGACTCCTGGGTGCGGAACTGGCCGCGCTGGCTCAGCCGGCCGTTGTTCTCCATGTTGATGATGAAGGGGCTGAGTTCGTGCGCCGCCAGGATCGGGTTGCCCGATACCACCGCGCCCTTGCCGGAGGCATCGGTGCGCAGCGAGGTGGCGTCGGCGATCGCCTCGTGCTCGGCGGTGACCACGCCCAGCTGCGCGACCCAGCAGTCCATCGCGTTCTCCAGCCAGTCGCTGTAGCGCAGCACGCCCAGGCCGCCCTTGCCCCAGGCCGTGCCCCAGGAGTTGTGCACGATGAAGCCGTCGCGGGTGTAGCCGACGATGGCGAAGGCGTGGCCGCCATCGGGGTTGCCGGTCTTGCGCTTGATCACCGGCAGGTCGTCCGGGTTTTCCGGGCGCGGGACCGCCTCGTCGAGCAGCAGGTCTTCCCAGCCGGAGTGGGTGAAGCCGCTGGCGTACAGCGCGCCGACCTGGTCGATCGCCACGTGCATGTCGCGCAGCGAGCGCGGGTCGATGCGGTAGTACGCGCCGAGCGGACGCTTGATCGCGTCGGTCCACCAGTCTTCGCTGGCCGCCGCCTTGGGCTTGGGCATCTCGGTCTTCGGCCACAACCGTGCGCTGCTGGCGCCGTGGCGCAGCCAGCCCTTCAGCGCGCCGCGCAGCGAAGAGCCCGAGTCGGCCTCCGCACCACCGTCGTCGTTCTCGGCCCACTCGTCGTAGCGCCGGGCCATGCTGTAGATCATGTGCGGCGAGATTGCCTCGACGTGGCGCCCGGCGCGCACCAGCAGGTATTCGATCACCACCGCCAGCGCGTAGCCGGTGCAGGCGCTGGTCAAGCCCTGGTCGAGGATCGGCCGCACGTCCGGCGGATAGCGCACGTCGGCCGGCGCGGCGGAGACGGTCGGCTGGAACTCCCAGTCGCGCAGGTCCACCGCGTCGGGCCGCACGTTGGATACGCGGGTGCCGCGCTTGCGCGCGGTGCCGGTCGCGGTCAGCTCCAGCATCTCCAGCGGCGCCAGTTCCGGCCTTCCCGGCGCGACCAGCGCACGAACCGACGGCGGGCGCACCACGGCGGCGCGGCGGCCGCCACGCACCGGCGCGACCGCCGCATGGCGCGCATAGGCCGCGGCCATCTTTTCGTCGTAGCGGTTCTGGCGGTAGCCCGGGCCGTTGTACAGGCTGGCGAACTTCGCCCAGTCCTTGCGCCGCAGCGGCAGGATCAGCGGCGAGCCGGGGCGCGAGAGCAGGTTGGCAAACGATTCCAGCTGGCCGTCCGCGCCGCCGGCCTGGCATTCGACGAAGCGACCCACCGTATCCGAGCCGCACAGCGCGTAGTTGAAGCCCATGATCTGGAACGCGCCCCAGCTGGCGGACTGCATCGCCGCTTCCGGGTCCAGTGCCGCCGCCTTGTCCAACCGCTTCCATTCGCCGGCCAGCGAACCGGAGTACTGGCGCCGGTCCCATTTCGGGTAGCTGATGTTGGGATGCGTGGCGCTGTAGCGGCCGGCGGTGAGGCGATGGAAGATGTGGCCCTCGAACAGGATCTTCGGCCGGCGATCCGGTGCCGGCAGGAATCCGGCGCCGCTGGATTCGACTTCGGCGATCGCCTTCAGGGCAGGAAGCTCGACCTGCAGCCGGGTGGCCAGCTGCTTCCACATCGCGTCGGTGACCGTGCGCTTGAGATCCGTGTCCATGCGGCTTCCACTCCTGTGCGATGACATCAACGAGGACAACGCAGGCGGGCCGTGGCGCAGGCCACGCCGGCGGGGAATCAGTGCAGGTAGGTCGACAGGTCCTCGGGCAGGCGGATGTCGACCAGGCGCCAGCGCAGGCCTTGGCGCTGCAGCACGAACACGGTGCGCGTGCCGTTGGCATGTTCGACGGTGCCGGTGAAGCGCGACAGCGATTCATAGCGAAGATGCGCACCCTGCAGCGGGCGCGCCGGTTCGGTAGCCGCCCAGGTGTCGTCGCCGACGGTACGGCCACCGGCACGCTGCCAGAGCACATGGCCCTGCAGCAGCGCACCGATGCCCGTCGGCGTGGCCAGCGCGTCGACCGCCACGCCGGTAGCGCGACCGGCCATCGCCAGCGCCACCGCTCCGAGCAGGTTGCCGGCGACGTCCTCGCCGGCGGCGCGGACCATGCGGTCCTCGAGCTGCGCCTTGAGGTTGACGCGCAGGCGCGGGAAATCCACATGGCGTTCGAGTGCGGCGGTGTCGCGCCGCTCGATGGCCTGCTCGATGCCGCGCACCGCCAGCCACGGACCGGCCGCGACCCAGGCCAGCAGCGCCAGCGCGACCAGCACCGCGGCGCCGGCGATCCAGCGCAGCGGGCGGCGGGAACGGGGCGTGGCGGCGGGGCGCGGATCCATGGTTCAGAACTCCAGGTCCAGGGCGGCGCAAAGATAGTCGACGAACGGTGCAAGCGCGGCCAGGTCGGTTTCCAGCGTCTTGCGCAGCCGCGGCCCGGTCATGGTCGCATCGTCCAGCGGCCGCCAGAATACCCAGTTGCGGTGCTTGAGGTCGTCGACGAACTCGAAGTCGGCCGGGAAGCCGCGCGGCACGCGGGTGAGCACCTCGCTGTCGTCGAGGTCGAAGCGCCGACGCAGCGCCGGCGCGTGCGCGGTGGCCTTCCAGGTCCCCGGGTTGTCGAGGATGAAATGGCGCACGCGGCGCTGGGTGTCCGGCTCCGGATGCCACAGGCCGGCGCCGACGAAACTCTCGCCGGGCTGCAGGTGGACGTAGAACGAGGGCGCCGCGACTTCGCGCCGGCGTTCGTGGAACAGGCGCGCGCCCTGCCAGGCCTTGTACGGCGACTTGTCGTTGGAAAAACGCGCGTCGCGATGGATCCGGAACAGGGAACCGCCGACGGTGCGTGGATCGGCGCGGAAATGCGGGCTGATCGTCGCCAGCGCCGGTTGCAGGTCGGTGATCAGCTGCAGGAACGGCTGGCGCACGTGCGCCTCGTAGTCCTGGCGGTGCGCTTCGAACCAGGGCTTCTCGTTGTGCCGGGCCAGGCCGCGCAGGAAGCGCAGGCTGGCGTCGCTGAAGTAGGTGGTCATAGTCCCGATCGCAGTTCGTGGCCCCACAGTTCCAGCTGGTCTAGCAGGACCAGCTTGCCGCCGTCCCCGGCATGGTTCGCGCGCAGCGCGGCGATCTCGGCGAAGAAGGCGGCGAAGTCGTATTCCGACAGCCCGCTGGCATCGACCAGGCGATGGCGGCGGTATCCGTCCCAGCGCTCGCGCTCGTCAGGAGACAGCGTCTGCGGCCAGTTGCGCGCGCGGTAGCGGAACAGCAGTTCCGGCAGGCGCGGATCGCGGAAGTCGAACGCGCGGGTGGCCAGCTCGGCGGGTGAAGTCGCGCGCACCTGCGTACACAGGCGCCGGTCGCCATCGCCGCAGAAACCGGCGTACAGGGAGCCGTCGACATCGCCGTCGGCATGTTCGCGGCTGCCGGCGAACACCTGCCGTGCCTTCTCGGCCAGCGCAGGTCCGTGCGCGCGCAGGCGTGCGGCGCACTCCTGCAGCGTGTCCGGGTCGAGGCCCAGACGCTGGAAGTCGTCGCCGCGCAGGTGCGCCCACGGCACCAGCATCGGCGAGCGGTTCAGGTGCACTTCCTTCAGCGGCACCCGTGCCACGCCCGGGGGCAGGTCGGCGGCCGGCGTGTAGAGCCGGTCGGCGATCTCGCCAGCGTCCTGTTCCAGCAGCGCGTCGACGTCGCCGTCCAGGTCGAACACGATCACCCGGTTGGAGATCGACGGATGCGTGGCCAGCGGCAGGACCATCGCCGCGCACAGCCGGCTGGCGGGATAGCGTTGCGACACGTGCAGCACCGGCTGCATGGCGAAGGCGTCGAGCAGGCTGGCGGCGTGGCGTTTGTCGCGCAGCTTCAGCGCGTAGTCCCACAGCCGCGGCTGCGCGCGCTTGAACAGCCGGGCAAGCCCGATGGTGGCGAACACGTCCGACAGCGCCTCGTGCGCATCGCCCTCGCGCACGTCGTTGGCCAAGGCCAGGTGCTCGAGCCTGAATGAGGTCGCGCCGTCCTCGCGCTTGGGCCAGGCGATCCCGTCCGGACGCAGCGCATGCGCCAAGCGCAGGGCGTCGAGCAGGTCCCAGCGCGAGTTGCCGCCGCGCCACTCGCGCTCGTACGGATCGAAGAAGTTGCGGAACAGGGTGTGGCGGACGAACTCGTCGTCGAAGCGCAGCGAGTTGTAGCCCAGCGTGCAGGTCCCCGGCCGGGCCAGTTCATCGACGATGCGCGCCGCCGCCTCGGCTTCGCGCAGGCCGTCGCGCAGCGCCTGCTGCGGGGTGATGCCGGTGATCAGGGTGGCGACGGGGGAAGGCAGCAGGTCGTCGGCCGGCTGCACGAACAGGCTGACCGGTTCCTCGATGACTTCGAGCTCGGTATCGGTGCGGACCGCGGCGAACTGGGCGATGCGGCTGCGGCGCGGATCGGCGCCGAAGGTCTCCAGGTCGTAGAACAGGAAGCTGTCGGCCATGGCCATCGGCGCGTCAGCGCGCGTCCTCCAGCAGCGGCAGCCGCGCGTGCACCAGCTGCGACAGCGCATCCCAGTCGATGCCGGAGAGGTCGCGGTGGCCGCGGGTCGCATCGACCAGGATCGTGCGCTGGATCTCGCTGCGTTCCAGCGCCACCGCGTACGGGATGCGCATGAAGGTGACCATGGTGTAGTGCGGGACGAAGCGCTGCGGATGGCGCTCCTGCAGGGCCCGCTCGAGCTCGCGCTGCAGCAGGAATTCCGGATCGTCGACCCGGTCGCGCATCTCGATGTAGTTCTCCAGCGCCATCGCCTGGATCGCAGCCGCGTTGGGTTTTCGTTCGGCCTCGAACGCGGCGAAGGCGGCGGTCAGCGTGGGATGGCTGTCCATCGCGTCGGCCAACGCCACGCAGTCCTCGAACGCGCAGTTCATGCCCTGGCCGTGGAACGGGACCATGGCGTGGGCGGCGTCGCCCAGCACCAGCGCGCGGCCGTCCAGGTGCCAGCGGTCCAGGTAGAGCGTGCCGAGCAGTCCGGGCGGATGATGTTCCCAGTCCTGTTCCAGGTCGGGGATCAGCGGCAGCGCGTCGGGAAAGTCGCGGGCGAACAGCGCGCGCACCTCGGCGCCGCTGCGCACGCTGGCGAAGCTGGGATCGCTGATGCCCGGTGCGGTGTGATTAGGCAGGAACAGCGTCACCGTGAAGGTGCGTTCGTCGTTGGGCAGGGCGATGCACATGTAGCGACCGCGCGGCCAGATGTGCAGCGCGTTCGGCTCGATCCGGAAGCCGCCGTCCGCCGCGGGCGGGATGGTCAGCTCCTTGTAGGAATGGTCGAGGAACTCGGTGCGCTCGCCGAAGCCGGACTTGCGCACCATCTCCGCGCGCAGCGCCGAACCGGCGCCGTCGCTGCCGATCAGGGTCTGGAAGCGGATGTCGTGCGGCTGGTCGTCGCGGTCGTCGATCAGTCGTGCGTAGCCGGCATCGAAGTCGACCGTATGCAGGCGGCGGTGGAAGTGGATGGTGGCGCCGGCCTGCTCGGCGGCGCGCAGCAGGGTGACGTTGAGGTCGGCGCGGTGCACCGACCAGATCACTTCCGAGTCGTCGCGACCGTAGCGTTGCAGCTGCAGGCCGCCGTCGAGCGCGTGGATCATGCGTCCGCGCATCATCACCGCCTGGCCCATCACCGCGTCCTCGACGCCGGCGGCACGCAGGGCGTGGCGACCGCGCTCGGCCAGGGCGAGGTTGATCGAGCGGCCGGACTCGTAGCCCTTGATCCGCGGGTCGCCGCGGCGCTCGTAGACAGTGACCTTCCAGCCGCGCTGCGACAGCAGGATCGCCAGCAGCGAGCCGGCCAGGCCGGCACCGATCAGGGTAAGTTCGCGGTTGCGCGCCACGCCGGCGTCAGACCCCACGCCAGTGCTCCACTTCCTCGACGAAACGCAGCACGTCGCCGAAGCGGTTGTACAGCGGGGCGGGCGAGATCCGGATCACGTCGGGCTCGCGCCAGTCACCAAGGATGCCGGTCTGCTGCAGGTACTCGAACAGTTCGCGGCCGCGCTCGCGGCCGCCGGCCACGCGCAGCGAGAGCTGGGCGCCGCGGCGCGCCGGCTCGGCCGGGGTGATGACCTGCAACGTACCGGACAGGCGCTCGCGGATCAGCGCATCGAGGAAGCCGGTCAGCTTCTCGGACTTGGCGCGCAGCGCGGTCATGCCGCCGGCGCGATCGAACTGGTCGAGCGAGGCGCGCAGCGGCGCCAGCGCCAGTATCGGCGGGTTGGACAGCTGCCAGCCTTCGGCGCCCGCGGCGGGCACGAACTCCGGCGCCATCCGGAAGCGGGTGGCGGCCTCGTGGCCCCACCAGCCGGCCATGCGCGGCAGTCCGGCCTGGCCGTGGCGCTCATGGACGAAGCAGCCGGCCACCGCGCCGGGGCCGGCGTTGACGTACTTGTAGTGGCACCACACCGCGAAATCGGCATCCGCATCGTGCAGGGCCAGCGGCAGGTTGCCGACCGCGTGGGCCAGGTCGAAACCGGCGATCGCGCCCTGCGCATGCGCCAGCCGCGCGATCTCCGCCAGGTCGAAGGCCTGGCCGGTGCGGTACTGGATGCCGGGCCACAGCACCAGCGCCAGGCGCGGGCCTTGCTCGGCGATGGCGCGTTCGATCGCGGCCATCGAGATCGTGCCGTCGGCTTCGTCCGGTTCCACTTCCACCAGGTCGGTGGCCGGGCCGAGGCCGTGCAGGCGCAGCTGCGACTCCACCGCGTGCCGGTCCGACGGGAACGCGCCGGCCTCGATCAGGATCGCAGGCCGTTGCGGCGTGGGCCGGTAGAAGCTGGCCAGCATCAGGTGCAGGTTCACCGTCAGCGTGTTCATCGCCACCACTTCGCCCGGCTGCGCGCCGACCAGCCGCGCCAGCGGTTCGCGCACCAGCGCGTGGTAGGTCATCCATGCGGTCTGGCCGTTGAAGTGGCCTTCGACCGCTTCGTTCGCCCACTTGTCCAGCACCTCCAGCACCTGCGCACGCGCACCGCGCGGCTGCAGGCCCAGCGAGTTGCCGACGAAATAGGTCTGCTCGCGGTCGCCGTGCTTGGGGATCAGGAACTCGTTGCGGAACGGGCGCAGCGGGTCGGCGGCGTCCATCGCGAGGGCATGGGTGCGGGCGTTGGTCATGGAATCTCGACGGACGCCGGCCGCTCAGGTGAGGTCGGCCAGCGATTCGGGGTGTGGTTCGTAGCGGGCCGGACGCGGGTTGAGGTGGCCGCAGCTGCGACAGGTGCGGTGTTCCTCCGAGCCGTAGAAGCGCTCGAACACCGGCGGGAAGTCCTGCTCGATGTCGCGCAGGTGGAAGAATTCCTCGTACAGCTTGTGGTTGCACCGCTCGCAGTACCAGAGCAGGCCGTCGTCCTCGTGCGCCTGCCGCCTGCGCTCGATCACCAGGCCGACGCTGCCGGGCATGCGCTGCGGCGAATGCGGCACGCGCCCGGGGCATGGGCCTGGGCCTGGTGTTCG
>JAGHZW010000203.1:4356-12674 GCA_017745195.1 Pseudoxanthomonas sp. | reverse complement strand
GGCGATCGTCGCGCCGTACCGGCTGGCCGCGCGCCCAGGCGTCGCGGACGATGGTGGTCTGGCTGACATTGACCACCTGTTCGAGCACGTTGAGCTCGCACAGGCGCGCATGCTGCAAGCCGGTGTCGCCGGCGTCGTGCAGGCAGCCGGTGTGGCGCTCGGCCACGTCGGTGACGTGGCGGATCCAGTTGTCGACCAGGCCCAGGCGCTGCCGGGTCAGGCCGGCGTAGACGCCGCCGCAGCCGTAATGGCCCACCACCAGGATGTGCTTGACCTTGAGCACGTCGACCGCGAACTGGATCACCGACAGGCAGTTGAGGTCGGTGTGGACCACGACATTGGCCACGTTGCGATGGACGAAGACCTCGCCCGGCGCCATGTCGATGATCTGGTTGGCCGGGACCCGCGAATCGGAGCAGCCGATCCACAGGAATTCCGGCGCCTGCTGTTGCGAGAGCCGCGAGAAGAATTCCGGATCCTCGGCGCGCACGCGCTCGGACCAGGCATGGTTGCGGCGGATCAGTTCGTCGAGTTCGTCGGCCATGGCCGCATTATCTCAGACATCGGCCGGGCACCGCGTGCGGTGGCGCACGGCAGGGCGCCGGTCACTCCGCCGGCCCGGCCTGGTCGCGGCGGGCGAGGCGATCGGCCATCAGCGTGGCGACCTCGTCCGCGTTGTCGCCGGGCAGGGCGCGCAGGCCGGCGATCGCGCCTTCGACGTTGGCCGACGGATGGTTCTGGTTGAGCTTGAACTTCAGCGCGATGCGGCTGGCGTGGAAGCGGAAGCCGACGATCCCGCGCAGCTGGCGGCGCTCGCGTTCGTCGGCGTGGTCGTAGCGCCATTGGCCGCCGACCTGCGGCTCGAAGCGCTCGCCCAGCCGCGACACGATCGAGGCCAGCTGTTCTTCTTCATGCAGCGCTTCCAGCGACCCGTGCAGGTGGGCGGCGGCGTAGTTCCAGGTCGGCACCCGCGCCATCTCGGCCTTGTCCGGATACCAGCCCGGCGAGATGTAGTGGTGCGGCCCGTTGACGATGAGCAGGGCAGGGCCGGCATGGACGGCCTGTGGGTTCGGCCGCGCCCAGTGGCCTTCGACCACCACGTCGTCGCCATCGCGCGCGTACAGTACCGGCAGGTGGGTCGCCAGCGGCAGGCCGTCGGCGCCGGTGGTCACCAGGGTCGCGAACGGATCGCGCGCCAGCAGCCAGTCCAGCCCGGCCAGGTCGTCCTCCGCGAACGCGCGCGGCGTGTACACCTCAGGCGCGGCGGCCCAGGGCCACCGTCATCAGTCCGACCAGGGTGTCGTCGTCGCCGGCGCGCGGCGGCGCGACTTCGTCCAGCGAGAAGCCGCGTTCGAGCGCGTCGTCCTCGTCGATACCGTCGAACTCGACGTAGCCGGCGTCCAGCAGCATCGAACGCGCGGTGTCCAGGCTGTCGTAGGTATGCAGGTTGCCGTCGTGGTCGAGTACTTCGCCGGTGCCCGCTTCGTGCTCGCGCAGGCGTGCCCAGTGCAGGGTGCGGCCGAGGACGGCGATCCACCAGCTCTGCGAGGAGTAGGCGTCATTGGTCATGCAAGGATCTCCGCGGCCAGCCAGAGCAGGCCCGCCATGGACAGGGAAAAGATGATGGTCAGCAGCGCGATCCGCGCCGGCGTGGCCAGCCCGCTCAGCGAGGTGTCGCTGACGGTGCGGTAGCCGCCGCAGAGCAGCCAGCGCAGCGCCGCCGGGTCGAGGAAGGCGCCGGAACCGAAGTCGGCCGCGGTGCCGGCATGGCGGTCGCGCACGTGGACCAGGGTCAGCGGCCAGAAGATCACGAACGCGGTGGCCCCGGCGATGGCCACGCCGACGAAGCAGAGGGCGAAGAACAGGATCACGGTCGGTGCGGTCAGAACTCGGCGCTGCCCGGCGCGCGCGGGTAGGCGATCGCGTCGCGGATGTTGGACAGGCCGCAGACGTAGACCACCAGCCGCTCGAAGCCCAGGCCGAAACCGGCGTGCGGCACGCCGCCATAGCGGCGGAAGTCGCGGTACCACTGGTAGTGGTTGGGATCGAGGCCGAACTGGGCCATGCGCGCGTCGAGCACGTCCAGCCGCTCTTCGCGCTGGCTGCCGCCGATGATCTCGCCGATGCCCGGGGCCAGCACGTCCATCGCCGCGACGGTGCGGCCGTCGTCGTTCAGGCGCATGTAGAACGCCTTGATGTGCTCGGGGTAGTTCATCACCACCACCGGACGGCCCACGTGCTCCTCGGTCAGCCAGCGCTCGTGCTCGGTCTGCAGGTCCAGGCCCCATTCGACCGGGAAGTCGAACTTCTTCCCCGACTTCTGCAGCAGGCCGATCGCATCGGTGTAGTCGATCCGCTCGAACGGCGCGTTGATGAAGGACTCCAGCTTGGTGACCGCGTCCTTCTGCACCCGCTCGGCGATGAACGCCATGTCGTCGGCACGCTCTTCGAGCACCGTGCGGAACAGGTACTTGAGGAAGTCCTCGGCCAGGTCGGCGTCGGCGGCCAGGTCGGCGAAGGCGATTTCCGGCTCGATCATCCAGAACTCGGCCAGGTGCCGGGTGGTGTTGCTGTTCTCGGCGCGGAAGGTCGGGCCGAAGGTGTAGACCTTGCTCAGCGCCAGCGCGTAGGCCTCGACGTTGAGCTGGCCGGAGACGGTGAGGAAGGTCTCCTTGCCGAAGAAGTCGCGCGAGAAGTCCACCGCGCCGTCCCTGCCGCGCGGCAGGTTGGCCAGGTCCAGGGTGGAGACGCGGAACATCTGCCCGGCGCCCTCGGCGTCGGAGGTGGTGATGATCGGCGTGCTGATCCAGTAGAAGCCGCGCTCGTGGAAGAAGCGGTGCACGGCCTGGGCCAGGCAGTGGCGGATCCGGGTGACCGCGCCGAACAGGTTGGTGCGCGGGCGCAGGTGGGCGAACTCGCGCAGGTACTCCAGCGAGTGCTGCTTGGGCTGCATCGGGTAGGTGAGGGGATCATCGACCCAGCCCACGACCTCGATCTTCGAGGCCTGGATCTCGAAGCTCTGGCCCTGGCCCTGCGAGGCGACCAGGGTGCCGGTGGCGATCACCGAGCATCCGGTGGTCAGGTGCTTCACCTCGGATTCGTAGTTGGCCAGGTCGGCCGGCGCCACGACCTGGATCGCGGCGAAGCAGGAGCCGTCGCTGACGTTGACGAAGCTCAGCCCGGCCTTGGAGTCGCGCCGGGTCCGCACCCAGCCGCGTACCGTGACCTCGCCGCCGGCGGGAATCCGGCCCGCGAGCGCATGTTCGACGCTGACCACCGTCATGGCTTGAATCCTTGTGTCGTGGAGCCCATCTGGAAGGGCGGAAGTGTAGCGGCTGCGGCCATGCGGGTGCGAGGCATCCGTACCTGTACCAGGCCTCAGCGTCCCGCGTCCGGCGGCAATCGCACCGGCCTCGGCAGCACCGTTCGATCCTATAATCGTGCCGTATTCCCGGAGGTTCCCGATGGCCGTGACCCTGACCCCCCTCGCCCTGGAGCGCGTGCAGCGCTTCCTGCAGCGCGACCCGGCCGCGCTGGGCCTGCGTTTCGGCGTCGAGCGCACCGGTTGTTCGGGCTGGGGCCACGTGGCCGACCTGGCCCGCGACCGCCGCGAGGGCGACGTGGTGTTCGAGCAGGACGGCGTGCGCATCTTCGTCGACGCACAGAGCCTGCCGCTGGTGGACGGCACCCGGATCGACTTCACCCGCCAGGGGCTGAGCGAAGCCTTCGTGTTCGACAACCCGAACGCGACCGAAGGCTGCGGCTGCGGCGAGAGTTTCACCACCGGCGCGGCCTGACCGGACGCGCGTCGCCGGGACGGCGGGGCGAACGGGACTTCCGGCACGGCGCGACCGTGCCTGCGCACGCTAGGCTTGGGGTTTCCCGTTCGTCCGGAGACCCCATGCGCCGCACCCTCCTGGCCGCCGCCCTGGCCGCCTGCTGTTTCCCCGTCATCGCCGCGGCTGCGGTCCGCGAGCCTGCCGTCGCCTCGAGCAATGCGGCCGCGACCGCGCTGCATCGGCTGTTCGACTCGGAGTGGGAGCGGGGCCTGCGCGAGTCCCCGGAAAACGCCTCCTACCAGGGCGACCACCGTTTCGACGATCGCTGGAGCGACGTGAGCCTGGTGGCGATCGCCCGCCGCGACGCCGCCGACCGCGAGGCGCTGGCAGCACTGAAGCGGATCGACCGCGCCGCGCTGTCGCCGGCCGACCAGCTCAACTACGACACCTTCGCCTGGCTGCAGGAACGTGCCGTGCAGCGGCAGAAGTTCCGCGAATACCTGCAGCCGGTGGGCCACCAGGGCGGCGTGCAGACCGCCGACGGCATCGCCGAGGTGCTGCCGTTCGCCAGCGCGCAGGACTACCGCAACTGGATCGCCCGCCTGCAGGCGCTGCCGCTGCTGCTGGAGCAGACCACGGCGCTGATGAAGGCCGGCGTCGAGGCCGGCAGCGTGCCGCCGAAGGTGCTGATGCAGCGCGTGCCGGCGCAGATCCGCGGGCAGCTGGTCGAGGACCCGGCGAAGAGCCCGTTCTACAAGCCGTTCCTGAAGATGCCCGAGTCGATCCCGGCCACCGAACAGGAAGCCCTGCGCCGGCAGGCCCGCGAAGCGATCGCCGGCAAGGTCGTGCCGGCCTACCGCGAGTTCGGCCGCTTCTTCGAGCAGGACTACCTGCCGCACACCCGCGACAGCATCGCCGCCACCGCGCTGCCGGACGGTCCGGCCTACTACGACTTCCTCGCCGGCTGGTACACGACCACCGGCCTGACCGCCGGGGAGATCCACCAGATCGGCCTGAAGGAAGTCTCCCGGATCCGCGCGGAGATGGAGAAGGTCCGGCAAGAAGTCGGCTTCAAGGGGGACCTGCACGCGTTCTTCCAGCACCTGCGCAGCGACCCGAAGTTCTTCTACAGGGAGCCGGCGGACCTGCTCGAGGCCTACCAGGCCCTGGCCAAGCGGATAGATCCGGAGCTGGTGAAGGTGTTCCGCACCATCCCGCGTCTGCCCTATGGCGTGCGCCCGATCCCGGACAACATCGCCCCCGACACGACCACCGCCTACTACCAGCCCGGCGCCGTGGACGGCAGTCGCGCCGGCTACTACTACGTGAACCTGTACCGGCCCGAGGTGCGGCCCAAGTGGGAGATGCTGGCCCTGTCGCTGCACGAGTCGGTGCCGGGCCACCACTTCCAGTTCGCCCGCGGCGCCGAGCTGCCCGACCTGCCGATGTTCCGGCGCACCGCCTATTTCGTCGCCTACGGCGAGGGCTGGGGCCTGTACGCCGAGCGCCTGGGCTACGACATGGGCCTGTACGACGACCCGTACGACCGCATGGGCCAGCTGGCCTACGACATGTGGCGGGCGGTGCGGCTGGTGGTCGACACCGGCATGCACGCCAAGGGCTGGACCCGGCAGCAGGCGATCGACTTCTTCATGGACAACTCGCCCAAGACCGAGCAGGACGTGGTCAACGAGATCGACCGCTACATCGCCTGGCCGGGCCAGGCCCTGGCCTACAAGATCGGCCAGCTGCGGATCTCGGCGCTGCGCGAGGAGGCCGCGCGCGAACTGGGCCCAGCGTTCGACGTCCGCGACTTCCACGACGCGGTGCTGGAGACCGGCTCGGTGCCGCTGGAGACGCTGGAAACCCACATCCGGGCGTGGATCGCGGAGCGGAAGAAGGTCACCCAGTCCGCTCGTTGAATATCAATGGATTGTATGATGTTTTTGATGTTTTTCAGGAAATAGGGCGCCCGGTCCAGCCATGTGGAACGGCGGTGCCTGCCGCGATTGTCTCCGTGCCGCCTGCCTGCCGGTGGAGCGTCTGGAACCGCCAGGTTTGCACCCAAGTGCCTGAACCGGCATAATTTCCGGCTCCCTGCGCCCGCAGGGAGACCTTGCCCCACCGCATCCGGTCCGGATCGACGGGGGGCTGCCTGGCCCGCGAGGGCCGCATCCACGAGGAAGACACCATGCGTCATTACGAAGTCGTGTTCCTGGTCCATCCGGACCAGAGCGAGCAGGTGCCGGCGATGATCGAGCGCTACAAGTCGCTCATCGAGAACGCCAGCGGCACCATCCACCGTCTGGAAGACTGGGGCCGCCGCCAGCTGGCCTACCCGATCCAGAACCTGGTCAAGGCCCACTACGTGCTGTTCAACATCGAGGCCGGCCAGGCCACGATCGACGAGCTGGTCGAGACCTTCCGCTTCAACGACGCGATCCTGCGCCACCTGGTCATCCGTCGCGACGGCCCGGACACCGAGCAGTCGCTGATCATGAAGAGCAAGGACGAGAAGGGCGACAAGCCCGAGCGTGGCGAGCGCCGCCGCCGTGACGAGGAAGGCGAGGGCAATGCCGCCGCCGCCGACAACGACGGCGACACCGCCGAAGCCGCCTAAGGAGCCCACCCATGTCCAAGTTCTTCCGCCGCCGCAAGTTCTGCAAGTTCACCGCCGAGGGTGTCAAGGAGATCGACTACAAGGATCTCAACACCCTGCGCCAGTACCTGACCGAGAACGGCAAGATCGTCCCGAGCCGCGTCACCGGCACCAAGTCGCGCTACCAGCGCCAGCTGTCGACCGCGATCAAGCGCGCCCGTTTCCTGGCCCTGATCCCGTACACCGACAACCACGACGTGTAATCCGGGTCCCTCGGAAGAGCCCGCGCATCCACGTGCGGACTTTTCACGAAAGGCCACGGATCAACGAACTGGCTGTTGAATCACACCGTCCGATCCGGACAGCAATCGTTGCGGCGCCCCCCGGTCGATCCGGCGGCGTCGCTAACGGATAGAGGAGCAATACGATGGAACTGATCCTTCTGCAGAAGGTCACCAACCTGGGCAACCTGGGCGACAAGGTCAGCGTGAAGCCGGGGTATGGCCGCAACTTCCTGGTCCCGCAGGGCAAGGCCGTGCCGGCCACCGCCGCCAACCTGGCCGACTTCGAGGCCAAGCGCGCCGAGTACGAGGCCAAGGCCAAGGCCAACCTCGAAGGTGCGCAGGGCCGCGTGGCGCAGCTGGAAGGCGCCAGCGTCACCCTGAAGGTCAACGCTTCGACCGAAGGCAAGCTGTACGGCTCGGTCGGCCCGCGCGACATCGCCGACGCCTTCACCGCCGCCGGCCTGCCGCTCGAGAAGAGCGAAGTGATCCTGGGCGAAGGCCCGATCCGCCACATCGGCGAGTTCGACGTGGTCGTGCACCTGCACGCCGATGTCGAGACCACGGTCAAGGTCGTGGTCGAGCCGGAAGCCTGACCGGCCCACGGTCGCCAGCGTCACCCGAAGGGCGCCCCCGGGCGCCCTTCGCTTTTTGGGGCCGACCGTTCGTCGCAGCCGGTGAGATCCACCGGTTATACACAGGCCGTGCACAGGGATGTCTGCAACCCCTCCGGCACGGACGCGACTAGCATGGCCGACCGGGTTCCATCGGACCCGTCCATCAACACCCGTCCAATCGTGCCCGCGGCGGTTGCCGCCGATCCCAGGAGTCCAGCACCCCGATGTCCGCCCGCCCTGGCTTCCGCAACGACCGCAGCGACCGTGGTGACCGCAGCGACGCCCGCATCGACCAGCTCCGCGTGCCGCCGCATTCGGTCGAGGCCGAGCAGGCGGTGCTGGGCGGCCTGATGCTCGCGCCGGAGTCGTACGACACGGTCGGCGACGTCCTGGTCGAAAAGGACTTCTACCGGCGCGACCACCAGCTGGTCTATCGCGCGATCCGCGAGCTGGCCGAGAAGAGCCGCCCGTTCGATGCGGTGACCCTGGGCGAGTGGTTCGATTCGCAGGGCCTGTCCGAGCAGGTCGGCGGCGGCGCCTATCTGGTCGAGCTGGCCACCACCACGCCCTCGGCGGCCAACATCCGCGCCTACGCCGAGATCGTCCGCGACAAGGCGGTGCTGCGCCAGCTGATCGAGGTCGGCACCGAGATCGTCAACGACGGCTTCCAGCCCGAGGGCCGCGACAGTTCGGCGCTGCTGGCCAAGGCCGAGCAGGAAGTGTTCGCCATCGCCGAAGCCGGCGCTCGTGGCCGCACCGACTTCACCGGCCTCAACACCGCGCTGCGCGACGCGTTCGAGGTGCTGCAGAAGCGCTTCGAGAGCGGTGGCAACATCACCGGCCTGCCGACCGGCTACACCGAGTTCGACAACATGACCGCCGGCCTGCAGCCGACGGACCTGATCATCCTGGCCGCGCGCCCGGCGATGGGCAAGACCACCTTCGCGCTGAACATCGCCGAGTTCGCCGCGATCAAGTCGAAGAAAGCGGTCGCGGTGTTCTCGATGGAAATGTCGGCCGCGCAGCTGGCGCTGCGCCTGAT
>JAGHZW010000203.1:0-4310 GCA_017745195.1 Pseudoxanthomonas sp. | reverse complement strand
CAGCTGATGCAGGTGCCCGGCAACAGCGAAAATCGCGCCACCGAGATCTCGGAGATTTCGCGTTCGCTCAAGGCGCTGGCCAAGGAGCTGAACGTGCCGGTGATCGCCCTGTCCCAGCTCAACCGCTCGCTGGAAACGCGTACCGACAAGCGCCCGGTGATGGCCGACCTGCGCGAATCCGGCGCTATCGAGCAGGACGCGGACATCATCACCTTCATCTACCGCGACGAGTACTACAACAAGGAAAACTCGCCGGACAAGGGTCTGGCCGAGATCATCATCGGCAAGCACCGAAGCGGCCCGACCGGCTCGGTGAAGCTGAAGTTCTTCGGCGAATACACCCGCTTCGACAACCTGGCCAACGACGCGGTCGGCGTGTTCGAGTAGTCCGTGCCGGTCCATTCCGGCGTCGGCGGCGCGCACACCCCGGGCTCACGGCCCGGCGGATAGCATCGCGTGCTTCCACGGTCGTGCCATCCATGCACGGGGAGCGTGTCCATGAACCGCAAGTCGGCTCTTCATTTCCTGGTTGCCTTCGCCCTGGTGGCGCTGCTGGCCGCCTGCCAGACCACCAATCCGCATACCGGCCAGCAGCAGCCCAATCGCACCGGCACCGGGGCGCTGATCGGCGCCGGCATCGGTATAGCGGCGGGCCTGCTCACCGGTGACAGCGCGGTCGAGCGCCGCCAGCATGCGCTGATCGGCGCCGGCATCGGCGGCCTCACCGGCGGCGCGATCGGCAGCTACCAGGACCGCCAGCAGGCGGCGCTGAACGAGAAGCTGCGCGGTACCGGCGTCGATGTCGCGCGCAAGGGCGACAACATCACCCTGAACATGCCGGGCAACATCACCTTCGCCTTCAACAGCGCCAACATCGACCCGCAGTTCTATACGGTGCTCAACGACGTGGCCAGCGTGCTGCGCGAGTACGACCAGACCGTGGTCGAGGTCGCCGGCCATACCGACAACATCGGCAGCGACGAAGTGAACCAGCGCCTGTCCGAGCAGCGTGCCGGCGCGGTCGCGCAGTACCTGCAGGCGCAGGGCGTGCAACCGGAGCGCCTGATCACCGTCGGTGGCGGCAAGCGCTATCCCATCGCCAGCAACGACACCGCCGAGGGCCGTGCCGCCAACCGCCGGGTCGAGATCACCCTGGTGCCGGTCGAGTCGTAGACCGGGGAGGGGGCGTCAAGAAGAACGGGCCGCATCGCGGCCCGTTTCATTTCCCGTACTCAGCTGAGCATCTGCTCCAGGATCCGCTTGCCCTCGCGCCCGGTCAGGTCCTCGGCGGCGTCGACGGCATCATCTGCCACCGTGGCCGCGTCCAGGGCCGCCTTGCCGGCGCTGCACATCGACGGGCACTGCGCCATCATGTAGTCGGCGTTGCTGCTCAGGCGCTCGACCAGGAAGTCGACGAACGCGCGCACCTTCGGCGACATCGTGCGGCCACGCGGGAAGACCGCATTGAGGTCGACCTCCGGCCCGGTCCAGCCGGCCAGGACCCGGCGCAGCGCACCGGCTTCGACATAGGGCTTGGCGGTCACGTCGCTGGCCAGGGTCAGGCCTTCGCCGCAGAGCACCGCGCCGAGCAGCGCCGACGGATCGTTGGCCGCCATCAGCGGCTGGACCGGATATTCCACGGTGCGGCTGCCGTCGCTGAGCGGCCAGGTGATCCGCGACGGGTGGTGATGGTGCGGCTTGCGCACTGCGACGACGCGATGGTGCAGCAGTTCGTCCGGGTGCAGCGGTTCGCCATGGCGCTCGATGTAGCGCGGGCTGGCAAACACCTGGGTGCGGAAGCCGGCCAAGCGGCGCGCGACCAGGGTCGAGTCGGGGAGGGCGCCCACGCGCAGGGCGACATCGATCTCGTTGCCGATCAGGTCCACCGGGTCATTGCTCATGTGCATGTCCAGGCGGATGTCCGGGTACAGCTCATGGAACTGGCCCAGCAACGGCGCCACCCAGGCAATGCCGATCGAATAGGAAACGGTGAAGCGCAGCCAGCCGCGCGGGCCGCCCTGCAGCTGGCCGACGGCGCTTTCGGCCTCGGCCAGCTCGTGGGCGATGCGCTGGCAGTGTTCGTAGTAGACGTTGCCGGCCTCGGTCAGGCCGAGGCGGCGCGTGGTCCGGTGCAGCAGCTGCGCACCCAGTCGCGTCTCCAGTTCCTGGACCTTGCGGCTGACGGTGGTCTTGGGCAGGCCGAGCGTCTTGGCCGCGGCGATGAAGCTGCCCTGTTCGATGACTTTGACGAAGACGAGGGTGTCGTTGAGGTCGTGTGCCATGGGGATTCCGGGGAGGGGAAGGGGATTGGCCCTGTCGCGGGATGATTATTCCCTTTAATCCGGACTAATCAAGTCCGGATTGGAGGCGTACCTTGGCCGGCGTTCCCCCGCTGAAGGACCGCCGCCATGAGATTCCGGGACCTGTTTTCCAGTCTGTTCGGCCAAGGCAAGGCTATTCGCGACAATGACTTGAGGATTCCGAAGTTCGGCGGAAGCAGGCCCCACGGCCATTTTCGCGAGTTCACGGTACCGCGTCGTTACCAGCGTGGCGGCGTGCAGCTGTCGGCAGCCAAACGGACCCCGCCCCGGTGCCCAAACAGGATTATCCCGTGCGCGGGAGAAAATATCCCGTGAGTGGGATGCTCGCTCCCGAAGTGCTGGTCCTCGGTGCCAGCGGCCGGGTCGGCGAGGGCATCGTCGCCGCCCTGCTCGAGGCCGGCAGCCCGGTGCTCGCGGTCGGCCGCGATTCCAGCCGGCTGCAACGGCTGGCCGAACTCCACCCCGGCGAGCCGGCGCTGCAGCTGCTGCGCGGCTCGGTCGCCAGCGATCGCGAGGCCGCGCGGCTGGCCACGCGGATCGCGCAGCGTCCACGGCCATTGCGCGCGATCGTCGATGCGATCGGCGGCGGCCTCCGCAGCGGTCGCCTGCTCGACCAGCCCACCACGTCGCTGCGGCGCAGCCTCGACACCGACCTGCTGCCGCACCTGGCTGCGGTGCACCACCTGCTGCCGCTGCTGGGCGGGAATGACGCCGGTCCGGCGCGCTACGTGCTGATCGGCGGTCCGCAGGCCGAATGCGGCTGGTCCGGCCACGGCCATGCCTCGGTCAGCGGCGCGGCGCTGCGGATGCTGGCCAAGGTGCTGCATGGCGAAGCCCAGCCGCTGGGCGTGTGCGTGCAGCTGCTCGCGGTGGAATCGCCGGTATGGACGGCGGAGAACGCCGCGCATGCCTGCGCCGGCTGGCCGAGCGCGCTGGCGGTGGGCCGCAACGTCGTTTCGCTGCTGGCCGGCGCGGGCGACGCCACGCGCTGCGTGGTCACGTATTCCGCCCCTCGCGCCGCACCTCCGCACCGGCTGCTCGCCAGCGATATCGCCACGCCCCTGCACACGCTCGCCTCGCCAGGCAGCGGTCAGGCGGTCTGAACAGTTTGTTCCTTACCTCCCCCAGGAGACCACCCATGAACATGAAGGCATCCCTTTCCGTTGGCACCCATCGCGCATTGGCGTTCGGTGCGGCCAGTGCCCTGGCTATCGCCGTACTGGCCGGCTGCAGCGGCCAGGCCAGCGAGGGCGCGCCGCCGCCGCCGCAGGTCGGCGTCGCCGCCGTCGCGATCAAGCCGGTGCGCCAGTGGGACGAATACAGCGGCCGCATCGAGGCGGTCGAGAGCGTCGAGCTGCGCCCACGCGTGTCCGGCTACATCGAGCAGGTGAACTACCGCGAAGGCCAGGAAGTGAAGAAGGGCGACGTGCTGTTCACCATCGACGCGCGCAGCTACCGCGCCGACCTGGCCCGCGCGCAGGCCGAGCTGGCCCGCGCCCGTACCCAGGCCGAGCTCGGTCGCAGCGAAGCCGAGCGCGCGCGCCGGCTCAGCGAGCAGCAGGTGATCTCGGCCGAAACCTGGGAACAGCGCCGCGCCGCGGCCGAGCAGGCCCGCGCCGATGTCGCCGCCGCGCAGGCGGCGGTGGACGCGGCACGCCTGGCCGTCGAATGGACCCAGGTGCGCGCGCCGATCGATGGCCGCGCCGGCCGGGCGCTGGTCACCGCCGGCAACCTGGTCGGCGCCGGCGATGCGGCCAGCGTGCTGACCACGGTGGTGTCGCTGGATCGGGTGCATGTCCACTTCGACGCCGACGAGCGCAGCTTCCTGCGTTACGCCGAGATGGCCCGCAACGGCCAGCGCCCGAGCGAACGCGACGGCCAGGTGCCGGTGCAGGTCGCGCTGGCCGACGAAACCGGCTTCCCGCACGAAGGCACCGTCGACTTCCTGGTCGAGCGCCTGAGCAGCAACGCCGACTACATGATGGCGCA
>JAGHZW010000202.1:74534-94571 GCA_017745195.1 Pseudoxanthomonas sp. | reverse complement strand
GGTCAACCTGAAGTGGCTGGAGTCGCAGGACGTGGAAGAGGGCGCCGAGGCGCTGCTCGGCGACGTCGACGGCATCCTGGTGCCCGGTGGCTTCGGCGACCGGGGTTTCGAGGGCAAGGTGCTGACCGCGCAGTACGCGCGCGAGCACGGCGTGCCGTATTTCGGCATCTGCTACGGCATGCAGGCCGCGGTGGTCGACTACGCCCGGCACAAGGCCGGCCTGGAAGGCGCCAACAGCACCGAAAACGACAAGCAGTGCGAGCACCCGGTGATCGGCCTGATCACCGAGTGGCGCACCAACACCGGCGAGATCGAGAAGCGCGACGAGAAGTCCGACCTGGGCGGCACGATGCGCCTGGGCCTGCAGGAGCAGCGGCTGAAGCCGGGCACGCTGGCCCGCGAGCTGTACGGCAAGGACGTGGTCGCCGAGCGCCACCGCCACCGCTACGAGTTCAACAACCGCTACCGCACCCAGCTGGAGGATGCCGGCCTGGTGATCTCGGCCAAGTCGATGGACGACCTGCTGGTGGAGATGATCGAACTGCCGCGTGGCGTGCATCCGTGGTTCCTGGCCTGCCAGGCACACCCGGAATTCCTGTCCACGCCGCGCGAAGGCCATCCGCTGTTCGTCGGCTTCATCCGCGCCGCGCGCGAGAAGAAGGCCGGCGGCAAGCTGCTGAAGGAAGCGCGGGCGTAATCGCCTGGGGCGCGGAAAGCGCTGCGCCCTGATGCCTTGCCGGGCAGGCGCCATTGCGGCGCCCCTGGCACTCGTGTCCCCCGGCGCCGGTGAAGCCGGCGCCTCCTCCTTTACCTCCTGCCAGGGGCGCCGCAATGGCGCCCCTATACGTGGCTCGTGGTTCCAGGAAAGAGCGGTGGGCGACTCCAGGAAGACCAGGACAAATTGCGCCGCCCGCCCCGCTGAGATGGTGATCGACGGCTGTCGGCCAGGCGTCCTCTCATGCGAGCCAGCCGGAGCCGCGTTCGAATAGTGCGGGTGCGCTGGAAACCCAGGTCTCCCATGCGTACCAGCTACGCCTGGACGTCGTGCCGAGGGGCTCCCACCCGGAAGTAGAGGAGGAGGCACCCGGCTTCACCGGTGCTGGGGGACATGGAGGGTGGGAGCCCCTCGGCACGATGCCCCAGCCAGCTCTCCGTCCGCGCTTCTCGCACAGTGTCACGGTCTGATTGTTTTCCTGGGCAACCGACACGGCATTCGCAAGTGGCGGAAAACAGAGGAAAAGGCGGCAGGATTGGCCGGGCTCCGCTAAACTCACGGCCGACTCCATCCACCTGACGCTCCCCTGCCCATGACCAGCATCGCCAAGATCCACGCCCGCGAAATCCTCGACAGTCGCGGCAATCCCACCCTCGAGGCCGAAGTGACCCTGGCCGATGGCTCCTTCGGCCGCGCCGCGGTGCCCTCGGGCGCTTCGACCGGCACCAAGGAGGCGGTGGAACTGCGTGACGGCGACAAGACCCGTTACCTGGGCAAGGGCGTGAAGAACGCGGTCGGCAACGTCAATGGTGCGATCGCCTCGGCGCTGGCCGGCTACGACGCGGCCGACCAGCAGGGCCTGGACCGCCGCCTGATCGACCTCGACGGCACCGAGAACAAGGGCCGCCTGGGCGCCAACGCGCTGCTCGCCGTGTCGCTCGCCAACGCGCACGCGGTGGCGGCTTCGAAGAAGCAGCCGCTGTGGCAGTACCTGTCCACGATCACCGAATCCGACGTGGCCCTGCCGGTGCCGATGATGAACATCATCAACGGCGGCGCGCACGCGGACAACAACGTCGACTTCCAGGAGTTCATGGTCCTGCCGGTCGGCGCCGCTTCGTTCTCCGAGGCGCTGCGCACCGGCACCGAGATCTTCCATTCGCTCAAGTCGGTGCTGAAGGGCCACGGCCTGAGCACGGCGGTCGGCGACGAGGGCGGTTTCGCCCCGGACTTCCGCAGCAATGTCGAGGCGCTGGACACCATCCTCGAGGCGATCGGCAAGGCCGGCTACAAGGCCGGTGAAGACGTGCTGCTGGGCCTGGACGTGGCCTCCAGCGAGTTCTACGACAACGGCAAGTACCACCTGGTCGGCGAGAACAAGCGCCTGAGCAGCGAGCAGTTCGTCGACTTCCTCGCCGACTGGGCCGCGCGGTATCCGATCATCACCATCGAGGACGGCCTGGCCGAGGACGACTGGGCCGGCTGGAAGCTGCTGACCGAACGCCTCGGCACGAAGGTGCAGCTGGTCGGCGACGACCTGTTCGTGACCAACCCGAAGATCCTCAAGCAGGGCATCGACTCGGGCACCGCCAACGCGATCCTGATCAAGGTCAACCAGATCGGCACCCTGACCGAAACCCTGGACGCGATCGCCATGGCCCACAAGGCCGGCTACGCCTCGATCGTCTCGCACCGTTCGGGCGAAACCGAGGACACCACGATCTCGGACATCGCCGTGGCCACCACCGCGACCCAGATCAAGACCGGCTCGCTGTGCCGCAGCGACCGCGTGGCCAAGTACAACCAGCTGCTGCGCATCGAGGAAGCGCTGGGTGCTTCGGCGCGTTACGCCGGCCGCAACGCCTTCGTTTCGCTGAAGCGCTGACCGGGGCGTCGATGCGCGCATTGCGCTGGGTGCTGCTGGGGCTGGTGCTGCTGCTTGGATGGCTGCAGTACCGGCTCTGGTTCGGCATCGGCAGCGCGGGCGAGGTGTCGGCGCTGGAAGCCCAGGTCGAGCACCAGCGTCGCGAGAACGGCGGCCTGCACGAGCGCAACGCGGCGCTGGCCGCCGAGGTGCGCGACCTGAAGGAAGGCGTGGCCGCGGTCGAGGAGCGCGCACGCAGCGAGCTGGGCATGATCAAGCCCGGCGAGGTGTTCTACCGGGTGGTGGAGGATCCGGCGCAACGCAAGGCGCTGGCGCCCGCCACCGACCCGGACGCCGCGAAGGCGGACGAAGACGCCCGGGAGCCGGACTGATGGCCGCGATCTGGGCCGTGGTTCCGGCCGCCGGACGCGGCACCCGTTTCGGCGGCGAATTGCCCAAGCAGTACCTGCAGGTCGAGGGTCGCCTGCTGCTGGCGCACACCCTGGATGCGCTGCTGGCACATCCGGCGGTGGCCGGCGCCGTGCTCGCACTGGCCGAGGGCGACCCGCTGTGGCCGGGCTGGACGACGTACGCGGGCAAGCCGCTGCTGGCCTGTACTGGTGGCGACAGCCGGGCGACGTCGGTGCTGGCCGCGCTGCAGGCACTGCCCGAATCCGTGCGTGGCGACGATTTCGTCCTGGTCCACGACGCGGCGCGGCCGAACCTGGCCCTTTCCGACCTGGACCAGCTGCTTGAACGCGGTCGCGCCGATCCGGTCGGGGCGATCCTGGCCGCGCCGGTGCGCGACACGCTCAAGCGTGCCGGCGACGACGGCGGCATCGACGGCACCGAACCGCGCGAGCGGCTGTGGCGCGCGCTGACCCCGCAGCTGTTCCGCCGGCTGCAACTGACCCGCGCCCTGCAGGCCGCCGCCGACGCCGGGATCGAAGTCACCGACGAGGCGATGGCGCTGGAACGCCAAGGCCTGCGCCCGCTGCTGGTCGAGGGCCGCGAGGACAACTTCAAGATCACCACCGCGGCCGACCTGGCCCGCTTCGAGTTCGAACTGTCGCGTCGCCGCTCCGCGTAGCCGGTCGCGACGTGTCGCCGGCAGGGCCGGCTCCTACAATGGGCTGCGGCGGCCCCTGCCGCGCGGCCAGAAGGATCTCCATGTCAGACATTCCTCCCTTCCGCATCGGCCAGGGCTTCGACGTGCATGCCTTCGGCGAGGGCGACCACGTGATGCTCGGCGGCGTGCGCGTGCCGCACGACCGTGGCGTGCTCGCGCACAGCGATGGCGACGTCGCCCTGCATGCGCTGTGCGATGCGATCCTCGGCGCGCTGGCGCTGGGCGACATCGGCGTGCATTTCCCGCCCGGCGACGAACGCTGGCGCGGCGCGGACAGCCTGGAGCTGCTGCGGCATTGCGTCGCGCTGGCTGGCGGGCGTGGCTGGCGCCTGGGCAACGCGGACGTCACCGTGGTCTGCGAGCGGCCCAAGGTCGGCCCGCATGCACCGCTGATGCGCGAGCGCATCGCCGGGGCCTGTGGCGTTGCGCTCGATGCGGTCAGCGTGAAGGCGACCACCAGCGAGAAGCTCGGCTTCACCGGCCGGGGCGAGGGCATCGCCGCGCAGGCGGCCGTGCTGATGGTGAAGGCATGAGCGAATCCGCTGCATCGTCGACGGCGTTCGGCCCGCAGGTGCTTGCGGCGCGGATCCGGGTGTCGCCGGAGGATTTCCGGGTCGAGGAGATCGATGCCTTCGAGGCCAGCGGCGACGGCGAGCACCTGCTGCTGACGGTGGAGAAGCGCGGCATGAACACCGGCTTCGTCGCCGGTGCGATCGCGCGCTGGGCGGGGGTCCAGGAGCTGGCGGTGGGCTTCGCCGGGCAGAAGGATCGCCACGCGGTGACGGTGCAGCGCTTCAGCGTGCAGCTGCCGGGGCGCGAGGCGCCGGAGCTGGCGCTGCTCGAGCAGGACGGCCTGCGCGTGCTCGCCCAGGCCCGCCACCGGCGCAAGCTGTCGCGTGGTGCGCTGGACGGCAACCGCTTCGTGCTGGTGCTGCGCGACGTGCAGGGCGATCGCACCGCCATCGAGGCGCGACTGGCGCAGGTGGCCGCGCGCGGCGTGCCCAATGCCTTCGGCGACCAGCGCTTCGGCCATGGCGGCGGCAACGTCGGCAAGGCGCTGGCGATGTTCGCGCAGGGTCCGCGCGGCAAGCGGATGGGCCGCGAGCAGCGTTCGATGCTGCTGTCGGCGGCGCGCTCGGCGCTGTTCAACCGGGTGCTGGCCGCGCGCGTGGCCGATGGCAGCTGGGAGCGGGGCCTGGAAGGCGAGGTGTGGATGCTCGACGGCAGTCGCAGCGTGTTCGGGCCGGAACCGTGGGGCGAGCCACTGGCGCAGCGGCTGGCCGCGTTCGACATCCATCCCAGCGGACCGCTGTGGGGACGCGGCAACCTGCGCAGCGAGGGCGCGTGCCGCGCGCTGGAGCTTGCGGCGCTGGACGACGAAACCTCGCGCTCGCTGCGCGACGGGCTCGAGCGCGCCGGCCTGGAGCAGGAACGCCGTGCCCTGCGCGTGCGTCCGGACGCGATGGCCTGGGACTGGCCCGACGCCGGCAGCCTGCGCGTGTCGTTCTCGCTGCCGCCGGGCAGCTACGCCACCTCCGTCCTGGAGCAGCTGGGCGCGGTCACGGATGCGGCCTCGCCGGTCGCGGCCGACAGCTAGCGCTCAGGCGGGAGATCGTCGCCGCGCTGGTGGCGACAAAAAGAAACGGCCCCGTGAGGGGCCGTTCGCATATCCGGGGAAGGGCGCCTGGCGTGCAGGCGCCTCCGGCTCAGAAGCCGCCGCCGAAGGTGAACTGCAGGCGTTCGATCTCGTCGCCTTCCTTCTTCTTGAACGGGTAGGCGTAGCTGATCGAGATCGGGCCGACCGGTGCGCGCCACAGCAGGGCCACGCCGGCCGATGCACGCAGTTCGTTGGCGTCGAAGTTGTCCCAGCCGTCGTACACGTTGCCGAAGTCGACGAACGCGGACACGCGCGCGGCCTTGCTGTCGAACAGGCGCGGGAACACCATTTCGATCTGGCCGACGGTCTTCAGCGAGCCACCCAGCGGCTGGCCGCGGTAGCCACCGATCGGCTCCGAACGCGGACCCAGGGTGTTGTCGCGGAAGCCGCGCACCGAGCGCGTACCGCCGGCGTAGAAGTTCTCGAAGAACGGCAGGCCGGTGGCGGTGACCGTCTTGTCGTAGTCCGGCGAGGTCGGCAGGCAGGGCTCGCTCGGGGCCGGGCCCGGCACGTAGGCGTCGATCACGCCATCGCCGTTGGTATCCACGTAGGAGCCCGGGGTGTAGCAGAGGGCGCGGACGTGGTCGTTGCCGTAGCTGTCGCCGTAGCCCAGGTCCAGGCCGGTGCGCAGCACCAGCGCCGGATGCAGCATCCAGTACTTGGAGAACTCGTAGCTGAGCTTGTAGTACTGCACGGTCGAGCCGGGGAGGGTGGTCTCCAGGCCCACGCGCTGGTACATGCCCATGGTCGGCATGAAGAAGTCGTTGCGGGTGTCGCGTGCCCAGCCCAGCTCGCTGCGCCATGCATGGAAGGTGTTCTGCCCGACCGCGTTGACATAGTCGACGATCGACTGCGGGGTGGAGCCCGGATAGGTCTGGATCTGGTTGCTGTCGATGCCGAACAGCAGCGAGACCGTGCTGTTCTCGGTGATCGGCAGGCCCAGCACCGCCTGCGCGGCGGCGTTGGTGCTGTTGTACTGGGCGGTGTTGAAGTCCGAGTAGTCCAGCTCGCGCCACCACAGGTTGTAGCCGAGCGACAGCCCTTCGTCGGTGAAGAACGGATTGAGGTAGGAGAACGAGTAGCGCTGCATGTAGTCGCTGCGCTGCGCCTCCACCGAAACCCGGTTGCCGCCGCCGAGGAAGTTGTTCTGCGACAGCTGGACCGACGCCGTCATGCCCGCCACCTGCGAGTAGCCCAGGCCGAACACGAAGCTGCCGGAGGTGGTCTCCTTGACGTTGAACACGACGTCGACCTGGTCGGCCGCGCCGGGCACGGCGGGCGTCTCGACTTCGACGGTCTCGAAGTAGCCCAGGCGCTGCAGGCGGATCTTGGAGCGGTCGATCGCGGCCTGCGAGTACCAGGCGTTCTCGAACTGGCGCATTTCGCGGCGCAACACCTCGTCGGAGGTGCGGGTGTTGCCCTTGAAGGTGACCCGGCGCACGTTGACGCGCGGGCCCGGGATCACCTGCAGGTTGATCGCCACCGTGCGGTCTTCGCGGTTGGTGGTCGGCACCGGGTTTACCCGGGCGAAGGCATAGCCGATGTTGCTCAGCGTGTTGGTGATCGAGTCGGCGGTCAGTTCCAGCAGCGCGCGCGAGAAGGTGTTGCCGACCTTCGGGATCACCAGGCGCTCGATCTGGTCCTGCGGCAGGATCGTGTCGCCGGTGACCTTGATCTCGGAGATCGTGTACTTCTCGCCCTCGGTCACGCTGGCGGTCAGGTACATGTCGCGCTTGTCGGGGCTGATCGACACCTGGGTGGAGTCGATGCTGAAGTCGATGTAGCCGCGGTCCAGGTACCAGGAGTTGAGCTTCTCCATGTCGCCGGAGAGCTTCTCGCGCGAGTACTGGTCGTCGCGGCGGTACCAGGACAGCCAGCCGCTTTCGCGCGATTCCCAGGCCGCGAGGATCTCCTCGTTCTGGAAGGTGTCGGTGCCGATCAGGTTGACGTGGCGGATCTTGGCCGCCTTGCCTTCCTTGATGTCGATGGTCACGTCGACGCGGTTGCGGTCCAGCGGCGACACCGTCGGGGTGATCACCACGTTGTACTTGCCGCGGTTGTTGTACTGGCGGGTGAGTTCCTGCAGCACCCGGTCCAGGCTCAGGCGGTCGAAGGTCTCGCCCTCGGCCAGGCCGATGTCCGCCAGGCCCTTGAGCAGGTCCTCGCTCTTGATGTCCTTGTTGCCGGTCAGGGTCAGCTTGTTGATCGCCGGGCGCTCGGTCACGGTGATCACCAGGATGTCGCCCTGGCGGTCCACGCGCACGTCCTCGAAGAAGCCGGTCTTGTACAGGGCGCGGATGGTCTCGCCGGCGCTGGCCTGGTCCAGGGTGCCGCCGCGCTCGACCGGCAGGTAGGTGAACACGGTGCCGGCCGCGATGCGCTGCAGGCCGTCGATGCGGATGTCGCTGACGGTGAACGGTTCGACCGACTGCGCCATCGCCGGCAGGGCCAGGGTCGAGGCGAGGGCGAGGGCGAGCAGGCGGCGCACGGGGAATCGCGTCATGTCACATCCGGAAGGAGCAGGTGTTTGGGCAGGAACCGCGGGGAGGGGGCCGGTACGGTCGATCATCGCGGCATCAGGCCCAGAATGTCGTTGTAGAAGGCCAGTCCCATCAGTCCGGCCAGCAGGGCCAGGCCGACGTACTGCCCGGCAGCCATCGCGCGTTCGCTCAACGGGCTGCCTTTGACCAACTCGATAAGGTAATACAGCAGGTGACCGCCGTCCAAGATCGGGATCGGCAGCAGGTTGATGATCGCCAGGCTCAATGACAGCAGGGCGAGGAAGTACAGGAACCAGTCGGCGCCGCGCTTGGCCGAGGCGTTGGCCGCCCGGGCAATGGTGACGGGCCCGGACAGGTTCTTCACCGAAGCCTCGCCGGTCACCATCCGCCGCATCATGCCCAGCGAGTCGCCGGCGAGCCGGCCGGTCTCGCGCAGCGCCACCGGGATCGCGGCCAGCGGGCCGTAACGCTGCACGGCGTCGTAGGCCGGCGCCTGCGGGGCGGACAGGACGATGCCCAGCTCCCATTGCCCGGCGCGCTGCGGATCGGCGCTGGGACGCGGCGCCAGTTCCAGGGCCAGGCGGTCGCCGTCGCGGTCGACCTCGACCATGCCCGCGCCGCCGCGCTTGCCCAGTGCCTGCACCAGCGGAGAAACCCCGCCGGCCGAATCGACCCGGCTGCCGTCGATCGCCATGACCAGGTCGCCCGGCTGCAGCACGCCGGCCGCAGCGCCATCCTCGCGCACGCTCTCGATCCGCGCCGGGGCCAGCAGGAAGCGCCAGGTGAAGCCGGCCTGTTCGGGAATGCGGCGCTCGTCCAGGCCATCGGGCAGCGCGGACAGGCGCAGGGTGCGGACCAGCTCCTCGCCGTCGGCGTCCTGCACCTGGACCTCGATGTCGCGACGGTCCAGCGCCGGCGTGGCCAGGGCCATCGCCGCCTCGGTCCAGGTGGCGACATCGCGGCCGTCGACGCCGGTCAGGCGGTCGCCGGGCTGGAAACCGGCCTGGGCGGCGAGGCCGCTGGCCTGGCCGACCACCGGGGCATAGTCCTGGCGACCGACCATGAACATGACCCAGAGCAGGGCCACGCACAGCAGCAGGTTGGCGGCCGGCCCGGCAATCACGATCGCGATCCGGCGCCATACCGGCTGGCGGTTGAAGGCGTGCGCCTGGCGCTGGACCGGCACGTCGCCTTCGCGCTCGTCGAGCATCTTGACGTAGCCGCCCAGCGGGATCGCGGCGATGGCGAACTCGGTGCCGGTGCGGTCGCGGCGCGACCACAGCAGCCGGCCGAAGCCGACCGAAAAGCGCAGCACGTCCACGCCGCAGCGGCGTGCCACCCAGAAGTGGCCGAATTCGTGGAAGGTGACCAGCACGCCGAGGCTGACCACCAGCCACCAGATGGAGCCGATGAAATCACCCATGGAAGGAGTCCGGGAGGACGGTGGCGCTCATGCAGCGTGGGTCCCGGCGGGGGGCATGGTGGGGGTGATCCGTTGGCGGGTGAAACGGCGTGCTTCCGCGTCCGCCGCCAGCAACGCCTGCAGGGAGCCAGCAGGCGCCGCAGGCAGTGCGGCGAGGGCATCCTCGACCAGCGCGGGGATGTCTAGGAAACCGATCCGGCCCTGAAGAAATGCTGAAACCGCTTCTTCGTTGGCCGCATTGAGCACGGCCGGCGCGGTGCCGCCGGCGGCCATCGCCTCGCCGGCCAGGCGCAGGCAGGGGAAAGCGCCGGTGTCCGGGGCCTCGAAATCGAGCCGGCCCTGCGCCAGCAGGTCCAGTCCGGACACGCCCGAGTCGATCCGCTGCGGCCAGCCGAGGCCGACCGCCAGCGCGGTGCGCATGTCCGGCATGCCGAGCTGGGCCAGGGTCGAACCGTCGATGTACTCGACCAGCGCGTGGACCAGGCTCTGCGGATGCACGAGCACGCCGATGCGGTCGCCGGGCAGGTCGAACAGGTGGTGCGCCTCGATGACCTCCAGGCCCTTGTTCATCAGCGTGGCCGAATCGACCGAGATCTTCGGCCCCATCGACCACTTCGGATGGGCCACCGCCTGCGCCGGGGTCACCTGCGCCAGGCGGGCGCGATCCCAGCCGCGGAACGGGCCGCCGGAGGCGGTCAGCACGATCCGGCGCACGCCGCCGGGTTCGCACGAGCGCAGGCACTGGAACACCGCGCTGTGCTCGCTGTCGATCGGCACGATCTCCGCACCGGAGCGGCGCGCGGCGGCGATCACCAGCTCGCCGGCCAGGACCAGCGATTCCTTGTTGGCCAGCAGCAGGCGCTTGCCGGCGCGGGCCGCCGCCAGGGTCGAACCGAGTCCGGCCGCGCCGACGATCGCGGCGACCACGGTGTCGCATTCCGGCCCGGACACCAGCGCTTCCAGGGCGTCTTCGCCGGCATGGGCGCAGGTCGCCAGGCCGGCGTCGCGCAGGCCGTCGCGCAGGCGCGCGTAACCGGCGGCGTCGGCAATGACCGCGTGGTCGGGGCGATGCGCGATGCACAGCTTCAGCAGTGCCTCGACGTTGCCGCCGGCGGCGAGCACGCTGGCCCGCATCCGCGAGCCATGGCGCGCGATGACGTCCAGCGCCGAGGTGCCGATCGAGCCGGTGGCGCCCAGTACGGCGACCTGGCGCATGTCCGCAGCGGGCTGCATGTCCGTGTTCCGCGTCCGCCTCAGAAGCCGAGGATGTCCTTGCCGATCGCGAATAGCGGCAGGGCCGCCAGCACGCCGTCGACACGGTCGAGGATGCCGCCATGGCCGGGGATCAGCGAGCCGGAATCCTTCACCCCGGCCTGGCGCTTGAGCAGGCTCTCGATCAGGTCGCCGACGATCGACGCCAGCACCGCGACCAGCGCCACCAGGGCCAGTGCCGGCAACTGCACGACCGCGGCGCCGGCGAAGGTGCCGAAGGCCAGGGCGACGCCGACGCCGGCGACCACGCCGCCGATCGCGCCCTCGACGGTCTTGTTCGGGCTGATCGTGGGCGCCAGCTTGCGCCGGCCGAAATGGCGCCCGGCGAAATAGGCGCCGGAATCGGCGGCCCACACCAGTGCCAGCGCCGCCAGCAACCAGCGGTGGCCGCTGGCGGGGGGCATCGACGCACCTGCAAGTTGCGCGAAATTTTCGGAATGGATCAGGCACAGCGCGCACCAGGCCGGGACCACGGCCAGGGTGCCGGCGGCCAGCTTGAACGCGCGCGTCCACGGCCGCTCGACGGCGGTGAAGCCCGGGCGCCAGAGCCACAGCAGCGACAGCAGCCAGCCGAGCGTGCCGGCGAGGGTGGCGATCTGGAACAGCACCGGCGAGAAACCGGCGTCGCCGCGCGAGGCCCAGACCAGCAGCACCATCAGCAGCAGGTTGAGCAGGACCAGCACGGTCCGCTGCAGGCTGTCGTCCACGCCGGCCAGCTTGAGCCATTCCCACAGGCCGCCGAGCATCACCAGCGCCGCGAGCGCGGCCAGCCAGGGCGTCTGCAGCAGCAGGATGGCCGCGATCGCAGCGGGGGCCATGATCAGGGCGGCGATCACCCGGGTCCGGGTCATGCGGGCGTCTCCGCGCCGATCTGGGCGCTGGTCAGGCCGAACCGGCGTTCGCGCCCGGCGTAATCATCCAGGGCCTGTTGCAGCACGCCGGCATCGACGTCCGGCCACAGGGTCTCGGTGAACCACAGCTCGGTATACGCCAGTTGCCAGAGCAGGAAATTGCTGACCCGCTGGTCGCCGCCGGTGCGGATGAACAGGTCAGGCGGTGGCAGGTCGGCCAGGGCGACGCGCGCGCCGACCGCGGCCTCGTCGATATCCTCGGGGCGCAGGCGGCCGGCGGCCACTTCCACGGCGAGCGCGCGGGCGGCGGCGGCGATGTCCTGGCGGCCGCCGTAACTGGCCGCGATGTTCAGCTGCAGGCGGCGGTTGCCCGCGGTCTGCGCTTCGGCGGCGCCCATGCGTTCGCGGATCGCCTCGGCAAACAGGGCGCGCTCGCCGATGAAGCGCACGCGCACGCCGCGGCGGTCGAGTTCGTCGACCTCGCGTTCGAGCGCGTTGAGGAACAGCTTCATCAGGGCGCCGACTTCATCCTCCGGCCGACCCCAGTTCTCGCTGGAGAAGGCGAACAGGGTGAGCGCGCCGATGCCGCGCTGCAGGCAGAAGTCGATGACCAGGTTGACCGCGCGCGCGCCGGCGCGATGGCCGATGGCGCGCGGACGGCGCCGGCGCTGGGCCCAGCGGCCGTTGCCGTCCATGATGATCGCCAGGTGGCGCGGAACCTGTGCGGCGGCGGTGGCGGGATCTGCAGTCATGCGGGGAGCAGACCGCTCAGACCGCCATCAGTTCCTGTTCCTTCGCCTTGACCACCTCGTCGACGTCCTTGATCGCCTTGTCGGTGATCTTCTGGACCTCTTCCTCGGCGCGGCGGACCTCGTCCTCGGTCACCTGCTTTTCCTTGAGCAGGTCCTTGACGTGCTGGTTGGCGTCGCGGCGGATGTTGCGGATCGCGACCTTGGCGTCCTCGCCTTCGCCATGCACGACCTTGGTCAGGTCGCGGCGGCGCTCCTCGGTCAGGGCCGGGAGGTTGAGGCGGATGGTGGTGCCGGCGGTGTTCGGGGTCAGGCCCAGGTCCGAGGCGAGGATCGCCTTCTCGACCGCACCGACCATGGCCTTGTCCCACGGCGTGATCACCAGCGAGCGCGCATCGGAGACCGACACCGCGGCCACCTGCGAGAGCGGCACGTCGCCGCCGTAGGCACTGACCCGGATGGTGTCGACCAGGCCGGTCGAGGCACGGCCGGTGCGGACCTTGACCAGGTTGTGGCGGAGAGACTCGATGCTCTTCGCCATGCGGGCCTGCGCGTCTTGCTTGATCTGGTTGAGCATCGCCGTAATCCGTCAAAAACCGAATCGGCCGATTATAGGGGAACGTATGCGGGAACGCCCGGCCCGCGCGGCGGGCCGCCCGTATGGCCTCAGCGGCGGGCGCGGACCAGGGTGCCGACGCTGTCGCCGCGCAGGATCCGCATCAGGTTGCCCGGCACCGAGATGTCGTAGACCCGCAGCGGGATGCCATGGTCGCGGCACAGGGCGAAGGCGGCGGTATCCATCACCTGCAGGTCGCGGGCGATGACCTCGTCGTGGTCCAGCTCCTCGAAGCGGACCGCGTCCGGATGCTTCTTCGGGTCGCGGTCGTAGACGCCGTCGACCTTGGTCGCCTTGAGCAGCAGGTCGGCGTTGATCTCGATCGCGCGCAGCGCCGCGGCCGAGTCGGTGGTGAAGAACGGGTTGCCGGTGCCGGCGGCGAAGATGCCGATGCGGCCCTTTTCGAGGTGGCGCACGGCGCGGCGGCGGATGTAGTCCTCGCACACGTCGTTGATCTTCAGCGCGCTCATCACCCGGACCTTGCCGCCGAGCTTCTCCAGCGCGTCCTGCATGGCCAGCGCGTTGATCACCGTGGCCAGCATTCCCATCTGGTCGCCGGTGACCCGGTCCATGCCGCCGGCGGCCAGGCCGGCGCCGCGGAAGATGTTGCCGCCACCGATCACCAGGCCGATCTCCGCCCCGGCTTCGCGCACTTCCATGATCTCGCGCGCGATGCGGCCGATCACCACCGGGTCGATGCCGTAGTCCTCCGCGCCCATCAGCGCCTCACCGGACAGTTTCAGCAGGACGCGACGGTAGGCGAGGTCGGACATGGGGGCGGCACCGGGTGAGTGGCAAACGCGAAAATTCTAGCGGAAAGCCCTGCCGGCCGGCTCGCTCCGCGCGTGCGCGGCGCACGCGCCGTTCATTGCCCGTGCTGGCTGACCCGGTTGCGGCCTTCGCGCTTGGCCCCGTAAAGGGCGTCGTCGGCGGCCTGCAGCAGGCTGCGCGCGTCGGCGAACTGGCGGTTGGTGCCGTGCGTGGCCAGGCCGGCGGAGAAGGTGACGTGCAGCGGCTTGCCGTCGACTTCGGCCATCGGCACGCGCGCGGTTTCCTCGAGGATGCGGCGCAGCACGCGCGCAGCCGACGCCTCGTTGGAATGGCTCAGCACGACCAGGAACTCCTCGCCGCCGTAACGCGCCACCAGGTCGGTGCTGCGCAGCATGCGCTGCAGGTTCTGGGCGAACTGGTACAGCACGCGGTCGCCGACCAGGTGGCCATAGCGGTCGTTGATGTGCTTGAAGTCGTCCAGGTCGATGAAGGCGATCGACAGCGGCTGCTGCAGGGCGGCAGCGGTGGCGAACTCGCGCTCGAGTACCTCCTCCATCTGCAGGCGGTTGTAGACGCCGGTCAGCGGGTCGCGCCGCGACTGCTCGGTCAGGCGACGCACCTTGTCCTCGGAGGCCTGGGCCTCGGTGCGCGCGCGCGACGCATCCTGGATCTCGCGCAGGTTGCGCAGGATCAGCAGCTCCCTGGCGTGGTCGACGATTGAATCCAGGTGTCCCGGGCGGGCGATCTGCACCTCGAACATGGCGCTGATTTCGGGCAGTGCGGCGGCGAGCTGCACAAGCAGGTCGTCCAGCGTGGTGCCGTCGGCGACGCAGGCCTGGACGCGGCTGGAGGCGAGTTCGCGCCGGGACGCATCTTCGCCTCCGTCCAGCCACAGGTCGGCGATCGCGCCGGAGGCGACCACGCAGGCCTGGAACGCATCACCGGCCTGGTCGGTGCCGCTCGCACCAATGGCATCGGCGAGGTAGGCCGGGAGCTGCCAGTGCCGTGCCAGCCAGGCACCGACGGCGGCATGGTCGGCGCCGAAGGCGGCGCGTTCGCGTTCGATCAGGTCGGCATCGCTGGTCGCCGCGGCGCGGACGACGGCGTATTCCTCCGGCATGGTCTGCAGCAGCGCGAGCGCGCCGATGTCCTGCAGCAGGCCGGCCAGCATCAGGTCTTCCAGCCGCTGCAGCCGCGCATATCCGCCGAGCAGCCGCGTCGCCAGGGCGGCCAGCACGCTGCGCCGCCAGATCCGTTCCTGTTCGGTGGCCGTGCCGGGGACTCCACGCAGGCCCTGGGCCAGGGAAAACCCGAGAGCCAGGCTGAGGGTGGCATTGAGCCCGAGCAGGGTCAGCGCCTGGGCCAGGTTGTCGACCCGGCGCCGGCCGGCGTACAGGGGTGAATTGGCCACCCGGAGCATGCGCGCGCTCAGCGCGGGATCGGTCCCGATCACCCGTGCGGTCGCGTTGAGGTCCGCCATCGGATCCTGTGCCAGCTCGATGATCCGCAACGCCACGGCGGGGGGCGAGGGCAGGTTGCGGCAATGCAGGAGGTGGGCTTCGAGTTCCGGGTGCATCACTTGCGTGGTTCTGGCGGTTGCGCCGAGTATGCCGGCAAAACTGTGTCGCAGTCAGCAGTTTCGGTGTTCGTGCACGCATCTGGCGTGCATCCGGCGGCCCACGAACGAAGAAGGCCGCGGGATATCCCGCGGCCTTCTGTGCATCAGGAATGTCGCGCGAGGCGGATCAGACCTGCATCGCCTTGGCGACTTCGGCGGCGTAGTCCTCGACCACCTTCTCGATGCCTTCGCCGACCACCAGGCGCTGGAAGCCGACCACGTCGGCGCCGGCGGCCTTGACCACCTGCTCGACGGTCTTGTCGCTGTCCAGCACGTAGGCCTGGCCGTACAGGGTCACCTCGTTGACGATCTTGTTGATCTTGCCGGAGATGATCTTCTCGAGGATCTCGGCCGGCTTGGCCTTGTCCTTCTCGGACATCTTGGCCAGCTCGATTTCCTTTTCCTTGGCGACGAACTCGGCCGGCACGTCGGCGGCCTTGTTGTACGGCGGGTTCATGGCGGCCACGTGCATGGCCAGGCCGCGGGCCAGCTCGGCGTCGCCACCGGCGACTTCGATCAGCACGCCGATCTTGCCGCCGTGCACGTAGGCGGCCACGTTGTGGGCGCTGTTCAGGGCGACCAGGCGACGCACCTGCATGTTCTCGCCCAGCTTGGCGATGGCGGCGGCGCGGGCTTCCTCGACGGTCTCGCCGGACGGCAGCTTGGCCGACTTCAGCGACTCGACGTCGGTGGCACCGGCGGCCAGGCCGGCGGCGGCGACCGCGTCGGTGAAGGCGATGAAGTTGGCGTCCTTGGCGACGAAGTCGGTCTCGGAATTGATCTCGACCAGCACGGCCTTGCCGCCGGCCTGGGCGACGGCGACGCGGCCCTCGGCGGTGACGCGGTCGGCCTTCTTGTCGGCCTTGGCCAGGCCCGACTTGCGCAGCCACTCGGCGGCGGTGTCGAGGTTGCCGGCGTTCTCGGTGAGCGCCTTCTTGCACTCCATCATGCCGGCGCCGGTGCGCTCGCGCAGTTCCTTGACCAGGGAAGCAGTGATTTCCACGGGATTACCTCGTTATGGTGTGAATGTCTGCTCCAGTGCGGAGCGGGGCAGGGCGCTGTTCGCGCTGTGGCGCGGGCGTCCGGCCCGTAACCGCGGACGGCGCGCATGGCGGCCGTCCGGCGGGGTGGCGGTCGCACGCAGGCGACCGCCGGGTGGATCACTCGGCGGTGGCTTCGGTGCCGTCGGCCTTGTCCTTGCGGGCCGGACCCTTGCGGGCCGGGGCGCGACGGCCCGGCTTGTCGCCGTCGGCGTCGGAGAAGTCGTTTTCGCTGACGGTGGCGGCGTGCGGGGCGGCGGCCTTGCCTTCCAGCACGGCGTCGGCGGCGGCGCGGGCGTACAGCTGCACGGCACGGATGGCGTCGTCGTTGCCGGGGATGGCGTAGTCGACCAGGGCCGGGTCATAGTTGGTGTCGACCACCGCGATCACCGGGATGCCGAGCTTCTTGGCTTCCTTGATCGCGATGTCTTCATGGCCGATGTCGATGACGAACAGCGCGTCCGGCAGGCGGTTCATGTCCTTGATGCCGCCCAGCGAGGCTTCCAGCTTCTCGCGCTCGCGGCGCAGGCCCAGCACTTCGTGCTTGACCAGCTTCTCGAAGGTGCCGTCGGTCTCGCCGGCTTCCAGTTCCTTCAGGCGGGCGACCGACTGCTTGACGGTGCGGAAGTTGGTCAGGGTGCCGCCCAGCCAGCGCTGGGTCATGTACGGCTGGCCGCAACGCTCGGCTTCTTCCTTGATCGCCTCGCGCGCGCTGCGCTTGGTGCCGACGAACAGGATGGTGCCGCGCTTCTGGGCGATCGCCGAGATGAAGTTCATCGCGTCGGAGAAGAGCGGAACGGTCTTCTCGAGGTTGATGATGTGGATCTTGCCGCGCGCGCCGAAGATGTACGGGGCCATCTTCGGGTTCCAGTAACGGGTCTGGTGGCCGAAGTGCACGCCGGCTTCCAGCATCTGGCGCATGGTGATCTGGGGCATTGCTTGTAACTCCTGATAGTGGAACCGCGCCCGCGGCCGGTCTGTCCGGCAGGTGCGGGAGGCTGTGGCCAAGGTGGCCGCAGCGTCGGTTCCGGGGTTGGGCCTCCCCGCTGCTTCCGTGTCCGAACCCGTTGATTCCAGAGGGAATCTCGGGCACCCCGGCACGGGATGTGGCAGCAGGTGTGGATTCGCCGGTGCCGGCAGGGCCGGCGCTTCCCGCCCGGCGTGGGCGGTCCTCACGATGGTGAGGGCGGAAGGAAGCCGCGGGATTATAGCCGGGCGTGCCGGGCCGCGGCAAACCGGGTCAGGCGCCGGCCGGTCGGCCCGGTTCCGGGGGCGCGGACAGGGCCCGGGGCTGGCCGTCCACGTCGGCTCGAAATGGTCGAAGTGCGACCGGGCGGGGCGTCGGCGGCGCGGTGAAGCGGGGTGGAATGCCCGGTCGCGTCGCCGGAAGCGGGCGGCGGTGCCGGCGACGGAGCGGTTGCGCCCGTGCCCCGCAGGTATTGCGGCCGGCCTCGCCGGCAGGCGGGTCCTGGGCGATAATCGGCCGGATGGCTATCAATCTCAAAACCCCCGAAGAAATCGAGAAGATGCGCGTCGCCGGCCGCCTGGCCGCCGAGGTGCTGCAGGTGATCGCCCCGCACGTGAAGCCGGGCGTGGCCACCGAGGAGCTCGACCGCATCTGTTACGACCATATCGTGCGGGTGCAGGGCGCGATCCCGGCCAACGTCGGCTACCGCGGCTACCCGAAGACGGTCTGCACCTCGGTCAACAACGTGATCTGCCATGGCATCCCCAGCCCGGGCAAGGTCCTGAAGGACGGCGACATCCTCAATATCGACGTCACTGTCATCAAGGACGGCTGGCATGGCGATACCAGCCGCATGTATTACGTGGGCACCCCGTCGGTCATGGCCAGGCGGCTGGTGGAGACCACCTTCGAGGCGATGTGGCGCGGCATCCGCGCGGTGAAGCCGGGCGCCACGCTCGGCGACGTCGGCCACGCGATCCAGAGCTACGCCGAAGCCGAGCGCTTCACCGTGGTGCGCGAGTACTGCGGGCACGGCATCGGCAAGGTCTACCACGACGAGCCGCAGGTGCTGCATTACGGGCGCCCGGGTGACGGCCTGGTACTCAAGCCCGGGATGACCTTCACCATCGAGCCGATGATCAACGAGGGCACCCGCTATACCAAGGTGCTGCCCGACGGCTGGACCGTGGTGACCAAGGACCGCAAGCTCTCGGCGCAGTGGGAACACATGGTCGCGGTGACCGAGGACGGCGTCGACGTGCTGACGCTGGGCGACGGCGACGTGCCCTTGCTGGCTGCCGGCCAGCAACCCCCCCCGTGAGCGCCGGCATGGGCGCCGGACCGCAGGCCGCCGACGCCACCGAAGGCGTGGTGCCCGCGGACGACGCCGCGTGGGCGGCGCGCGCGCGCGAACTGCTGGCCCAGGGCGACGCGCGCCTGCTCAAGCGCTACGGGCGCGAGGTCGACATCGGCCGCCTGCTGGCGCTGCGCGCGCGGCTGGTCGACGAACTGCTGCGGCGCGCCTGGCACTACTGCATGGCCGACGACGCGGCGCTGTCGCTGATCGCGGTCGGCGGCTACGGCCGCGGCGAGCTGTTCCCGCGTTCGGACATCGACGTGCTGGTCCTGGCCGAGCCGGGCGCGCAGCAGGCGCACCAGGCCGCGCTGTCGCGTTTCTTTGCGCTGCTGTGGGACATCGGCCTGCCGGTCGGCCATGCGGTGCGCTCGGCCGACGAATGCACGGCCGCGGCCGCCGACCAGACGGTGATGACCGCGTTGCTGGAGGCGCGCCCGGTGGTGGCCAGCGCGGAGGCGATGGCGGCGCTGGCCGACGCGATCTCGCCGCAGCGGATCTGGCCGCCGCGCGACTTCTTCCAGGCCAAGCGCGAGGAGCTGCAGCTGCGGCATCGACGCCATGGCGACACGTCCGACAACCTCGAGCCGAACATCAAGGACGGTCCCGGCGGCTTGCGCGACCTGCATACGCTCGGCTGGATGTCGCAGCGCGCCTTCGGCGTGCGCGACCTGGAAGCGGTGGTCGGGCTGGGCCACCTCGGCCACGACGAGGCCGCCGCGCTGGCGCGCGAACGGCGCTCGCTGGGGCGCCTGCGCTTCGGCCTGCACCTGGTCGCCGGGCGGCCGGAGGAGCGCCTGCGCTTCGACTACCAGAAGGCGCTCGCCCAGCGCCTGGGCTACGACGACGACGAGCACAGCCTCGGCGTCGAAAAGATGATGCAGGGCTTCTACCGCAGCGCGGCGATCGTGCGGCGGATCAGCGACCGGCTGCTGCAGCGCTTCGAGGAGACCTTCGACGGCGAGGCCACGCCCGAGCCGCTGAACCCGGATTTCGTGCTGCGTCGTGGCTACCTGGCCGCCGCGGCGAGCTATTGGCCCGAAGGCGACCTGCGTGAAGTGCTGGCGCTGTTCTCGACCTGGGCCGAGCATCCCGAGGTGCGCGGGCTGCATTCGCAGACCGCGCGCGCGCTGGCCGAATCGCTGCGCCGGCTGCCGAACTACACCGAGGTGGGCCCGGCCGCGCGCGCGCGCTTCCTCGCGCTGCTGCGCGGGCCGCGCCCGGTGGAGACGCTGACCCGGATGGCCCGGCTGGGCGTGCTCGGCCAGTACCTGCCGGCGTTCGCGCAGGTGTCCGGGCGCATGCAGTTCGACCTGTTCCACGTCTACACGGTCGACCAGCACACGCTGATGGTGCTGCGCAATCTCTCCGGTTTCGCCAGCGGCACCGCCGACGAGCGCTTCTCGATCGCCCACGAAGTCTGGCCGCGCCTGCGCAAGCCGGAGCTGCTGCTGCTCGCGGGGCTGTTCCACGACATCGCCAAGGGCCGTGGCGGCGACCGGCGTTTCCA
>JAGHZW010000202.1:21644-74453 GCA_017745195.1 Pseudoxanthomonas sp. | reverse complement strand
ACCGCCTGGTCGGCGACCGCGAGCGGCTGGACTACCTGTACCTGCTGACCTGCGCCGACATCGCCGGCACCAGCCCCAAGCTGTGGAACGCGTGGAAGGACCGGCTGCTGGCCGACCTGTACCTGGCCACCCGGCGCGTGCTGCGCGAGGGACTGGAAACGCCGGTCGACGCCGAGGCACGCGTGGCCGAGGGCCGCGAGGCGACCCGCGAGCTGATGCGCGCGCGCGGTTACGACGACGCCACCATCGGCCGCCAGTTCGCCGAGATGCCGGACGAGAGCTTCCTGCGCTTCCGTCCCGAGCAGCTGGCCTGGCAGGCCGTGGCGCTGGTCGACGTGCGTCCGGGCGACACCCAGGTCGCGGTGCGCCCGATCGGTGGGCAGGGCGAAGGGCAGGGCGGCGCGCTGGAAGTGTTCGTGCATTCGCCGGACCGCGACGGCCTGTTCGCTGCGATCGTGGCCACGCTCGACCGCCATGGCTACGCCGTGCACCAGGCGCGCATCCTGATGGGCCCGCACGGCGCGGTGTTCGATACCTTCGAGGTGCTGCCGGCCGATACCTACGCCAGCGGCGACCCGGTCCAGCTCGAAGTCGCGCTGCGCCAAGCGCTTGCCGGCGCGCTCGACGACGTGCGTGCGCCGCGCCGCGCGGCGCCGCGCCAGCTGCGCCACTTCCGCTTCCCGCCGCAGGTCGACTTCAGCACCACCACCGATGGCCGCCGCAGCCTGCTCGGCCTGGTCTGCCCCGACCGGCCGGGCCTGCTGGCCGACGTGGCCCAGGCGCTGCGCGGCTGCCGGCTGCGCGTGCACGACGCGCGCATCGCCACCTTCGGCGAGCGCGCCGAAGACCTTTTCCAGATCACCGACGAACACGACCAGCCGCTGGACGCGACCGAGCAGGCCTGCCTGCGCGAGGCGCTGCATGCGCGGCTGGATCGTGACGGACGCGAACCCGACAGCCTCAAAACCGGAGCCCCCCGCTGATGGCCACGCAGAAGCCGAAGAAGTCCGCCACCAAGACCGTGCGCAAGCGTCCCGCCGAGCCCGCCGGCCCGGGCCTGGACGAGCTGAAGTTCTCGATCGAGAGCGCGTTCGAGCGCCGCACCGCGCTGACCCTGGACGAGATCAACGGTTCCACGCGGCCGCTGGTCGAGCGTGTCGTCGGTGGCCTGGAGACGGGCGAGTTCCGCGTCGCCGAGCCGGACGGCAAGGGCGGCTGGCAGGTCAACGAGTGGCTGAAGAAGGCGGTGCTGCTGTACTTCCGCGTCAACGACATGGTGGTGATGGAAGGCGCGCCCGGCCCGTTCTGGGACAAGGTGCCGACCCGCTTCGACGGCTACGGCGAGGCCGAGTTCCGCAAGCTCGGCGTGCGCGTGGTGCCCGGCACCGTGGCCCGCCGTGGCGCCCACTTCGGCAAGGACGTGGTGCTGATGCCGAGCTTCATCAACATCGGCGCGCACGTCGGCGAGGGCACCATGGTCGATACCTGGGCCACGGTCGGCTCCTGCGCGCAGGTCGGCAAGCACTGCCACATCTCCGGCGGCGCCGGCATCGGTGGCGTGCTCGAACCGCTGCAGGCCAGCCCGACGATCGTGGAAGACCACTGTTTCATCGGCGCGCGTTCGGAAGTGGTCGAGGGCGTGGTGGTCGGCCACCACAGCGTGATCGGCATGGGCGTGTTCATCGGCCAGTCCACCCGCATCTACAACCGGGCTACCGGCGAGATCTCCTACGGATACGTGCCGCCGGGCAGCGTGGTGGTGTCCGGTTCGCTGCCGGCCGCCGATGGCAGCCATTCGCTGTACTGCGCGGTGATCGTCAAGCAGGTCGATGCCAGGACCCGGGCCAAGACCAGCATCAACGACCTGCTGCGCGGGTGAGCGCATGACCACGCTCTACGGCCTGAAAAACTGCGACACCTGCAAGAAGGCGACGAAGTGGCTTGACCGCTTCGGCGTCCCGCATGCCTTCGTCGACTACCGCGACAGCAAGCCCTCGCCGGAGACGCTGGTGGAGTGGGCCGGGAAGGCCGGTGGTTTCGATGCGCTGGTCAACAAGTCGTCGACCACCTGGCGGCAGCTGCCCGACAACCGCAAGTCGCCGGGCAGCGAGGCCGAGTGGAAGCTGCTGCTGCGCGAACATCCGCAGCTGGTCCGCCGGCCGGTGGTGGTCAGGGACGACGGCTCCTTCAGCCAGGGATTCTCCGACAACGGCTTCAAGAAGCTGTTCGGCGTCGGCTGATCCCTCTGCCCGGCCGCTTCCCCCGACATGGGGCGGCATCGGCGCATTTTCCGCGGCATACGAGAAAACGGACGACCATGAGCGACGTGCTCGACCTCACCTGTGACCTGATCGCGCGCGCCTCGGTGACGCCCGACGACGCCGGCTGCCAGGCGACGATCGCCGCGCGGCTGCAGCGCGCCGGTTTCGCCTGCGAGTCGCTGCGCTACGGGCAGGTCGACAACCTGTGGGCCACGCACGGCAGCGGTGCGCCGGTGCTGGTCCTGCTCGGCCACACCGACGTGGTCCCGTCGGGTCCGCGTGAGGCCTGGAGCAGCGATCCGTTCGCGCCGGAAGTGCGCGAAGGTATGCTCTACGGCCGCGGCGCCGCGGACATGAAGGGCAGCGTGGCCGCCTTCGTGGTCGCCGCCGAACGCTTCACCGCGGCGCACCCGGATCATCCGGGCACCCTTGCCGTGCTGCTGACCTCGGACGAGGAAGGCGATGCAATCGAGGGTGTGCGCAAGGTCGCCGCCACGTTCCGCGAGCGCGGCCAGCGCATCGACTGGTGCATCACCGGCGAACCGTCGTCCACCGCGAAGCTGGGCGACCTGCTGCGCGTGGGTCGTCGCGGCAGCCTGTCGGCCACGCTGACGGTGAAGGGCGTGCAGGGCCATGTCGCCTATCCGCACAAGGCGCGCAACCCGATCCACCAGGTCGCACCGGCGCTGGCCGAGCTGGCGGCGCGGGCCTGGGACGACGGTTACGAGAGCTTCCCGCCGACCAGCCTGCAGGTCAGCAACATCCACGCCGGCACCGGTGCCAACAACGTCATCCCCGGCGAGCTGCAGGTGCTGTTCAACCTGCGCTACAACCCGCACTGGGACGCGCCACGGCTGGAGGCGGAAATCGCCGCGCTGCTGGACCGGCATGGCCTGGACTACGACCTGCGCTGGCATCGCAGTGGCGAGCCGTTCTACACGCCCGAAGGTCGACTGCGTGCGGTCGCGCGCGAGGTGCTCGGGGAATTTGCCGGTGCGCCGCCGGAGGAAAGCACCGGTGGCGGCACTTCCGATGCGCGCTTCATCGCGCCGCTGGGCGCGCAGTGCATCGAGGTCGGTCCGGTCAATGCCAGCATCCACCAGGTCGACGAACACGTTTCCGTCGCCGACCTCGAGGCGTTGCCGGAGCTCTACCGGAGGCTGGTCGAGCGCCTGCTGCTGGACTGAGTCGCGCGGGTGGACGTGCGGCGGGTTCGCGCGTGGCCAAGGGCTTCCCGCAACAAGCGATGCGAAGCCCGCGCTGTTGCTTCAATGCAGCCCGTGCTGCTCGTTCGGCTTCGCCTTGCGGTCGCGCAACAACGCGCTGATGGCGATCGCCAGGCCCAGCACGGCGGCGACCAGGAACAGCACCACCGCCAGCGCCGGATAGCCGAACAGCCGGGTCGGTGTGTCGATCCGCATCAGCATCGCCGACGACACCAGCAGCGCCGCGGTGACCACCGAGGCGGCGATGCGGTTGGCGATCTTCTGCATGTTTTCCATCAGCCGCGAATTCTCCAGCCCGTCCAGGCGCACCTGCAGCCGGTTCTCGGCCAGCAGTGACAGGGTGTCGGAGATCTTGCGCGGCGCGTCGCGCAGCAGCGCCTGCACTTCCAGCGCTTCGGTGGCGAGGTTGGCACTGGAGAAGGAGCGGCGCAGCTGCGCGCGCATGATCGACTGCAGGTGCGATTCGACCAGTCGGCGCACGTCCATCGCCGGGTCGAGCACGCTGGCCACCCGCTCCAGGTTGAGCAGGGTCTTGCCCAGCAGGCTGATTTCGGCCGGTACGCGCAGGCCGCGTTCGGCCGCGCAGCCGACCAGTTCCAGCAGCAGGCGGCCCTCGGACGTGCGCCGCCCGCCGGTGGCGTAGCGCGCGACCAGCTGGCCGGTGTCGCGGTTGAAGGCGACATCGTCGAACTGCTCCAGGCGCGTGCCGATGGCGACCAGTTCGCGGGCCACGTCCTCGCCGCGCGCGTCGACCGCGGCGAACAGCAGCTTAAGCAGGTGCTCGCGCATGCGCGGTGGCACCTGCGTGACCATGCCCAGGTCGATCAGCGCCAGGCGCCCGTCGCGGCACAGCAGTACGTTGCCCGGATGCGGATCGGCGTGGATGTCGCCATGCACGAATACCTGGTCCAGGTAGGCGCGCATGAGTTCAGCCGCTGGCGTGGCCAGGTCGAGTTCGGTGCGGCGCAGGCCGGAGACCGTGGTGACCTTGCTGCCGTGGACCAGCTCCATGGTCAGCACGCGCGAGGTGCACAGGCCCCAGGCGGGTGCAGGTACATACAGCAGCGGATAGGCGGCAAGGTGCTCGCGGAAGCGCTCCAGGTTCTCGGCCTCGCGCCGGTAGTCCAGTTCCAGCAGCAGGATCTTGCGGAACTCGGCGATCCAGCCGGCGAAGTGCAGGCGGCGCCCGGTCTCGGTCAGCGCGTCGGCGGTGCCGGCCAGGCCCGACAGGACTTCCAGGTCCAGCCGGATCGCCGCATCCATGCCGGGACGCTGCACCTTCACTGCGACTTCCCGCCCGTCGCGCAGCACCGCGCGATGGACCTGCGCCAGCGAAGCGGCGGCCAGCGGCACCGGGTCGAACGATTCGAACAGGCGGTTGAGCCGCACGCCCAGTTCATCCTCGACGATCTTCTCGATGACCGCGGTATCGACCGGTGCGACCTCGTCCTGGATCCGGTCCAGCGCATCGATATAGGCCGGTGGCACCAGGTCGGGCCGCGTCGACAACGACTGGCCGAGCTTGATGAACGCCGGGCCCAGCGACTCCAGGTCGGCAGCGAAGGCACGGGCGTCGGCGAGCCCGGACGCGTCGGCGACGGTGGGTTCCGCCGGCGGGGCCTGGCTCCAGTCCAGACCGGTCAGCACGCGGCGGTGCCGGGCCAGGCGGGCCACTACCTGCGCGGTGCGGGCGAGGCGTTGGGTGGTATCGGGCAAGGCGGACTCCGGTGACGTCGGAACGTGCGGCGCGCGGGACCGGAGTATTGGCCCGATGCCGTGAGCGGTTTGTCAGTTGCCCAGGCAACAGTTGCGGGGCCTGCGCGGGGCGGGTTAGTGTCGGTCCATGCATTCCGCCCTGCGCGCCAACCCGGTCAATATCAACCGCATGAATAATGCGGCGAATAACCGTACGCGGCCGATGCGGGAGCGCGACCAGGCATAGAGCAGGACAGCCCGGTCACCATCAAACCCGCATCGGCCGATGCGGGTTTTTTTGTGTCCGGGTTTTCGCTGCCGATGTCCGCCGCCGATGTCCGCCACGCCCGTCCGAATCCGTAACACCACACCAGACCCAGGAGTTTTCCCATGTGTTCGATCTTCGGCATCTTCGGCCTGCAACCGGGCGATGACCTGCAGGCGCTGCGCCGGCAGTCGCTGGACCTGTCGCAACGGCAGCGCCATCGCGGCCCGGACTGGAGCGGCGTGTACATCGACGCCGGCGCGATCCTGGTACACGAGCGCCTGGCCATCGTCGATCCGGCCGGCGGTTCGCAACCCCTGCTGTCGGACGACGGCCGCCTGGCGCTGGCGGTCAACGGCGAGATCTACAACCACAAGCGGCTCAAGGGCGAACTGAAGCATGCCTACGCGTTCCAGACCGAATCGGACTGCGAGGTGATCAACGCGTTGTATCTGGAGGACGAGCCGGACTCGTTCCTCAACCGGCTCAACGGCATCTTCGCCTTCGCCCTGTGGGACAAGGCCAAGGGCCGGGCGATCATCGCCCGCGACCCGATCGGCGTGGTGCCGCTGTACTGGGGCCACGACAGGGAAGGCCGCCTGCGCGTGGCCTCGGAGATGAAGTCGCTGGTCGACGACTGCGCCGACGTGGCCCAGTTCCCGCCCGGCCACTGGTACGACTCCGCCACTGGCGAGCTGACGAAGTACTACGAGCGGCCGTGGCGCGACTACGCCGCGGTCGAAGGCGTCGAGGTTTCGCCGACCGAACTGCGCGAAGCCTTCGAAGCGGCCGTGCATCGCCAGCTGATGACCGACGTGCCCTACGGCGTGCTGCTGTCCGGCGGCCTGGATTCCTCGCTGGTGGCCGCGGTCGCCGCGCGCTACGCCCGCCACCGCATCGAGGATGGCGACAAGAGCGAAGCCTGGTGGCCGCGCCTGCACTCGTTCGCCATCGGCCTGAAGGGCTCGCCCGACCTGGCGGCGGCCAAGATCGCCGCCGAGGCGCTGGGCACCGTGCACCACGGCTTCGAGTACACCTTCGAGGAAGGCCTGGACGCGCTGCCGGAAGTGATCCGCCATATCGAGACCTACGACGTCACCACCATCCGCGCGTCCACGCCGATGTTCCTGCTGGCGCGCCGGATCAAGGCGATGGGCGTGAAGATGGTGCTGTCCGGCGAGGGCAGCGATGAGGTGTTCGGCGGCTACCTGTACTTCCACAAGGCGCCGAACGCGCGCGAATTCCACGAGGAGCTGATCCGCAAGCTCGACGCGCTCAACAACTTCGACTGCCTGCGCGCCAACAAGTCGATGATGGCCTGGGGCGTGGAGCCGCGCGTGCCGTTCCTGGACCGCGAGTTCCTCGACGTGGCCATGCGCATGGACGCCCGCCACAAGATGGTGCGCAAGGGCGAAGCAGGCCCGCAGCGGATGGAGAAGGGCGTGCTGCGCCAGGCCTTCGACGGCTACCTGCCCGAGCAGATCCTGTGGCGGCAGAAGGAGCAGTTCAGTGACGGCGTCGGCTACGGCTGGATCGACGGGCTGAAGGCGCATGCCGAAGCGCAGGTCAGCGACCGCGAGTTGGCCGCTGCCGACAAGCGCTTCCCGGTGAACCCGCCGCAGACCAAGGAAGCCTATTTCTACCGTTCGGTGTTCGAGCGCTTCTACCCGACCCCGGCTGCGGCGGACACGGTGCCGGGCGGCAAGTCGATCGCCTGCTCCTCGCCGGCGGCGATCGCCTGGGATGCGAGCTTCGCGAAGATGGCCGATCCGTCCGGCCGCGCGGTGGCCGGCGTGCACGAGCAGGCGCTGGCGGGCTGACGCCACAGTCCGGTGCGGTCACGCGGAAGCGCGGCTGCACCGGGTTGCGTCGGGTCGGGGAAACAAGTCGACGCGGAAGGGGACGTCATGCGCATCCAACTTGCACTGCTGGCACTGCTGTCGGCATCCGGTGCGCTCCAGGCGGCCGGAACCGAACGGCCGGACCTCGTCCGGCACAACATCGATGCCTGGGAACAGGACATCGGCTACAGCGGCGTGGTCCAGGACGGCGACCTGCTGTACCTGTCCGGCGTGGCCTGCGAAGGCGCCGACATGGAGGCGGCGGTGGCGGACTGCTACCGGCGCCTGACCGCGATCCTGCAACGCTTCGGCGCCGACAGCAGCCAGGTCGTGCGCGAGACCATCTACACCACCGACCTCGACGCGCTGATCCGGGCGATTCCCGGGCGCAAGCGCTTCTTCCCGGATGCGCGCTATCCGGCTGCCACCTGGGTGGAGGTGCGCCGGCTGTACCAGCCCGGGCACCTGCTGGAAGTGGAGTGGACCGTGCGCCTTCGCCAGCCGCGCTGATCCGTCACGCCGGTCAGGCTATGGCCGCCTAGCCGCAGGTGATGCGGGTGATGGTGTTGTTGCGGTCGATCTCGACGTTGACCCGGTCGGGCCGGAAGTCGCGGGTCACCGCGGTATCGGGGCCGATCGGACGGATCAGGCCGGCGCCGCTTTCGTGCCACACGCGGCGCATCGTCTCCTGTTCGGCCTGCTTACCCACCGCCCACGCGACCGGATCGGCGTTGCAGGCGCCGGCGGCGCTGCCGAAATGACCGGGCGCGCCCGGATCCGGCTGCACCGAGCTGCAGCCTGCCAGCAGGGTCGTGGCCAGGAGTGCGGGAAGGACGACATGGCGTGCGTGCATCGCGGCGGTTCTCCGTTGGACTGGGGGGATTGTGCGCCATGCATGGCGCCGCGGCGTGGTGGGCGAAGGTCCCATGTCATCGCGTCGGCGCGGGCCGCAGCGTCAGCGTATGCGTGGCCGGTCCTGGCAGGAATGGCGTGGGCCGTCCGTGCGCCCAGTCGTCGTGGCCGGCGCCCCAGAACGGCGACAGCGGATGGCCACTCTGCCCGCCGGGCATGTGCACGAACCCGTCGGCCTCGTGGCCGGGCGAGACCACCATGCGTTCGGATGCGCCGAAGGACGGACCCTGCACGCGCGGCATGTCGCGGTCGCCGGGTAGCGGTTCGGCGGGCATGCACAGCCACTGTTTGGCGAAGGCGGGCAGCGCACGCGACAGCGGCTGGCAGATCGCCGCGGTGTTGCGCGTGCCCCAGGTCCAGTGCGCCGGTTGCGGATCCCGCGCGGAAAGCTCGCGTTCGAGCTGATGCGCCGCGTCGACCAGCAGCGCGTCCCAGCTGGCGTATTGCGGCGACAGCAGATGCGCTGGCCGCTGTTGCAGCAGCGGCCAGGCCACGCCTTCAAGCTGTCCGCGCGGCGGCGGCAGGAAGCTGTCGCCGAGTCGCGCCCTGGCCGGGGCGAGCAGGCCGGCGGCGATCCGGTCAAGGACCTGGTCGCGGAAGCCGCGCACCAGCCGGTAGCTGGTCGAATCGATCGCCGCGTGGCCGTCCCAGTGGCGGCTGGCCGCTTCCAGGCGCTGCAGCGCCGGATCGTCCGAGCCGGCCACGACCTGGCGCAGCAGCGGATACCAGCGCGCCAGGAACAGCGCGCGATCGTCCAGCTGGATCGCCAGCAGGTCGCGTTCGCCGAAGCGTTCGCGTGCGAACAGGCCATCACGGATCTGGCTGGCGCGCGCGCCAAGGTCGTAGCCGGCGTTGCCGACCACCGCCAGGGTGGCGTCGTCGACCACGCGGTTGTTCGCCGTCCACAGCCGGTGCGAAGGCGGATCGACCAGGCTGGGTGCCTGGTCGCTGCGCAACGACCAGGGCGCGTAGTCCGGTATCCCCGGCATGCCCGGCGCCGCTCGCACCTCCAGCCGGCCATCGAATGCGATCTTGTCCGGCGGGTAGCCGGGCCCGCGATCCGGGCGTGCGCCGACCAGGCGCCAGGCGATCCGGCCGGCGCTGTCGGCCAGCATCAGGTTCTGTACCGGCACGCCGGCGCGATCGGCTACGGCCAGCGCCTGCTCCAGGTTGCCAGCGAGGGCCATGTCGGCGAAATCCAGGCGCACCGCGCCAGGGAGCTGCGCGGCCCAGCGCAACGTCAGCACGCTGCCATCGGCTTGTTCGTACAGTACCGGGCCCCACTCGCTCTCGCGCACCTTGAACGGTACCGTCGCGGCACCGGCGACCCGGATCGGCTCGTCGTACTCGCGCAGTGCCCATTCCTTGTGCGACTCCGGCATCCATGCGAAATCGGCGGTATCGATGTAGCTGTTGGTGAAGCCCCAGGCGACGTGGCCGTTGCTGCCGACGATCACCGCCGGGATGCCGGGCAGGGTGAAGCCGCTGACATCGACCCGGCCGCCGGGCGCGCGCGGATCCGGGTAGCGCAGGCGCGCGCGGAACCACACGTTGGGCGCGCGCAGGGCCAGGTGCATGTCGTCGGCGAGGATGGCGCGGCCGTCGGCGGTGAGCGCGCCGGCTACGGCGAAGTTGTTGCTGCCGACCACATCGGGCGGTTCCTGCATGACGGCGGCGGTGCCGGTCGCGGTGGCCAGCTTGCGCAGGTCCAGCGTGGTCGCGTCCGGCAGCGCCGCGTCGCCGCGTGGACCGCCGAAGAGCGGCGCATCCCAGCTGCTGCCGTCGTGGGCGATGAGCGCGTACAGCGCCGGTGGCACCACGCCGATGATCCGCGACAACGCCAGTTCGCCGCGGTTGCGGTTGTCCTGCAGGTCGCCGTACATCGCCAGGCCGACCAGCACCGAATCCTCCAGCGACCAGGCGCGCGGCTGCTGGCGCAGCAGCAGGTAGGCCCACGGCCGGGTGCGCAGCCCGGCCAGTCCGGCATTGGCGCCATCGCGGTAGGCGGCCAGCACGTCGGCCTTGGTGCCGAGCGCCTTGGGCAGGTGGGCATGGACGCGCGCGCGCAAACGGTGCACCCGGTTCTGCTGGTCCACTTCGACCGCGGCCGGCCCGAACAGCTCGGCCAGTTCGCCGGCCGCGGTGCGCCGCATCAGGTCCATCTCGAAATAGCGTTCCTGCGCGTGCACGAAGCCCAGCGCGCGCATCGCGTCGGCTTCGCTGGCCGCGTCGATGGTGACCACGCCGAGCGCGTCGCGCTGGATCGTCACCGGCGCGGTCACGCCGGCCGCCGCCGGGGCAAACTCCCCGTCCAGCGCGGGCAGGCTGCCGCGCAGCAGCCACCAGGCCGACAGCAAGACGAGGAGGACGAGCACGAGCAGCAGCGCGGCGAGACGTCGGATCCAGCGAAGCATGCGTTCCCCTTTGCATGTGGGCTGCCGGTACCGGTGTGGTCGGCGGCTGCGCCGGATTATTCCATGCCCGCCCGTCGATCCCGCGCACGCCTCGATGCGACTGAGTCCGATTGGAACGTCGGCCGGCGGTTTGCGGCACACTGCGCGCCTGGAGTTACCGGAGTACGACCATGAAAGGCCACCCCGAAGTCATCGACTGCCTGAAGGAGCTGCTGCGCGGCGAACTGGCCGCGCGCGACCAGTATTTCCTGCATTCGCGCCGCTACGAGGACCAGGGCCTGAAGGCGCTGTACGCGCGGATCAGCCACGAGATGCAGGAGGAGACCGAGCACGCGGATGCGATCCTGCGCCGGATCCTGTTCCTGGAAGGCACCCCGGACATGCGCCCGCACGCGTTCACGCCCGGCGTGACCGTGGTCGAGATGCTCGAGGCCGACCTGAAGGTCGAGTACCAGGTGCGGGCCAACCTGGCCGCGGCGATGAAGCTGTGCGAAGAGAAGCAGGACTACGTCAGCCGCGACGTGCTGCTGGCCCAGCTCAAGGACACCGAGGAAGACCATGCCTGGTGGCTGGAGCAGCAGCTGGGCCTGATCAAGCGGATCGGGCTGGAGAACTACCAGCTGTCGAAGATCGACAGCGACGGCAGTCCCGCGCACGGTTGAGCCGCGCGCAGGCGAGGCGGCGGCTCAGCGCCGCTGCAGGCGGTAGACCGCGGTCGAAAGGCTACTTATGCCGCCGTCGCGGAAGCGCGGCTCCTGGTCCAGGATGTCGCGCCGTTCCAGCAGCTCGAGCTCCCACGCCGGTGCGAACAGTGCGCGCACTTCGGCTTCCTCCACCGAGAACGGCGGGCCCTCCATTTCGGCCTGCGGATACTCCAGCGTGATCAGCAGGCCGCGGCAGCCTCGCGGCAGCCGACCATAGACCTCGTCCACGTACTGGCGCCGCATCGCCGGCGGCAGGGCGATGAGCGCGGCGCGGTCGTAGACGGCGGCCATGTCGCCGAGCGTCGATGCCGAAAGCGCGAACACGTCGCCGCAGACCAGGTCGATGCGGCCGGCGCGGTGATGCACGCCGTCCGCGGCGGTCGACACCTCGGGCGTCAACCCGGCTTCAGCGAAGAACGCGTCGACTGCCAGCGGCGACAGTTCGGCGCCGAGTACCTCATGGCCACGCCCGGCGAGCCAGTGCATGTCCAGGGTCTTGCCGGCCAGCGGCACGAACACGCGGCCCGTGGCCGGCACCTCCAGCAATGGCCAGTGCTTCATCAGCAGAGGCATTACCTCGGCGCCATGGAAGCCGGTGCGGCCTTCCTGCCAGCGTTGCAGCCAGAAATCCGGTTCCATGCGTGCGTCCTTCCCGTGTGCTGGGTTACCGCGCCGCGTCTTCGCGACGCGCGTGACGAACTGCTGTTCGACGACCAGGCTGTCGGCCTTCTGCCGCGCCCGCGCCCTAGTACGACCGGCTTGCGACGGCGCCTGACGCGCCGCCGCGCGCTGCGGCAATGAAACGCTATTCGACAGCCAGGCCATCCACCTTCTGCCACCCCCGCGGCAGCAACCCGCCCCGCGTCGCCCGCGCGCCCACGTACTCGTCCAGCTCCTTGAACGACAGCGTCATCGTCCGCTGGCCGCTGAGCACCTGCAGCTTCTGCCCGGGCGCGAGCGCGGCCACCGCGACCACGCGCTCGGTGCCGAGCTTGGCCTTGGGGATGTCGATCAGCTTGTTGCCCTTGCCCTTGTCCAGCTCGGGCAGCTCGCTGGCCGGAATCGCCAGCAGATGGCCGGCGCTGGTCACCGCCACGATCCGGTCGCTGTCGACGCTGGCGACCGCGGCTGGCTGCAACACGCGCGCGTTCGGGGTCAGGTTGAGCATCGCCTTGCCGGCCTTGTTGCGGCCGGTGAGGTTCTCGAAGCGGGTGACGAAGCCGTAGCCGTGCGAGGACACCAGCACGAAGCGGGTGTCGTTGTCGCCGCTGGCCGCCGCCTGGAACGACGCGCCCGCTGCCGGCGAGAAGCGGCCAGTCAGCGGTTCGCCGTTGCCGCGCGCCGAAGGCAGCGTGTGCACCGCGGTCGAATAGCTGCGCCCGGTCGAGTCGAGGAACGCGACCTGCTGGGTGCTGCGGCTCTTCACCGCCGCCAGAAGGCTGTCGCCCTCGCGATAGGAGAGGCCGGCGGCATCGACGTCATGGCCCTTGGCCGCGCGGATCCAGCCCTTCTCCGACAGGACCACGGTCATCGGCTCGCTCGGCACCAGTTCGGTCTCGTCGATCGCCTGCGCCGCGTCGCGCTGGACCAGCGGCGAGCGGCGCTCGTCGCCGAACTTCTTCGCATCGGCCAGCAGCTCGTCCTTGACCAGCTTCTTCAGCCTGGTCGGGCTGCCGAGGATGGCGACGATGCGCTCCAGTTCCTTGGCCAGCTCGTCCTGCTCGCCGCGGATCTTCATTTCTTCCAGGCGGGCCAGCTGCTTGAGGCGGGTTTCGAGGATGTAGTCGGCCTGCTCCTCGGACAGGCCGAAGCGCGCGATCAGCGCCGCCTTCGGTTCGTCCTCGGTGCGGATGATCCGGATCACCTCGTCCAGGTTGAGGAAGGCGACCAGCAGGCCTTCCAGCAGGTGCAGGCGGCGCTCGACCTTTTCCTGGCGGTGCTTGAGGCGGCGGGCCACGGTGTCGGTGCGGAACGTGAGCCACTCGGCGAGCAGGGTCTTGAGGTTCTTGACCGCCGGCTTGCCATCCAGGCCGATCACATTGAGGTTGACCCGGTAGCTCTTCTCCAGGTCGGTGGTCGCGAACAGGTGGCCCATCAGCTGCTCGGCGTCGACCCGGTTGGAGCGCGGCACCAGCACCACCCGCACCGGGTTGGCGTGGTCGGACTCGTCGCGGATGTCCTCCAGCCACGGCAGCTTCTTGGCGCGCATCTGCGCGGCGATCTGCTCGATCACCTTGGACGGCGAGACCTGGTAGGGCAGGGCGGTGACCACGAAGTTGCCGGTGGCTTCCTTGGTCCAGGTCGCGCGCGCGCGGACGCTGCCGTTGCCGGTCTCGTACATCGTGCGCAGGTCCGACGCGCCGGTGATGATCTCCGCGCCGGTCGGGTAGTCCGGGCCGCGCACGTGCTCGCACAGGTCGGCGACGCTGGCGGCCGGATCGTCGAGCAGGCGCACGCAGGCGCTGACCACTTCATTGAGGTTGTGCGGCGGCACGTCGGTGGCCATGCCGACCGCGATGCCGGTGGTGCCATTGAGCAGCAGGTGCGGCAGCCGCGCCGGCATCCAGCTCGGTTCCTCCAGGGTGCCGTCGAAGTTCGGCACCCAGTCGACGGTGCCCTGGCCCAGCTCGCCCAGCAGCACCTCGGCGATCGGGGTGAGCTTGGATTCGGTGTAGCGCATGGCCGCGAACGACTTGGGGTCGTCGGTGGAGCCGAAGTTGCCCTGGCCCTCGATCAGCGGATAGCGGTAGGAGAACGGCTGGGCCATCAGCACCAGCGCCTCGTAGCAGGCCGAGTCGCCGTGCGGGTGGTACTTGCCGATCACGTCGCCGACGGTGCGCGCGGACTTCTTCGGCTTGGACGCGGCGTTCAGGCCCAGCTCGCTCATCGAATAGACGATGCGCCGCTGCACCGGCTTGAGCCCGTCGCCGACGAAGGGCAGGGCGCGGTCCAGGACCACGTACATCGAATAGTCCAGGTAGGCGCGCTCGGCGTACTCGCGCAGCGGGATCTGTTCGAAGCCGTGGAAGGTCGGGCGGAGGGTTTCGGTCATGGGGCGCGGATGCAGCCTGATGTTGCGGAGGACTGCGATTCTACCCGCGCCGGTCTCACGCCCTGCGTGCGTCATGGTGGATCTGCCCATGAAGAAGGCGCGATCCGGAAGACGGAGGCCGGAAAACAAAAAACCCCGCATTGGCGGGGTTTTCTGCGAGGCCTTGCGGCCTTTGTCTTGGTGCCCAGGAGAGGACTCGAACCTCCACGGTTTTACCCGCTAGTACCTGAAACTAGTGCGTCTACCAATTCCGCCACCTGGGCAGGTGAGGCGCGCATTCTGGGGGTGCGTCGAAATCTTGTCAACGCCTTCGTGCGAATTTTCTTCAGGTTGGATGCGTGCACGCGGCGGCGATAGGGGCGGGGTGTACCATCCGGGCATGAAAAAACAAGGCAATCGCGGCGGGAAGGCTGCGGGCGGCGAGAGCCGCAAGGGCGCCGGCGGGGGCAAGCCGGCTTCGGGCGCAACCCGGCCGGGCAAGTCCGGTGGAAAGGGCGCCGGCAAGGGCGCAGCCGGCAAGCTGCCGCCCTGGATGCCGGAGTCGCTGTCGTCACCGGCGCCACGAACGACGAAGGCGCCCCCACGCACGCCGCGCCAGGCCCCGGCGCCCCGCGGCGGCGGGTTCCATGATCCGCATGCCGCGCGCGAGGCCGACCGCTACGCCAATCCGATCGCCAGTCGCGAGGCGATACTTGCGACGCTGGAAGCGGCCGGTGGCCCGCAGACCGCCGAGGAACTGGCCGGGCCGCTCGGCCTGACCGCGCCCGACCGCTTCGACGCGCTCGGCAAGCGCCTGGGCGCGATGGTCCGCGACGGCCAGCTGGTGCAGAACCGGCGCGGTGGCTTCGCCCCGGTCGAGCAGACCGACCTGATCGCCGGCACGGTGATCGCCAATCCGAACGGCTTCGGCTTCCTGCGTCCCGATGCCGGCGGTGGCGACGACCTGTTCCTGCCACCGTACGAGATGCGCAAGGCCATGCACGGCGACCGCGTGCTGGCCAACGTCACCGGCATCGACCGCAGCGGGCGGCGCGAGGGCAGCATCGCCCGCGTGCTCGAACGCGGGGTGAGCCGGCTGATCGGCCGCTTCGGCACCGAGGCCGGGATCACCTTCGTCATCCCCGACGACAAGCGCATCCAGCGCAACGTGCAGGTCCCGCCGGATGCCACCGGCGGCGCGCGCGACGGCCAGCTGGTGGTCTGCGAACTGGTCCAGGCCCCGGATGCGCGGCGCCCGCCGATCGGCAAGGTGATCGCCGTGCTCGGCGACAGCCTGACCCCGTCGCTGGTGGTCGAGGCGGCGATCCACGGCCACAACCTGCCGCACGAATTCCCGCCGGAGGTGCTCGACGAAGCCACCGCGGTGCCGCTGACCGTCGAGCCGTCGATGATCGGCGACCGCGTCGACCTGCGCGCCACCCCGCTGGTGACCATCGATGGCGAGGACGCCAAGGACTTCGACGACGCGGTCTACTGCGAGACCAACAAACAGGGCTTCCGCCTGGTGGTCGCCATCGCCGACGTCTCGCACTACGTGCGCCCGGGCGCGCCGCTGGACGACGAGGCGCAGAAGCGCGCCACCTCGGTCTACTTCCCCGGCTTCGTCGTGCCGATGCTGCCGGAGACCCTGTCCAACGGCATCTGCTCGCTGAACCCGAAGGTCGACCGCATGACCTTCGTCTGCGACATGCAGATCGACCACGACGGCCAGGTCACCCGCTCGAAGTTCTACGAGGCGGTGATGAACTCGCACGCGCGCCTGACCTATACCCAGGTGTGGAAGGCGGTGGGCGAGGACGATGCCGATGCGCAGGCCGAGCTCGGCCCGGTGCTGCCGCACGTGCAGCGCCTGCACCAGCTTTACCAGGTGCTGGCCAAGGCGCGCGAGAAGCGCGGCGCGATCGAGTTCGAGACCTCCGAGGTCCGCTTCGTGCTGGACAACCGCGGCGAGGTCACCCAGGCCGGGATGCTGGTGCGCAACGACGCGCACAAGCTGATCGAGGAATGCATGATCGCGGCCAATGTCGAGGCGGCGCGCTACCTGCTGAAGAGCCATGTGCCGGCGCCGTACCGGATCCACGAGAAGCCGCCGGAGGGCAAGTACGCCGACCTGCTCGAGTTCCTCAAGGAGTTCAAGCTGAGCCTGCCGCCGTGGGGCAAGGTCCAGCCCGGCGACTACACCCGCCTGCTGAAGAAGGTGCGCGAGCGCCCCGATGCGGCGCTGCTGGAGTCGGTGCTGCTGCGCAGCCAGAGCCTGGCGGTGTATTCGCCGGACAACGCCGGCCACTTCGGCCTGGCGCTGGAGGCCTACGCGCACTTCACCTCGCCGATCCGCCGTTATCCGGACCTGCTGGTGCACCGCGCGATCAAGCACGCGCTGTCGAAGCAGAAGCCCGAGGCGTTCACCTACTCGCCGCGCGACATGGCCGCGCTGGCGCTGCAGTGCTCCGAGCGCGAGCGCCGTGCCGACGAGGCCGAGCGCGAGGTCGACGAGCGCTACCGCGCCGCGTGGATGGAGCAGCACGTCGGTGGCCAGTTCGACGGCGTGATCAGCGGCGTGACCAGCTTCGGCCTGTTCGTGGAACTCGACCAGTCCAAGGTCAACGGGCTGGTCCACGTGACCCAGCTGCCGCACGACTACTACCACTTCGACCCGGTGCGGAAGACCCTGTCGGGCGAGCGTCGCGGCATGCAGTTCCGGCTCGGCGACCGGGTCCGGATCATCGTGCTCAAGGCCAGCCTGGAGGAGCGCAAGATCGATTTCCGCCTGGTCGAGGACAAGGAACGCGACGCCGGACTGCCGCCGCTGCCGCCCCGTGGCCAGCCGGCGAAGCGGGTCAAGCAGAAGTACTGAGCGATGGCGGCCGCGTCGCACGTGCATACCGGTGGTTGCCAGTGCGGCGCGGTGCGCTTCCGTGTCACCGGCGTGCTGGACGACGCCTCGATCTGCCACTGCCGGATGTGCCAGAAGGCGTTCGGCGCCTATTACGCGCCGCTGGTCTCGTCCCGCGGCGCGCTGCTGGAGTGGACCCGCGGCGAGCCGAAGCGCTTCCAGTCCTCCAACCTGGTCCGGCGTGGTTTCTGCGCCGACTGCGGCACGCCGCTGACCTACGAGGCGCCGGATGGCGTGGCCCTGGCGGCTGGCGCGTTCGACGATCCGGCGGTGCTGGCGCCGTGGATCCAGTACGGGATCGAAGGCCGGCTTCCGTTCGTCGACGGCCTCGCCGCGCTGCCGGCGCGGCGCACGGAAGAGGACGAGGCGGCGGCGGAATTCCTGGCCCGGATCGTCTCGTTGCAGCATCCGGACCACGACACCGCCAACTGGCCGCCGCCGGTCGCCTGATCGCGCCGGCCCTGGCGGCGCCTCCACGATGTCCGTCAGTTCTGCGACGCCTGCGATGCCAGGCCGGCGGCGCTGGCCCCGGCAGGCGTGAGCGCTGCATTCCCGGCCGTACGGGCTGCGCGGGCCAATGCGATAATGCCGGCCTTTCCAGGACGGTCGTCCAGCGCATGAGCAGCAAGCAGAACCAGTGGATCGTCGGCGTCAACGCGGTGGCCTCGGCCATCGAGAACGATGCCGAGCACGTGCGCGAGGTGCTGGTCGAATCCGGTGCACGCAACCCGCGGCTGGTCGAGATCGAGGAACAGGCGCGGCGTCGCGGCATCGAGGTGCGCAAGGTCGCCACCCAGGCGCTGGATGGCATCGGCGGCAGCGTCCGCCACCAGGGCGTGGCCGCGCGCTATGCCGCGGCGAAGACCTGGGACGAGCATGAGCTGGCCGGGCTGGTCGAGGCCGCCGAAGGCAAGGCGCTGCTGCTGGTGCTCGACGGCGTGCAGGACCCGCACAACCTCGGCGCCTGCCTGCGCAGCGCCGCCGCCGCCGGCGCCACCGCCGTGGTCATTCCCAAGGACAAGTCGGCGCCGGTGAACGCCACGGTGCGCAAGACGTCCGCCGGCGCCGCCGACCGCCTGCCGGTGGTCTCGGTGACCAATCTTTCGCGCACACTGCGCGACCTGCAGAAGCTGGGCGTGTGGATCTACGGCCTGGCCGGCGAGGCCGCGCCTTCGCTGTATTCGCTGGACCTGAAGGGCAACGTCGCCCTGGTGCTGGGTGGCGAGGCCGAAGGCCTGCGCCGGCTCACCCGCGAACACTGCGACGGGCTGGTGCGCATCCCCATGCCCGGCGACATCGAGAGCCTGAACGTGTCGGTGGCCGCCGGCGTGTGCCTGTTCGAGGCGGTGCGCCAGCGCGCCTGACCGCACCGCAGGCAGTCACGCAGGGGGCGTGCCGATGGCAGGAACAAGTCCGCGCCGCAGGTGGTGGTGGATCCCGGCGCGCTGGGCCGCGGCGCTGGCAGTGCTGCTGTCCGCCGGTGCGGCGCTGGCGGCGCCGCCGGACACTGCGCCACCGCTGCGCGACTACGCCATCGATGCCTGGACCACGCGCAATGGCCTGCCGCACAACTCGCTGCGCGACATCGCGCAGACGCCCGACGGCTATCTCTGGTTCGCCACCTGGGAAGGCGTGGTCCGCTACAACGGTGCGGCCTTCATCGTGTCCGACCGCGGCAGCGAACCGGGGCTGCGCGACAACGGCATCGGTGCGCTGTACGTCGATCCGCGTGGCCGCCTGTGGCTGAGCGATTCGCGCGGCAACCTCGGCTGGCTCGAGCATGACGGACGCTGGGTGTATGCCGAGCGGACGCCGCAGTGGCCGCAGGCGCTGGTCCACGACATGGCGATGGATGGGCATGGCCGGATGTGGCTGCTGTTCGAGGGCCACGGCCTCGGCCGCGTGCAGGCCGATGGCCGCTTCGAATATTTCCCGCCGCCGGCCGGCATGCCGTTGCGTTCCAGCTTCCCGCACATGGCGGTCGATGCACGCGAGCGGATCTGGGTGGGCACGCTCGATGGCCTGGTGATGCGCGATGCCCGCGGCGGGTGGCACCACTTCGGTCGCGAAGCGGGATTGCCGCCGGGCCTGGTCTGGCCGTACATGGCGCCGGACGGGACGGTGTGGCTGGCCGCCGAGGGACAGCTGTTCCGGGTCGAGGGCGAGCGGATCGTCGCCGTGCATGCGCTGCCCGGGTCCGGACACATCACCACCATGCTCGTCGACCGCCAGGGCGCGCTGTGGGTGGGGACCGAGAACCGCGGCGTGGCCAGGATCGGACCGCGCGGCACCGAATGGCTGGCGCCGGGTGACGTGCTGCCGCGCGGACGGGTCGCCAGCCTGCTCGAGGATGCCGAGGGCAGCATCTGGATCGGCGCCAACGGTGGCCTGTTCCGCCTGCGCGAGACGCTGTTCACCGGTTACACCCGGCGCGACGGCCTCGCCAGTGACTACGTGCGCGCGGTGTTCGAGGACCGTGGCGGCGTGCTGTGGGTCGGCGATGGCGGCGGCCTCGACCGGCAGGACGCGGACGGACGCTTCCATCCACTGCCGCTGCCGGGTGCCGGCGACGAGCCGCCTTCCGTGCTGAGCATCGAGCAGGGTACGGACGGCGAGCTGTGGGTCGGCACCTTCGCCGACGGCGTCTACCGGTTGCGCAACGGCGTGCTGCAGCGGCACTACGCGCAGGCCGACGGCCTGCCCAGCGGCCATGTCCGCGCGATCGGCGTGACCGCGGACGGCGCGGTCTGGATCGGCAGCCAGCGCGGCGTGGTCCGTATCGACGCCGACGGCGTGCACGCGCCGCCGGCGGTGCCGGGGATGCCACAGGGCCTGGTCACCGCACTGGCCGGGATCGGCGACGGCCTGTGGATCGGTTCGGTCGAGGGCGCCAGCGTGCTGCGTGGCGACCGGATCGAGCGGATCGACCTGGACTCAGCCGGCGGCGGCGCACGCTCGGTATTCGGCTTCCGTGCGTTCGGCGACGCGGTGTGGATCTCGACCGACCGCGGCCTGTACCGCTACCGCGCCGGCAAGGTGTCGCGGGTGGGTCTCGAACAGGGCCTGCCGGTGGACGCGGTGTTCCAGCTGGTGCCCGACCGTCGCGGCGATGCCTGGATCACCAGCAACCGCGGCGTGGTGCGGGTGCCGCTGGCCGAACTGCAGGCCGTGGCGGACGGTCGCGCGCCGCACCTGCGCCAGGTATACCGGTACGCCGAGATCGACGGCATGCCCAGCGCGCAGGGCAACGGCAGCTCTTCGCCACCGGCGATCCTGCGCCGCGACGGCACCCTGTGGCTGGCCACCGCCGGTGGTGTCGCCACGGCCGATCCGGCGCGGCTGCCGCGCTATCTCGGCCATCCGTCGCCGCCGGCGGTGATCGAATCGGTGCATCGCGATGGACAGGCGGTGGACGGGAGCGCGCCGCAGTCGCTGGCGGGCGGGGGCCGGATCACCGCGACCTACGCCGGCCTGAGCTACCTGCTGCCGGAGCGGATCCGCTACCGCACCCGCCTGCTGGGCCTGGATCCGGAATGGGTCGAGCGCGGGACCCAGCGCAACGTGGAGTTCATCGGCCTGCCGCCGGGCGATTACACGCTGGAAGTGGCCGCCGCCCATCCCGGCGGCGACTGGAGCGCGCAGCCGGCGCGCTGGGCGTTCAGCGTGCGGCCGTTGTGGTGGCAGCGTGCCGACGTGCGCGTGGCCACGGGGCTGGCGGTGCTGCTGCTCCTGTTCGCGTTGTACCGCTGGCGCACGCGCCGCTACCTGGCGCACAACCAGCAGCTGGAGCGGCTGGTGCGCGAGCGCACCGCCGACCTGCAGGCGCAGGCCGAACGGCTGGTGGCCGTCGACCGCGAGCGTGCCGAACTGCTCGAGCGCCTGCGCGAACAGGCCGAAGCCTATGGCCGCCAGGCGCGCGAGGACGCGCTGACCGGGTTGCCCAACCGGCGCCATTTCGACGAGGCACTGGCGCGCGCCTTCGCCCTGGCGCGGCGTGGCGGGCACGCGCTGTGCCTGGCGCTGCTGGACATCGACCACTTCAAGCGGATCAACGACACCTGGTCGCACGGCGTCGGCGATGCGGTGCTGCGCGAGGTCGCCGAGCTGCTGGCCGGGCAATGCCGCGGCTCGGACCTGCTGGCGCGGCTGGGTGGCGAGGAATTCGCGCTGCTGCTGCCGGGTACGCTGCTGGAGGAGGCGCAGCTGGTGTGCGAACGCATGCACGCGCACTTCCGCGCGCACCGCGGCTGGGCGGGGATCGAGGAGCTGGAGGTGACCTTCAGCGCCGGCGTGGTCGCGTGGCGGCCGGACGATACGCCGGCCACGCTGCTGGAGCGCGCCGACGTGGCGCTCTACCGGGCCAAGGACGGCGGCCGCGACCGCCTGGAAATCGGCTGAAGGCGCTTCAGCCCGGCAGCGGCGAGGGCCAGGCGTTGGCGATGCGGCAGAACAGTTTTGCGGTCTGCTCGGCGTCGTAGACGGCCGAGTGCGCTTCTTCGGCGTTCCAGTCGAAGCCGGCCGCATGCATCGCGCGGGCCAGCACGGTCTGGCCGTAGGCAATACCGGCCAGGGTCACCGTGTCGAACACGCTGAACGGATGGAACGGATTGCGCTTGTGCCCGCTGCGTGCGACCGCGGCGTTGACGAAGTTCAGGTCGAAGTGGGCGTTGTGCCCGACCAGGATCGCGCGCTGGCAGCCGTGCCGGCGCACCGCCGCGCGGACCTGGTTGAAGACGTGGCCCAACGCGTCGCGCTCGGGCTTGGCCAGGCGGAACGGATGGTCCAGGTCGATGCCGGTGACTTCCAGCGACTTGGGATCGATCTCGGTGCCGGGCGCGGGGATGAAATGCGCGCTGGCGGTCTGCCCGGGCACGAACAGGCCCTGCGCATCCAGCTCGATCGGCACGGCGGCCATTTCCAGCAGCGCATGCCGGTTCCAGTCGAAGCCGCCGGTCTCCACGTCCACCACCACCGGCAGGAAGCCGCGGAAACGGCGCGCCATCGCACCGGGAGGGCCGGCCGGCGGCTCGGCTTCGGATGCAATGTCAGGATCGATGTCGCTCATGCGCACAGGTTAACAGAGCGCGCGCGGCGCCCGCCCCGTCGCATCTGCGCGCGGTGTCGTCACCCCGGTTGCGTGCCGAGCACGGTGCCTTCGCCGCGCATGCGCTGGAGCATCGCCGAGCCCTGGGCGATGAAGGCGTCGTCGGCGGCGACTCCCGCCTCCGCGGCCAGCGCCTGCAGCCGCGCGCGGCCGCTGGCGCCACCGTCGCCGAGCAGTTCCAGCAGGCGATAGACCAGGGGCGAGATCGCGGCGAAGCGCGCGCGACCGTCGCCGTCGCGGCGCACCAGCAGCAGCGTCGGCGCCTGCGGTGGCGTGCCGGGACGGTGCTCCGGTCCGATCGTATGCACCGGCCAGCGATAGGCCAGCGCGCGGATCCATGGCGACAGCACGGGCGTGCCTTCGAGCAGGTCGCCGGCCGGTTCGTGTTCCGGCAGCGGGCTGTCGTCGATCTGCACCGCCAGCTCGATCCACTCGTAGTGGGCCAGCTCGACCAGCCACGGCGGATCGGTATCTTCGCCGCGCTCTTCCAGGAAGCGGATGAATTCGCGGCCCAGTTCGGGGAACAGCGGCGTCTGGCTGCGGTGGACGGCGTAGAAGCGGCGGACCAGCGCGGTCCATGCGTCCTCGCCGAGGGTGCGCCGGATCACCGGGAAATTGCCGGCGAGCAGGCCGGCGATGTTGTTGAAGAACAGTTCGCGATAGACCGCCATGCGCCGCGGCTCGATGCCGGCCGGCGCCGGATGCGCCAGCGGATCGCGCAGGTGCGCGGCGAACGCGGCCTGCTGCGAATGCAGGTCAGCCACGGGCGCTGGCCCGATGGCCGTCAGCCACCGCGGCGGCCTGCAGCTGGCGGATGCACGCGACCTCGTCCAGCAGGCCGGCCAGCGGCGGCAGGTTGAAGTCGCGTTCGAGCAGGGTGGGGCGCACGCCGTGGAGGCGATAGGTTCCGGCGAGCAGGTCCCAGACGGCGCCCTTCACCGGTGCACCGTGGGTGTCGACCTTCAGGTCCTCGGCCTCGTCGTAGTGGCCGGCGACGTGGTACGACGCGATCCGCCGCGTGGGCATCCGCGCGATGAAGGCATGGGCGTCGTAGCCGTGGTTGATCGCGTTGACGTAGACGTTGTTGACGTCCAGCAGCAGATCGCAATCGGCTTCTTCCAGCACGGCGAGCACGAAACCGGCCTCGTCCAGCGCCGTCGACGGCCCGTCCAGCGGCGGATGGGCGGCGTAGTACGAGACGTTTTCCACCGCGATGCGGCGGCCGAGCACGTCCTGCACGTGGCGGATGCGCGCCGACACGTGGCGCACCGCCTCGTCGGTGAACGGAACCGGCATCAGGTCGTAGAGATGGCCGTCGTCGGTGCAGCTGCTCAGGTGTTCGCTGTACAGCTCCACCCGGTGGCGGTCGAGGAAGCGCCGGGTCCTGGCCAGGAACACCTCGTCCAGCGGCCGGGTGCCGCCGAGCGAGAGCGACAGGCCGTGGCAGGTCAATGGATGCCGTGCCGACAGTTCGTCCAGCGCCTCGCCGAGTCGTCCGCCCACGCCGATCCAGTTGTCCGGTGCGCATTCGAGGAAATCGAACGCGCCTTCGGCGGCGCTGCGCAATTCCTCGAGCAATGCGCGGCGCAGCCCCAGGCCTGCGCTGGCATCAGGCAGCGGCATCGGGAATCAGCGGAAAAGCCCGGGCCGGGCGAAGGATCCATCCCTTCGACAACCCGCACATGGACATGCGGGGCTCCTGCGGGGGACTCGCACCTAGGCCATCCCGCCGCACTTGCCTTCTCCGCACTTGCCTTCCATGGAAGCCTTGCCGTCATCGCCGGAAGCGGCGGCGTGGTAGGCCTTCATTTCCTCCGCGCTGATGTAGCCGTCGCCATCGGCATCGGCCTCGGCGAAGTGCGCGGCCTCGTCCGGCCAGGCGGCGGCGAATTCCCCGGGCGACACGCGTCCGTCCTTGTCGGTGTCGGGGATCGCGACGCCGCAGCGGCCCTCGCCACAGCGGCCTTCCGCGGTCTTCGCCGTGTCGCCGGCGGCCAGCAGGTAACCCTGCGCCAGCGGCTGCATGGCGAACCCGTCGCCAGCAAGACCCAGGCCGACGATGACGGTACCGAACGCGATCACGACGGGCTTCTGCAAGGGCATGGCATTCCTCGGCTGGAAAGGGCGCGACGACCGGCGCGGGTGGCCAGTCTATCGCCATGCTGCCGGCGGGCGGCGAGTGGCGCGGAGGACGCGTCACCAGCGGCCGGCGCGGGCCCGGTTACGCCATGCCTCCGCAGGCGCCCTCGCCACACTTGCCTTCGCCGCCTTTGCCGTCGCCGGCCCGCATCGGCATGTCGCCGGCCTTCACGTCGCAGGCGTGCTCGCCGCACATTCCTTCGCTGCCCTTGGCGGTGCAGTGGTCCTTGCGTTCGGCCGCGTCGATGAAGCCGTCCTGGTTCACGTCGATCCGCGCGAACTGGTCGGCCTTGTCCGGATGGGCGGTGACGAATTCGGCCTGCGAGATGCGTCCGTCCCTGTCGGTGTCGACCTTGCTGACCCCGCACATGCCTTCGCCGCACTTGCCTTCCTGGGCCTTGGCGGCCTCGCCGGCGGCCACCATGTAGGCCTGCGCCAGCGGCTCCATGGCGAAGGCGGATCCGGACAGGGTCAGGCCGGCCAGGGCCGTGCCGAGCGCGATGGCGACGGGTTTCTGCTTGGACATGTTCGATCTCCGGGATGCCGGGGAAACACGCTCGCAGTTCGCGGCGTGCTGACCGCCGGGGGAGGCCAGTCTACCCCCGGCAGGTTATCCCGGTGTCCCGGCGGCGGGCCTGCTCAGGCCGCGCCGGTGGTGCTGGTGTCGTCGCGCTTGTCGCGCGGCGGCAGCTCTTCCTCGCCGTGCAGCAGGAACCAGACGTTCTCGGCAATGTTGGTCGCGTGGTCGCCGATCCGCTCGAGGTTCTTGGCCATGAACAGCAGGTGCGTGCACGGGGTGATGTTGCGCGGATCTTCCATCATGTAGGTCAGCAGCTCGCGGAACAGCGCGGTGTACTGCCGGTCGAGCTGGGCGTCGCTGTCGCGCACCTGCAGGGCGAGCTCGCCGTCGCCTTCCTTGTAGGCGCGCAGGGCCTGGCGCACCTGGCCGGCGGCGAGCAGGCCCAGCGCGCGCAGGCCGGTGATGTGCGGCATCGGCGGCGAGGCGTTCAGTGCGATCGAGCGCTTGGCCACGTTGGCGGCATAGTCGCCGATGCGCTCGATGTCGGCCGGAATGCGCAGGCCGGCGAGGATCTCGCGCAGGTCGCGCGCCATCGGCCCGCGCAGGGCCAGCAGCATCACGTCGTGGCTGATCCGGCGTTCGGCCGCATCGATCGATTCGTCGTTGGCCACGATCCGGCGCGCGGCGCTGTCGTCGCGGCGGTCGACCACGTCCAGCGCCGCTTCCAGCTGCGCCACCGCGGTCAGGCCCATGCGCACGATCTCCTCGATCAGGTGGCGCTGCTCCTCGTCGTAGCTCTTGACGATGTGTTCGTGGGGCTGGGTCATGGTCATGGCGTCGTCGGGAATTTTTTGAAGGAGTGGCGGGTGCCGTCGTGGTGGGGCGGGCTCGGGCCCGCCGAGCGATCGATCCGGCTCAGCCGAACCGTCCGGTGATGTAGTCCTCGGTCTGCTGCTTCGAGGGGCTGGAGAAGATCACCTGGGTGCGGTCGTGCTCGATCAGGTCGCCCAGGTACATGAAGGCGGTGTAGTCCGAAACGCGCGCGGCCTGCTGCATGTTGTGGGTGACGATGACGATGGTGTAGTCGACCTTCAGCTCCTCGACCAGCTGTTCGATGCGGCTGGTCGAGATTGGGTCCAGCGCCGAGGTCGGCTCGTCCAGCAACAGCACGTCCGGGCGCAGGGCCACGGCGCGGGCGATGCACAGGCGCTGCTGCTGGCCGCCGGACAGGCCCAGCGCGCTCTGGCCGAGCTTGTCCTTGACCTCGTCCCACAGCGCGGCCTGGCGCAGGGCCTGCTCCACGCGCAGGTTCATCTCGGCCTTGGACAGCTTCTCGTGGTGGCGGATGCCGTAGGCCACGTTCTCGAAGATGGTCATCGGGAACGGCACCGGCTTCTGGAACACCATGCCGACCTTGCTGCGCAGGCGGTTCATCGGGTACTTCGGCGAGAGGATGTTCTCGCCGTCGAGCAGCACTTCGCCGCGCGCCTCCAGCTTCGGATACAGCGCGTAGATCCGGTTGAAGATGCGCAGCAGGGTCGACTTGCCACAACCCGAGGGGCCGATCAGCGCGGTCACGCGCTTCTCCGGGATCTCCAGGTTGATGCCCTTCAGCGCGTGGAAGCGGTCGTAGTAGAAGTCCAGGCCGCGTGCGGCGAGCTTGACCGGCGCGGGCGCGAGGGCCGCATCGGTGTGCGCCGGCACCGGGATGCGCTGCAGGGGTGCCGCGGAGTGGAGGTCGTTCATGGCCGGGTTCCGGGAAAAGTCAGTCATGGGAAATCTTGTTGCGCAGGAGCAGGCCGCGGGCGACCAGGCTGACCAGCAGCACGAATACGGTCAGCACCAGCGCGCCGGCCCAGGCCAGCACCTGCCAGGACTCGTAGGGGCTGGCGGCGAACTGGTTCATCACCACCGGCACCGAGGCCATCGGCTGGAACACGTTGCTGTTCCAGTACTGGTTGCCGAAGGCGGTGAACAGCAGCGGTGCGGTCTCGCCGGAGATGCGGGCCAGGGCCAGCAGGATGCCGGTGACGATGCCCGCGCTGGCGCTGCGGTACAGCACCTGCACGATCACCTTCCATTGCGGGATGCCCAGCGACAGCGCGGCTTCGCGCATCTGCACCGGGACCAGCCTCAGCATCTCGTCGGTGGTGCGCACCACCACCGGCAGCACGATGAAGGCCAAGGCCAGCGCGCCGGCGAAGGCGGAGAAGTTGCCGCCGGTCTGCATCACGTACAGGGTGTAGATGAACAGGCCGAGCACGATCGAAGGTGCCGACAGCAGGATGTCGTTGACGAAGCGCACCACCGTGCCGGCCTTGCGCGCATTGCCGTACTCGGCCAGCCAGGTGCCCGCGGCGATGCCGAGCGGGGTACCGATCGCGATCGCCAGCACGCACATCACCGCGCTGCCGAAGAACGCGTTGGCCAGGCCGCCTTCTTCCATCGGCGGCGGGGTCATCTGCGTGAACAGGCTCCAGTTGACCCCGGCGATGCCCTTGGCCACCAGCGTCCACAGGATCCAGCCAAGGAAGAACAGGCCGAACAGCGCGGTCGCGCAGGACAGCACCAGCGCGAGCACGTTGACGATGCGGCGCCGGGCGTAGATGCCGGCGGACGGGTTGGCGGACATCAGTTGCCCTCCTTGCGCGACAGGCGCTGCAGCATCAGGCGGGCCACGGCCAGCACGACGAAGGTGACGATGAACAGGACGAAGCCCAGCAGCAGCAGCGCCGAACGGTAGGTTTCGGTGGCCTCGCCGAAGTCGTTGGCGATCAGTGCGGCGATGGTCGTGCCCGGCTCCAGCAGCGAGGCCGAAAGCTGCACGGAGTTGCCGATCACGAACGCCACTGCCATGGTCTCGCCCAGGGCGCGGCCTAGGCCGAGGAAGATGCCGCCGATCACCGCCGAGCGGGTGTACGGCAGGACGATGTCCCAGCTCACTTCCCAACGGGTCGAGCCGAGCGCGTAGGCCGATTCCTTCAGCCGCGTCGGCACGGTCAGGAACACCTCGCGCATCACCGAGGAAATGAACGGGACGACCATGATCGCCAGCACGAAGCCGGCGGTGAGCATGCCGATGCCCAGCGGCGGCCCCTGGAACAGCGGGCCGACCACCGGCAGGGTGCCGAGGTGGTCGTTGAGCCAGGGCGTGACGTATTCGGTCATCACCGGCACCAGCACGAACAGGCCCCACATGCCGTAGATGATCGAAGGAATGCCGGCGAGCAGCTCGATCGCCGTGCCGACCGGGCCGCGCAGCCAGCGCGGCGCGACCTCGGTGAGGAAGAAGGCGATGCCGAAGCTGACCGGCACCGCGATCAGCATCGCGATCACCGCGGTGACCAGGGTGCCGTAGATCGGCGCTAGCGCGCCGAACTTGTCCTCCACCGGGTTCCATTCGGCCGAATAGAAGAAGCTCAGGCCCTGCGCCTGCAGGGCGTGGCGCCCGCCCCACAGCATCGACAGCGCGGCGCCGGCCAGGGCCACCAGCACGAAGACCACGCAGGCGACCAGCGCGTAGCGGAACAGGCGGTCGTTGCGCGCATCGCGCATGTCGCGGCCACCGGGTAGGGCAGGGGATGCGTCGAGGGTGGTCGTGTTCATCGCGTCTGCGGCAGCTGCTCGGGAAAGGGTGGAGCCGGCGACCCGGGGAGGGGAAGGATCGCCAGCTCCGATGAACTGTTGGCGTCATCCACGTTCGCGTGGAATGACAGGGCGGCGGGGCCACGCGCGCGGCGCATGGTTTGCGCCGTCACTTGAACTCGCTGCCCCAGTAGGCCTCGATCTGCCGCACCAGCTCGGGCGGCAGTGGCACGTAATGCAGTTCCTGCGCCTGCGGCTGGCCCTGTTCGAAGGCCCACCGGAAGAACTCCAGGGTGGCCTTGTTGCGCGCCGGATCCTTGGCGTGCTTCGGTACCAGCATGAAATTGGTCGCGGTGATCGGCCAGGCCTGCGGCCCCGAGGCGTTGGTGATTACCAGGTTGAAGTCCTTGGCGCCGGCCCAGTCGGCGCTGGCGGCCGCGGCGGCGAACGATTCCGCGCTCGGTTGCACGAACTGCCCGGCCGCGTTCTGCATGGCCGCGTACGGCATGCCGTTCTGCAGCGCGTAGGCCAGCTCGACGTAGCCGATGCCGCCGTCGATCTGCTTGACGTAGGCGGCCACGCCTTCATTGCCCTTGCCGCCGACGCCGCCCGGCCACTGCAGCGAGGTGCCTTCGCCGACCTTCGCCTTCCACTCCGGGCTGACCTTGGACAGGTAGTTGCTGAAGTTGAAGGTGGTGCCGGAACCATCGGAGCGGTGGACCAGGGTGATCTTCGCCGCCGGCAGCGCCACGCCGGGATTGGCCGCGGCGATGGCCGGGTCGTTCCACTGCGCGATCCTGCCGAGGAAGATGTCGGCCAGCAGCGGACCGGTCAGGCGCAGCTGGCCCGGCTTGATGCCCTGCAGGTTGAACACCGGGACCACGCCACCGATCGCCGAGGGGAACTGGCCGAGGCCGGCGGCCGCCAGCTCGTCGCTGGGCAGCGGCTTGTCCGAAGAGCCGAAGTCGACCGTGCCGGCCTTGATCTGGGCGATGCCGCCGCCGGAGCCGATCGACTGGTAGTTGACCTTGTTGCCGGTGGCGGCGTGATAGTCGGCCGACCACTCCGAAACCAGCGGGTAGATGAAGGATGCGCCGGCGCCGGAGATCTGCGCGGCGACCTGGTTGCCGTGTCCAGGCGCGTCGGCCGCGGCCTGGCTGTTCGCATCGCCCGCCGGCTTGCACGACGCGAGCAGCAGCGCGGCGGCCACGGGCAGGACGAAAGAGCGGACCGGAAGGGATTTCATGGTGGGGGCGCGACATGCCGGGTTGCCGGCGACGGACACATGAAATGATGTTTTTGTGACAACCGTATGACGTCGCGTCCGGACCCCGACGAGTGGCCGCCAAAACGCCTGCCCGACCCGCAGCTTCCATAAAAGAAAGAGCGCGGGCCGCAGGGCCCGCGCTCCGGTGGACGGCAAGGGGAGAGAGGCTCGCCGCCCGGGTGCTCAGTACTTCAGGTTCTGCGCCCAGTAGGCTTCGACGCGCTTGACCAGGGCGTCCGGCAGCGGCACGTAGTCCAGCTGGCGGGCCTGGGCGTCGCCGTTGGCATACACCCACTGGAAGAAGCTCTTGGCGTTCTTCGCGGTGGCCGCGTTCTTCGGCTGCTTGTACATCAGGATGAAGTTGGTCGCGGTGATCGGCCAGGCGTTCTCGCCGGGCGCGTTGGTCATGACCAGGTAGAAGTCCTTGGCCTTGGCCCAGTCGGCGCTGGCCGCGGCGGCGGAGAAGGTCTCGTCGCTGGGCTGCACGAACTTGCCGGCGGCGTTCTTCAGTGCGGCGTGGGCCAGCTTGTTCTGCAGTGCATAGGACAGCTCGACGTAGCCGACGCCACCCTTGATCTGCTTGACGTAGGCGGCGACGCCCTCGTTGCCCTTGCCGCCGATGCCGGACGGCCACTGCACCGCGGTGCCTTCACCGACCTTGGTCTTCCACTCCGGGCTGACCTTGGACAGGTAGTTGACGAAGTTGAAGGTGGTGCCCGAACCGTCGGAGCGGTGGACGACGGTGATCTTCTGGTCCGGCAGCGCCAGGCCCGGGTTCAGTGCGGTGATCGCCGGGTCGTTCCACTTGGTGATCTTGCCCAGGAAGATGTTGGCCAGGGTGGCGCCATCGAGCTTCAGCGCACCCGGGGCGATGCCCTGGATGTTGACGATCGGCACCACGCCGCCGATCACCGACGGGAACTGGGCCAGGCCGTAGCGGGCCAGCTCTTCCGGCTTGAGCGGGGCGTCGGACGAGCCGAAGTCCACGGTGCCGGCCTTGATCTGGGCGATGCCGCCGCCCGAGCCGATCGACTGGTAGTTGACCTGCTTGCCGCTCGCGCCCTTGTAGTCGGCCGACCACTTGGACATGACCGGATAGATGAAGGACGCGCCCGCGCCGGTCACGTCGGCGGCGTGGGCGAGGGAAATCGAGGAAGCGGCCGCGATCAGCGTGGCGGCGACGCGGGTCTTGAACATGACGTTCACGGGAAAGCTCCGTAAGCAGCGGGTGGGTGTGGCGGACGCAATCCCACCGCGTCCAGCGGTCGCCATTGCATAACCGGTGGATGACAGCACCGCGTAGCGGCGATGACCGGAATGTGACAGCGCCGGTCCGCCTGTACGCGGGCCGGGCGAGGCGAGGGTCTGCGGCCGGGTCACGGGGGTGTCATGTGAATGTCGCGCGGTTGTCAGATTCGGGTCGCAAGCTGCGCGGCGCTTAACGGGTGTTTCACGTTTTTCGGCGATCGAACGCACCCGCACACGTCCAGAACCACACTACCCACCGGAGTATTCCATGCGTTATTCCTATCTCGCCGTCGCGCTCGCGGCGGCCCTGGGCACCACCGTGTCGTTCAATGCCGCTGCCGCCGAGGGCGTCGACAGCGCCGAGCTGGCCGCGCTGAAGGCCCAGCTGGCCGAGCTGCAGGCCAAGGTCGCCGAACTCGAAACGCGCACCGACGCCCAGTCCGACGTCAACATCGAGCAGGCCAAGACGAACGAAGCGGTCGTCCCGGCCGTCGACTCGCTGAAGAAGACGGTCAACGACACCAAGATCGGCGGTCGTCTTTTCATTGACATGACCAACCGCGACGAGAAGGTCAACGGCGTCAAGACCAACAACTCCGGTACCGGTTTCGACGTGACCCGCTTCTACCTGACCGTTGACCACAAGTTCGACGACATCTGGTCGGCCAACCTGACCTCCGACGCGCAGTACCTCTCGTTCGGTTCCGGCGCCGGCGCCAACCAGGCCAGCAGCGTCGAGGTCTTCATCAAGAAGGCCTATGTGCAGGCCAAGTTCAGCAACGCGCTGTTCGTCCGCGCCGGTGCGGCGGACGCGCCGTGGATCCCGTTCGTCGAGAAGTACTACGGCATGCGCTACGTGCAGAACACCCTGGTCGACCGCCTGTCGTACGGCACCTCGGCGGACTGGGGCCTGCATGTCGGCGGCGATACCGACAACGGCCTGACCTACGCCGCGTCGGTCACCAACGGCCGTGGCTACCGCAACCCGAGCCGCAGCGAGACCGTGGACTTCGAAGGCCGCCTGGGCTGGGCCCCGACCGCGAGCACGATCATCGGCATCGGCGCCTATACCGGCAAGCGCGGCAACGACACCGCCACCGTCAATCCGCCGCAGACCGCCAAGCGAGTCAACGCGATGGCGGCCTATGCCGGCACCAAGCTGCGCCTGGGCGCGGAGTGGTTCCAGGCCGACAACTGGGCGGTGACCAACGTGATCGAAGACAGCGCAGCCGGCTGGTCGGCATGGGCCAGCTACGCGCTGACCGATAGCGGCATCACCGCGTTCGGCCGCTATGACGACGTCGATACCAGCAAGGACGTCAACCCGGCCTTCGGCAACACCTACTGGCACCTGGGCGTGGAATTCCCGGTGATCAAGGGCATCAAGCTGGCCGCGGTGTACAAGGACACCACCGCCAAGACCGCTTCGAAGACCGAGACCCAGGAATTCGGCATCTGGGGCGACGTGCAGTTCTGATCTCTCCGACGGGAATCGCACTGCGACGCGAATGGCGGGCCTGGCCCGCCATTCGCTTTTTCAGCCCGGCGTCTTGTCCTTGAACCGGCACAGGTCGCGGACCACGCACTGCGGGCAGTCGGGCTTGCGCGCCTTGCACACGTAGCGGCCGTGCAGGATCAGCCAGTGGTGGGCGTCATGCAGGAACTCGGCCGGCACGCGCCGGAGCAGGGCGTCCTCGACCGCGCGCACGTCCTTGCCCGGAGCAAGCCCGGTGCGGTTGGCGACGCGGAAGATGTGCGTGTCCACGGCCATGGTCGGCTCGCCGAAGGCGGTGTTGAGCACCACGTTGGCGGTCTTGCGGCCGACCCCGGGCAGCGCCTCGAGCGCATCGCGATCGTGCGGCACTTCGCCGCCGAAACGGTCGACCAGGATCCGGCAGGTGGCGATCACGTTCTTCGCCTTGGCGTTGAACAGGCCGATGGTGGCGATGTGCTTCTTCAGGCCTTCCTCGCCCAGGTCGAGGATCGCCTGTGGCGTGTTGGCCACCGGATAGAGGCGCCGGGTGGCCTTGTTCACGCCGACGTCGGTGGCTTGCGCCGACAGGATCACCGCGACCAGCAGTTCGAACGGAGTCGAGTACTCCAGCTCGGTGGTCGGGTGCGGATTGAGTTCGCGCAGGCGGACGAACATCTCCTGCACGTCGGCGGCCGGCATCAGCCCGGAGCGCGACGATGGCTTGCGCGGCGCCGGCCCGGCCGCGCCGGACCCGGCGGCGGTGGCCTTCGTGGCAACGGTCTTCTTCGCGCGACGGCGCGGCGGCGTTGCCTTCATCCCCCGGTCCGTCCCGAGGCGCGCGCGCGGGCCCGTGCCAGCGCGGCGACCGCAGCAGCCGGCAGCGCGGGAGCGGCGACGGCCGCCTGCTTCGTTCCGTGGGCAGGCGCGGCGGGCGGGTTGACGGCCGATGTCCGCCGCGCAGCACGCTCGGCGGCGCGGCGTGCCAGCCGTGCCTCGCGCGCCCGATAGCGGTTGCGTGCATCCCAGGCCGTTCGCAGCTGGTCCTGCATCGCCCGGATCGGCGCGTCGTCGGCCTCGTGCGAGGCCGCATAGTCCATCAGCCCGGCCTGCAGCGCGGCATCGATGTCCCCGGCCTGCAGCAATGCGCGCAGGCGCGCGCCGGTGGCGTCGCGGGAGGAGCCGGTGTCGGGAGGCAGGGTCATGGCAGGCGTGCCGCTCAGCGGTTGCGGAACTGCGGTTTGCGCTTTTCCAGGAACGCCGAGGTGCCTTCGCGCATGTCCTCGCTGGCGAACAGCAGGGCGAACTGCGCGGTCTCGAACTGCAGGCCTTCCTCGATCCCGCATTCGCCACCCAGCACCACCGCATCGAGCACCCCGCGCAGGGCCAGCGGCGCGGACGCCGCCAGCTGCGCGGCGACCTTCATCGCCTCGGCCTCCAGTTCGGCGGCCGGCACCACCCGGTTGACCAGTCCCAGCTGCAGCGCGCGCGCCGCATCGACCGGGGCGCCGAGCAGGCACAGTTCCAGCGCGGCGGCGCGGCCGGCCAGGCGCAGCAGGCGCTGGGTGCCACCGAAGCCGGGGACCAGGCCCAGGTTCACCTCCGGCTGGCCGAGGCGGGCGCTGTCGGCGGCGATGCGCAGGTGGCAGGCCATCGCCAGTTCCAGGCCGCCGCCCAGCGCGTAGCCGTTCACCATCGCGACGACCGGCTTGGGCATGCGCTCGATCCGGCGCATCAGGCGCTGGCCGAGCAGCGAGAACTCGCGGCCCTCGATCGCGGTCAGCCCATTCATCTCGGCGATGTCGGCCCCGGCCACGAATGCCTTGGCGCCGCTGCCGGTCAGGACCACGGCCCGCACGCCCGCATCGGCCGCCGCCACCGCGAAGGCGTCATCGAGCGCCTGCAGGGTCTGCCGGTTCAACGCATTGAGCTTGTCCGGGCGGTCGACGGTGAGGACGCGGACGCCGTCGGCATCGCGGCGGAGGACGGGGCTGTCCGTCATGGAGGGCTCCTGGTCGGGAATGTGAAGACGGAGGCCGGAACTTCCTGCCACCAGAGTGGTCGTATGCCCCGACCCGTGCTGGCGGGCCGCCAATGCGGCGGCTATCCTAACGCGTCAGCCACCGCCGGCACCGACCCCGGCGTCCCCCTTTCGGAGAAGATCTAGATGAAGTTGCGTCCGATCGCTGTCGCCATTGCCGCCCTGGCCCTGGCCGGCAGTGCATTCGCCCAGGACACCACGTCCGAGAAGGGCAAGCTGAGCTATTACTTCGGTTACGACTACGGCAACAACCTGGCAGAACTGCAGGGCCGCGGCGAGCAGATCGATTCCGCGTCCGTGGTCAAGGGCCTGCAGGATGCCCTCGCCAAGAAGCAGCCGGCGATCACCGCCGACCAGCTCAAGCCGGCGCTCGAAGCGTTCCAGAAGCGCGAGCAGGCCCGTGCCCAGCAGGCCAAGGCGGCGTACGACAAGGCGGCTGCCGAGAACAAGACCAAGTCCGACCAGTTCCTGGCCGCGAACAAGGCCAAGGCCGGCGTGCAGACCCTGCCGAGCGGCGTGCAGTACCGCGTGCTCGAGACCGGCACCGGCGCCAAGCCGACCCAGGCCAGCACCGTGCAGCTGGAAGTCTCCGGCCCGTTCCCGTTCGGCCAGCGTCCGGAGCAGGCGCGTCCGGCCCAGCAGATCCCGGGCATCAAGCTGAGCGAAGTCGAGATGGCCGCCATGCGCGAAGTGCTGCAGCAGATGCCGGCCGGCTCGAAGTGGGAAGTGGCGCTGCCGCCGGACAAGGCCTACGGCGCCGATCCGCGCACCGGCTTCCCGCCGAACGTGGCCGTGGTGTTCGAGATCAAGCTGGTCTCGGTCAAGTAACACGACCGCACAACGCAATGCCTTCTGCGCCGGCTCCATGCCGGCGCAGTCGTTTCTGGCGGACGCGTTCCGCGCTACGCTTCATCCGAGATGCCCGCCTTCCGTGTTGTCGATCCTCTTCCCGCCGACGCCTCCGCCTGCGATCGCACCCGCCACGCCATCGAGCCCCTGCGTGCGGGTGTGCCGCATCGATGGCGACGGCCTGTGCCGTGGTTGCCTGCGGACCGTCGACGAGATCGCGCAGTGGTCGCGCATGGACGAGCAGGCGCGGCGGCAGTTGATGGAGACGGTGTTGGCTGATCGTGCGCGCGCGAGGTTTCCCTTCGTCGACGGGCTTGCCGAGCGCGAGCGCGTCAGCGGCGTGCTGCATCCGCTGCGGCAACCGCCACCAGGCGAGGGCTGGAACCGCTCAGAGCTCGAAGGCCTGCTGGCGCCGGAAACGCGGATCGCCGAGGCCGCGGTGCTGGTCGGGCTGGTGCCGCGCGCCGGTGCCGGCACCCAGGTGCTGCTGACGCGGCGTACCGATGCGTTGCGCCACCATGGTGGCCAGGTCAGTTTTCCCGGTGGCCGGGTCGAGCGCGAGGACGCCGGCGTGCTCGGCGCCGCGTTGCGCGAGAGCCACGAGGAGATCGCGCTCGACGAGCGCCAGGTCGTGCCGCTGGGCTACCTCGATCCGTTCCTGACGGTGAGCGGCTTCCGGGTCACCCCGGTGGTGGCGGTGATCGATCCCGACTACGTGCCGCGGCCAGACCCGGGCGAGGTGGCCGAAGTGTTCGAGGTGCCGTTCGAGTTCCTGATGTCGGCCGCGCACCTGCACCAGGTCGAGATGGAATTCCGCGGCCTCCGCCGCAGCGTGCTCGAATACGACTGGCCGGGCCAGCGCATCTGGGGCGCGACCGCGGCGATCCTGTACAACCTGCGGCGACGACTGGAGCAAGGCGCATGAGCGACGAAGGCATCGGATCCTGGACCACGCTGGTGTCGGCGCCCGCCCTCGCTGCGGCATCGGGAGCGCCTGCGCTGCGCGTGCTCGACGCCCAGGCGGCATCCTCGCTGTCCGCCGCACGCGGCACTCCGTCGCTGCGCCTGCTCGATGCGCGTGCGGTGCTGGTCGATCCGTCCGCGGGCCGGGCCGCGTATGACACGTCGCATCTGCCGGGTGCGGTACACGCCGACCTGGATCGCGACCTGTCCGATCATTCGGTCATCGGCCAGGGCCGGCATCCGTTGCCGGATGCGGCGACCTTCGCGCGCCGGGTCGGCGAATGGGGGATCGGCCCGCAGCACCAGGTCGTGGTCTACGACGCCGGCGACGGCAGCATGGCGGCGGCGCGCGCCTGGTGGCTGCTGAAGCTGCTCGGCCATGAGCGTGTCGCGGTGCTCGATGGCGGCCTGGCCGCGTGGCGTGCAGCAGGCCTGGCGGAAACCGCGGAGGTCGACGCACCGCCGGCACTGCCGCCGTATCCCTCGCCGGACTTCGACCGCTCACGTATCGCCGATGCCGATGACGTGCTGGCGCGCCTGGGCGAAGCGCCCGGCTGGCTGCTCGATGCGCGCGGCGGCGAACGCTTCCGCGGCGAAGTCGAACCGATCGATCCGGTTGCCGGGCACGTGCCGGGTGCACTCAATCGTCCGTTCGCGATGAACCTGCGCGATGGACGCTTCCGCCCGGCCGAGGAACTGCGCGTCGAGCTGGCGCCGCTGCTGCACGGCCGCGGACCCGCCGAAGCCGTGCTGATGTGCGGCTCCGGCGTGACCGCCTGCCACCTGCTGCTGGCAATGGAACATGCCGGCCTGCCGGGCGCCCGCGTGTTCGCCGGCTCGTGGAGTGGCTGGATCGCCGATCGGTCGCGGCCAGTCGCCACCGGCGCCGCGTAGCGCGGCACGCCGCGGCGCGAACGCCGCTCGCTGGAGCGGCGCCGCGGCGGTTTCCAGCGACCTACAGCATCATCCCGCCCGAGGCCTCGATCCGCTGCGCGTTGATCCAACCGGTGCCCGGTGCCAGCAGCGCGGCCACGACCGCACCGATGTCGTCGGGCAGGCCGACCCGGCCCAGTGCGGTCTGCGAGGCGACGAACGCATTGACCTGCGCGTTGTCGCGCACGGTGCCGCCGCCGAAGTCGGTTTCGATCGCGCCCGGCGCGAGCGTGTTGACGCTGATTCCGCGCGCGCCCAGTTCCTTGGCCAGGTAGCGGGTCAGCACTTCGATTCCGCCCTTCATCGTCGCGTAGGCGGCGTAGCCGGGCAGGGCGAAGCGGGCCAGTCCGCTGGACACGTTGAGGATGCGGCCGCCATCGGCGATCAGCGGCAGCAGTGCCTGGGTCAGGAAGAACGGGCCCTTCAGGTGGATCTTCACCAGTTCGTCGAACTGCGCTTCGCTGGTCTCGGCGAAGGTCGCGTGCACGCCGATGCCGGCGTTGTTGAACAGGTGGTCGAAGCGTTCGCGGCCCCAGCCGGCCAGCACCTGGCGGACCTGCTCGGCGAAGGCGGGGAAGCTGCTGCTGTCGGCCACGTCCAGCGGCAGGATCGCGACGCGGCGACCGAACGCGCGGATTTCGCTGGCCACCTCCTCAGCCTCGGCGGCTGAGCTGCGATAGGTCAGGATCAGGTCGCTGCCCTGGCGGGCCAGATGCAGGGCGGCATTGCGACCGAGGCCGCGGCTGCCGCCGGTGACCAGGGTGATGGGGGCCTGGGACAGGGTGGGGGTGGACATCGTGACGCTCCGGCTGGGGAAGGTGCACGCAGGTTATTGGTCGGGCTTGGCGCGATAAACTGGCCTCTCGCGATCAGTTTGTTCGCGCTGAATGGACAATAGCCGTGGACCAGCTCGACCAGTACCGGATCTTCCTGCGCGTGGCCGAGCTGGGTGGCTTCACCCGCGCGGCCGCTGCGCTCGGGCTGCCCAAGGCCAGCGTGTCGGCGGCGGTGCAGCGGCTGGAGACAGCACTCGGTGCGCAGCTGCTGCACCGGACTACCCGGCGCGTGCAGCTCACCCGCGAAGGCGCGATGTTCCTGGAGCGGTGCCGCGACCTGCTCGGCGAAGCGGAAGAGCTGCAGGCGCTGTTCCGCGAGGAGCCGCAACAGCTGCGCGGGCGGGTCCGGGTCGGCATGTCCGGCAGCATGGCCGCGCGGCTGGTGCTGCCGCAGCTGGGCGCGTTCCTGCAGGCGCATCCGGGCCTGGAAATCGAGCTCGGTGCTGGCGAGCGCCGGGTCGACGTGGTCCGCGAGGGCTACGACTGCGTGGTGCGGACCGGCGGGGTAGTCGACGACAGCCTCGCCGCGCGTCCGCTGGGACTGGCGCCGGTGGTCAACTGCGCCAGCCCGGACTACCTGCAACGCCACGGCATTCCGCGGACCCTGGCCGACCTGGCCACACATCATCTGGTGCACTACGCCGGCAGCTTCGGCCAGCGCCCGATGGGCTGGGAATACCCCTTGCCCGACGGTGGCCACGACAGCCTGGAGATGGCCGGTGCGATCACCGTCGATGGTGGCGAGGCCTACGTTGGCGCGGCCTTGGCCGGGCTCGGCCTGATCCAGGTGCCGCGGCTGGGCGTGCGCGCGGCGCTGGAAGAGGGGCGCCTGGTTGAGGTGCTGGCCGACCTGCCGGCCGCGCCGATGCCGGTGACCCTGCTGTATCCGCAACAGCGCCATCTGCCGCGGCGCGTGCGCGAGGTGATGGACTGGCTGGCGCAGGTGCTGGCGCCGCACCTGCAGCCGCTGCCGCGCTGAGGCGTCAGCGCTTGCCGAGTTTCGCCAGCAGCGCGTGCAGTCCGGCCTGGGTGTCGGGTTCGTACCAGCCGTCGACGAAGCGGTCCAGGTGCAGGTGTTCCGGATCCAGCGCCTGCACCAGGTCGGCGCGGGCGAGTGCGCGGGTCTGCAGCATCGGCGCGCGCGGCAGGCGCAGAAGCTCCTGCACCCAGATGAGCGCGCGCGGCACCACGTCGTCGAGCGCGGCCAGCTCGTCGACCAGGCCCAGCCGCAACGCCTCCTCGGCCGGGACCATGCGGCCGGCGACCAGCAGTCGCTCGGCGCGGTGCCGGCCCACGACGCGGCGCATGAGCTGCTGTGCGCCATCGGGCACGGCCAGGCCGACCTGGGTTTCGTTCATGCCGATCGCGTATGGCTTTTCCGGGTCGTTCGAGCGGGCCATCACCCGGTAGTCGCAGCACAGCGACAGCACGCAACCGCCCGCGGGCGAATGGCCGGTGATCGCCGCGACCACCGGGATGCGCAGTCCCGCCAGCGCACGCGCGGCGCCGAAGAACGAACCCCACGCCGCGCGCAACGCATGCCGGTCCTCGCCGAGCGACAACAGGAACGGCACGTCGAGCCCGGCCGAGAAGATGCCCGGCGCACCCGACAGCACGACCGCGTCCGCGCCATCGGCCACGGCGGCGTCGAGGGCGGCGATCAGTGCGCGGCACAACGTGCCGTCGAGCGCGTTGACCGGCGGCCGCGCCAGCTGCAGTTCGCGGATGCGGCCGTGTTCGGTGATCTGCAGTTGCGTGCTCATCGGCGGTCAGGGAAGCGCATGAAGGGTGCCGGTATCATAGGCCCATGCATATCCGATCGACCCTGTTTACCGCACTGCTGTTGCTGCCCGGCCTCGCGTTCGCGGCGGCGCCGACCCCCGCCGATGCCGGCTGCCTGGCTGTGCGGGATGGCTGGATCCGCTTGTCGCCCGTGCCACGGCCGACGATGCTTGCCGGCTTCGGTCGCATCATCAACGGATGTGTGACGGCGCAGGCCGTAGTGGCCGTGCGCAGCCCGCGCTTCGGCGATGTGTCGCTGCACGAGACGCAGGTGGTCGACGGTGTCAGCCGCATGCGCGAGGTCGAACGGCTGCCGCTCACGCCGGGTGGCGAGGCGGTGCTGGCGCCGGGTGGACTGCACCTGATGCTGATGCAGCCCGATGCGGTGCTGGCCGACGGCGAGCGGGTGCCGCTGGTGCTGGTGCTGGCCGATGGCCACCAGGTGGCCGCCGAGCTGCAGGTGCGCAGGACGGCGCCGGAGCCGGCGCACGCCCACTAGGTCCACGACCCGTCGCCATGGGCCCGGCGCATATCCGGGCCCGCGTCCGCGTGGATCAGTCAGGCCGAAGCGTTGCGGATCGCCTCGGGCAACGGAGCGCTCCTGCCGGTCTGCGTGTCCATCCAGACCACCACCACGTTCCCGTCCGAATACAGCACCGATTCGTCCTTCTGGTCGACGATGCGATGGCCGATGGTCACGCTGCTGTTGCCCAGCCGCTCGACGAACAGCTCGACCACGACATCGTTCGGCCACACGATCGGCGCGCGGTAGTTGACGTTGGTCGCTGCCACCACCGGTGCGATGCGGTCGGTCATCGACACGCCGGGCACGCCGAGCATCCAGCGCACGCGCGCCTCTTCCAGGTACGACACGTACTTGGCGTTGTTGACGTGGCCCATCGCGTCCATGTCGCGCCAGCGCACGCTCATCGGGATGCGGGCCAGCTGCTTCGGCGCCGTGGGGGCGGCCTGCGCCGGAGTGTCGCTCATCGTGTTGCCTTCTTCTTCGTCGCGGACTTGCGTGGGGGAAGTACGTCGGGCTTGGCCACGGCGGCCGGCTTGCTGCCCTTGGCGGCCTTCGCTGCCGGAAGCAGCTTGGACAGGAAGCGGCCGGTGTGCGAAGCGCCGGTCGCGGCGATCTCTTCGGGGGTGCCGGTGGCGATGATCTGGCCGCCGCGATGGCCGCCCTCCGGGCCCAGGTCCACCACCCAGTCGGCGGTCTTGATCACGTCCAGGTTGTGCTCGATCACCACCACCGTGTTGCCCTCGTCGCGCAGGCGGTGCAGCACGACCAGCAGGTGCTCGATGTCGTGGAAGTGCAGGCCGGTGGTCGGCTCGTCGAGGATGTACAGGGTGCGGCCGGTGTCGCGCCGCGACAGTTCCTTGGACAGCTTTACGCGCTGCGCTTCGCCACCCGACAGCGTGGTCGCGCTCTGGCCGAGCTTGACGTAGCTCAGGCCGACGTCGACCAGGGTTTCGAGCTTGCGCGCGATCGCCGGCACCGGCTCGAACAGCTTCAATGCATCCTCGACCGTCATCTCCAGCACGTCGTGGATGCTGTGGCCCTTGTACAGGATGTCCAGGGTCTCGCGGTTGTAGCGCTTGCCGTGGCAGACGTCGCAGGGCACGTACACGTCCGGCAGGAAGTGCATCTCGACCTTGATCAGGCCGTCGCCCTGGCAGGCCTCGCAGCGGCCGCCGCGCACGTTGAAGCTGAAGCGGCCCGGCGAGTAGCCGCGCGCGCGCGCTTCCGGCACCTGCGCGTACAGCTCGCGCAACGGCGTGAACAGGCCGGTGTAGGTCGCCGGGTTGGAGCGCGGCGTGCGCCCGATCGGCGACTGGTCGATGTCCACCACCTTGTCGAACAGGTCCAGGCCCTCGACCTCGCGATACGGTGCGGCCTGGTGCGAGGCGCCGTTGATCTCGTTGGCGGCCAGCGCATACAGGGTGTCGTTGATCAGGGTCGACTTGCCCGAGCCGGACACGCCGGTGACGCAGGTCATCAGCCCGGCGGGGATGTCCAGGTCGACGTCCTTGAGGTTGTTGCCCGAAGCGCCGCGCAGGTGCAGGGTCATCTTCGGGTTCGCCTTGTGGCGCTTGGCCGGGATCTCGATCTCGCGCTTGCCGGACAGGTACTGGCCGGTGATCGAGCGCGGCGACTTGAGGATGTCTGCCAGCGTTCCTTCGCCGACGATCTCGCCGCCGTGCACGCCGGCGCCGGGGCCGATGTCGAGGATGTGGTCGGCCATGCGGATCGCGTCTTCGTCATGCTCGACGACGATGACGGTGTTGCCGAGGTCGCGCAGGCGGGTGAGGGTGCCGAGCAGGCGCTCGTTGTCGCGCTGGTGCAGGCCGATCGACGGCTCGTCGAGCACGTACATCACCCCGACCAGGCCGGCACCGATCTGGCTGGCCAGGCGGATGCGCTGGGCCTCGCCGCCTGACAGGGTGTCGGCCTTGCGCTCCAGCGTGAGGTAATCGAGGCCGACGTCTACCAGGAAGCCGAGCCGCTCGTTGATCTCCTTGACGATCTTGGTCGCGATCTCGCCGCGCCAGCCGCTGAGATTGAGCGAGCGGAAGAAGGACAGCGCTTCGTCGATCGGCAGCACCACCAGCGACGGCAGCGGCTTGTCGGCGACGAAGACATTGCGCGCGGCGCGGTTCAGGCGCGCGCCGCCGCAGTCCGGGCAGGCGCGTTCGCTGATGTACTTGCCCAGCTCTTCCTGCACCGCCGCCGATTCGGTTTCCTTGTAGCGACGCTCGAGGTTGTTGATGATGCCCTCGAAGCGGTGCTTGCGCTGGGCGCGGCCGCCGCTTTCGGTGAGGTAGGTGAAGCTGATCAGCTCGTCGCCGCTTCCGTACAGCACGGCCTCGCGCACCGCGTCGGGCAGGTCCTGCCAGGCGGTGTCCACGTCGAAGCGGTAGTGCTTGGCCAGCGAATTGATCAGCTGGAAGTAGTAGGCGTTGCGCCGGTCCCAGCCGCGCACGGCGCCGGCGGCCAGCGACAGCTCCGGATGCGCGACCACGCGCGCCGGGTCGAAGAACTCGGCCATGCCCAGGCCGTCGCAGGACGGGCAGGCACCCATCGGCGCGTTGAACGAGAACAGCCGCGGCTCGAGCTCGGGCAGCGAGTAGTCGCAGACCGGGCAGGAATACTTGGAGGAGAACAGCTGCGGCGGCGCGGCCGGATCATCCAGCGACATCACCATGGCCATGCCGTCGCCGAGCTTGAGCGCGGTCTCGAACGACTCGGCCAGGCGCTGCTTGATGTCCTCGCGCGGGCGGAAGCGGTCGATCACCGCCTCGATCGTGTGCTTCTGGCGCAGCGCCAGCGCCGGGACCGCGTCGATCTCGTGCAGTTCGCCGTTGACCCGCACGCGCACGTAGCCCTGCGCGCGCAGCTGCTCGAACACCTGGGCGTGTTCGCCCTTGCGGTCGCGGACCACCGGCGCCAGCAGCATCCAGCGCTGGTCGCGCGTGTCTTCAGCATGGCCCAGTGCCAGCACCTGGTCGACCATCTGGCCGACGGTCTGCGCCTCCAGCGGGTAGCCGTGGTCCGGGCAGCGCGGCGTGCCGACCCGCGCGTAAAGCAGGCGCAGGTAGTCGTAGATCTCGGTGATCGTGCCCACGGTCGAGCGCGGGTTGTGCGAGGTCGACTTCTGCTCGATCGAGATCGCCGGCGACAGGCCTTCGATGTGGTCGACATCGGGCTTCTCCATCACGCTGAGGAACTGGCGGGCGTAGGCCGACAGCGACTCCACGTAGCGGCGCTGGCCTTCGGCGTAGATCGTGTCGAAGGCCAGCGAGGACTTGCCGGAGCCGGACAGGCCGGTGATCACGATCAGCTTGTCGCGCGGCAGGTCGAGATCGAGGTTCTTGAGGTTGTGGGTACGGGCGCCGCGGATGCGGATCGTGTCCATCGCCATCGGGCAGGGGGTCCGTTGGGGGGCTGGGGAAGGCCGGCAAGCGACCAATCGATCAGCCTACCGGCCTCCCGATTTGGGGGCAATTGGCGGAATTGCCAGCCCGGATGCCTGCCCGGAAATGCTTGTCTGCCGGGCGTTTATCCGGCGGTCGGCCGGCCTCCAGCGGCGACGCGGGCGCAGGTCCCGGCCAGCTCGCGCAGGCGCGGACGGTGGTGAAGCTGAACGGACCAGGGTCCCCGCCTTGTGGTCCATGGGGCAGGTTGCGTCTAAGCGGCTGAAATCCTTATAATCCCGCTTCTGTCCGCCCTCGATGGCGGCAGCGACCACAATAACTACAGAGGAATGCCTGGTCATGTACGCAGTTCTGGTAACCGGCGGTAAGCAATACCGCGTGGCGCAGGGCGAAACGCTCCGCGTCGAAAAGCTCGAGGTCGAAGCCGGCAGCGAGATCAAGTTCGACAACATCCTGCTGCTGGGCGACAGCGACGGGATCAAGGTCGGTGACGCGCTCTCGGGCGCGAGCGTGACCGCCAAGGTCGTGGCCCATGGCCGCGCCGACAAGGTCCGCATCATCAAGTTCCGCCGCCGCAAGCACCACATGAAGCGGCAGGGCCACCGTCAGTACTACACCGAAATCGAGATCACCGGCATTGCCGGTGGCAACAAGTAAGGAGAAGCAGTCATGGCACATAAAAAGGCTGGTGGTTCGACCCGCAACGGCCGCGACTCCAACCCGAAGTACCTGGGCGTGAAGCTGTTCGGCGGCCAGGCCGTCGAAGCCGGCAACATCATCGTTCGTCAGCGCGGCACCCAGTTCCATCCGGGCGCCGGCGTCGGCCTGGGCCGCGACCACACCCTGTTCGCGCTGGTCGACGGCAAGGTCGAGTTCTCGACCAAGGGCGCTGCCAAGCGCCGCACCGTCAGCGTCGTCGCCGAAGCCTGATCGCATGCCGCGCCTTGGCGCGGCATGTCCCAAGCTGGCCTGGCGCAACGAAAGCCCCGCTCCGGCGGGGCTTTCCATTTGCGGTGCGAGCGGCGGAAGCCATCGTTCCCTCCCTTCCGGATCGCCCAGGCGCGGCCCGGTAGACTGTGCCGGTTGCCGGCACCCTCATCTCTGATCCGGTCTACCCATGAAACTCGTCGACGAAGCTGAAATCGATGTCATCGCCGGCAACGGCGGCAACGGCTGCGTGGGCTTCCGCCGCGAGAAGTTCATCCCGCTCGGCGGGCCGGACGGCGGCGATGGCGGCAACGGCGGCAGCGTCTGGCTGGTCGCCGACGAGAACCTCAACACGCTGGTCGACTTCCGCCATGAGCGGACTTTCAAGGCGCAGCGCGGCGAGAACGGCATGGGCCGGCAGATGTACGGCAAGGGCGGCGAGGACAAGGTCGTGACCGTGCCGGTCGGCACCGTGATCACCAATGTCGACACCGACGAGGTCATCGGCGACCTGACCCGGCACGGCGACCGCCTGCTGGTGGCCCGCGGCGGCAAGGGCGGGCTGGGCAACATGCACTTCAAGAGCTCCATCAACCGTTCGCCGCGCCAGGCCACGCCGGGCGAGCAGGGCGAGCAGCGCCTGTTGAAGCTGGAACTCAAGCTGCTGGCCGACGTGGGTCTGCTGGGTTTCCCCAACGCCGGCAAGAGCACCTTCATCCGCGCCGTTTCGGCGGCGACGCCGAAGGTGGCCGACTATCCGTTCACCACCCTCTATCCCAACCTGGGCGTGGTCAGCGTCGAGGCGCATCGCAGCTTCGTCATCGCCGACATCCCCGGGCTGATCGAGGGCGCGGCCGATGGCGCCGGCCTCGGTGCGCAGTTCCTGCGCCACCTGCAGCGCACCCGCCTGCTGCTGCACCTGGTCGACATCGCGCCGATGGAGGGTGGGGTCGAGGGCGTTTCGCCGGCCGAGCAGGTCCGCGCGATCGAGCACGAACTGGGCAGGCACGACCCGGAGCTGCTGGCCAAGCCGCGCTGGCTGGTGCTGAACAAGGCCGACCTGATGTTCGAGGACGAGGCCGCCGAGCGCGCCGCGCAGGTCGTGGCCGAGCTGGGCTGGGAGCAGCCCTGGTTCCTGGTCTCGGCGCTGGGCCGGGAAGGCACCTGGCCGATCATGCTCGAGGTGATGGCGTTCCTTGACCGGCAGCGCATACTCGAGATCGAGGGGCGTGATGGCGCTGCCTGACGCCGGATTCCAGACAGCAAAAAACCCGGCTTCAGCCGGGTTTTTCATTGCTCGCCACACTCGCGGTCGCGGCCCGCAGGCCGCGAAGCGGGTATCAGGCGGCCTTGATCGCCTTGATGCGGGCGGTCAGGCGGCTCTTGTGGCGGGCGGCCTTGTTCTTGTGGATCAGGCCGCGCGCACTGAAGCGGTCCAGGATCGGCTGGGCGACGGCGAAGGCCGCCTCGGCGCCCGGGGCGTCGTTGGCGTCCAGGGCCTTGAGGACCTTCTTGACGGCGGTGCGGAGCTGCGAACGCTGGGCAGCGTTGCGCGCATTGCGAACGACCGTCTGCTTGGCGCGCTTCTTGGCGGACTTGATGTTGGCCACGGCGGTGGATTCCTGAAAAACTGTAGGGATGGAAAAAACAAGCGCGAAAGTATGCAGGTAATCGAATGTCCGGTCAAGAGTCACCAGTGGTGGGAAATCCGGCTTGTCAAGGGGGGCTGCCGATGAGTTCGCCGCGGATGCTGCGCGGGCTGCTCTCGTTCAGCTCGATGACCATGGTTTCGCGGGTGCTGGGCCTGGCCCGGGACATGGCGATCAACAGCGCCTTCGGTGCCAGCGCGGCGACCGATGCGTTCTGGGTCGCGTTCCGGGTCCCCAATTTCCTGCGCCGCCTGTTCGCCGAAGGCTCGTTCTCGACGGCGTTCGTGCCGGTCTTCACCGAGGTCAAGGAGACCCGCCCGCACGCCGATCTGCGGGAACTGATGTCACGGGTATCGGGCACCCTGGGTGGCGTGCTGCTGGTCGTCACCGCGCTGGGGCTGATCTTCACGCCGCAGGTGGCGATGCTGTTCAACCCCGGCTCGCTGCGTGACCCGGACAAGCTGCAGCTGATCATCGAGATGCTGCGGCTGACCTTCCCCTTCGTGCTGTTCGTGTCGCTGACCGCGCTGGCCGGTGGCGCGCTCAACAGCTTCCACCGTTTCGCCCTGCCGGCACTGACCCCGGTCATCCTCAACCTGTGCATGATCGCCGGTGCGCTGTGGCTGGCGCCGCTGCTGGAGGTGCCGATCCTGGCGATGGGCTGGGCGGTGCTGGCGGCGGGCATCCTGCAGCTGCTGTTCCAGTTGCCGGCGCTGCGCGGGATCGACCTGCTGGCGCTGCCGCGCTGGGGCTGGCGCCACGCCGACGTGCGCAAGGTGATGCGGCTGATGGTGCCGACCCTGTTCGGGTCGTCGGTGGCGCAGATCAACCTGCTGCTGGATACAGTGATCGCATCGTTCCTGTTCGTCGGCTCGCAGACCTGGCTGTCGCAGGCCGACCGGTTCCTGGAGCTGCCGCTGGGGCTGATCGGCGTGGCGCTGGGCACGGTGATCCTGCCGGCGCTGACCCGGCACCATGTCCGCAGCGATGGCGCCGCGTTTTCCGGCGCGCTCGACTGGGGCCTGCGCACGACCCTGCTGATCGCCGCGCCGGCCACGCTGGGCCTGATGCTGCTGGCCGAGCCGCTGGTGGCGACCCTGTTCCAGCACGGCCGCTTCACCGACTTCGATACCCGGATGGCGGCGCTGTCGGTGTTCGGCCTGAGCTTCGGCCTGCCGGCGTTCGCCCTGGTGAAGGTGTTGCTGCCGGCGTTCTATTCGCGCCAGGACACCCGCACGCCGGTACGGGCCGGCATCGCCGCGCTGGTGGCGAACATGGTGCTCAACATCGCGATCCTGGCGCTGCTGTACTGGCTGATGGTGCCGGCCGAGGCCAAGGCACTGGGCGTGTGGGAAGCCCTGGCGCGGACGCCGGGCCTGCACCTGGCGCTGGGCATCGCCAGCGCACTGGCCAGCTACATCAACGTCGGCCTGCTGGCCTGGTGGCTGCGTCGCACCGGTCTCTACCAGCGTTCCCCGGGCTGGGGGGCGTACCTGCTGCGGCTGCTGCTGGCCTGCGCGGCGATGTCCGCGGCGCTGCTGGTGGTCCTGCACTGGGCGCCTGACTTCACCCGGATCGCCCTGTGGCCGCGGATCGGCTGGCTGGCGCTGCTGGTGGGCGGAGGTGGCGCGGTGTATGCCGTCGCGCTGCTGGGCCTGGGCCTGCGGCTGCGCCATCTGCGCGAGCCCTGATCGCGGCGGCCGGACGGCCGGGGCAGGGTGGTGAGCCGCTATACTTCAACGTCTTATCTCAATGACCGGACCGGCTCGCCCCGGCCGCATACCTTCCTGGAATGAGCAGGCTGTTCCGTGACGTCGATGGCGGGTCGTTGTGCCCGCACGGCAGCGTGGTCTGCATCGGCGCCTTCGACGGCCTCCACCTGGGCCATGAGGCGCTGGTGCGCCACGCGGTGGCGCGTGCGCGGGTACTGGGCGTGCCGGCGGTGGCGCTGAGTTTCGAGCCGTTGCCGCGCGAGTTCTTCGCCCGGGCCAACCCGCCTCCGCGGCTGACCCTTCCGCGCGACCGGGTCGACGGCCTGTTCGCGCTGGGCGTCGACCACCTGGGCCTGCTGCGCTTCAATGCCATCCTCGCGGCGATGTCGGCGGAGGACTTCGTCCGCCGCGTGCTGGCCGGGCGACTGGGTGCGCGCGAAGTCTGGATCGGACCGGAGTTCCGCTTCGGCCACCGCCGCGCTGGCGACCTCGGCCTGCTGCAGGCGATGGGTGCGGAACTGGGCTTCGGCGCGGGCGAGATCGAGCCGGTGCACGTCCATGGCGAGCGCGTGTCCAGCACCCGCATCCGCGAGGCCTTGGTCGGCGGCGACTTCGGCCGTGCGGCGACACTGCTCGGCCGCCCGTACGCCATCGGCGGACGCGTGGTGCGCGGACGCCAGCTCGGGCGCACGCTCGGTTTCCCGACCGCCAACCTGCGCTTCCCGAAGACGCCGGCGCTGTCCGGCATCTACGCGACCTGGGTGCATGGCGCCGGGCCGCAGCCGTGGCCCTCGGTATCGAGCTTCGGCACCCGGCCCACGGTCGAAGGCGTGGAGCCGCTGCTGGAAGCGCACCTGTTCGATTTCGCCGGCGACCTGTACGGGCGCCACCTGCAGGTCGAATTCGTCGCCAAGCTGCGCGATGAAGAAAAATTCCCCGATCTGCCGGCACTGACCGCACAGATGCACCACGACGCGGCCGAGGCCCGTCGCATGTTGAGTGGCAGTCCCTCGCAGAAGCCCGCACGCCCCGGTGCCGGCGATGACCGTGCGGACTGCGTGCCGCATCCCGAATACCACCAGACCGCCGCGCGACGGTAGACGCCGTGACCCAAGACTACAAAGCCACCCTCCACCTGCCGGCCACGGATTTCCCGATGCGCGGCGACCTGCCCAAGCGCGAGCCGGATACGCTGGCGCGCTGGGAAGCCGATGGCCTGTACGCACAGCTGCGCGCCAATGCCAAGGGCCGGCCGCTGTTCGTGCTGCACGACGGCCCGCCGTACGCCAACGGCGCGATCCACCTGGGCCACGCGGTCAACAAGATCCTCAAGGACATCATCGTCAAGTCGAAGTACCTGGCCGGCTTCGATGCGCCGTACATCCCGGGCTGGGACTGCCATGGCCTGCCGATCGAGATCGCCATCGAGAAGAAGTTCGGCAAGGTCGGGGTCAAGCTCGACGCGACCGAATTCCGGCAGAAGTGCCGCGAATACGCCGAGTCGCAGATCGAGATCCAGCGCAAGGACTTCAAGCGCCTGGGCGTGATCGGCGACTGGGACAACCCGTACAAGACGCTGAACTTCCGCTTCGAGGCCGACGAGATCCGCGCGCTGGCCAAGATCGTCGACAACGGCCATCTCACCCGCGGCGTGAAGCCCGTTCACTGGTGCTTCGACTGCGGCTCGGCGCTGGCCGAGGCAGAGATCGAATACCAGGACAAGGTCTCGCCGGCGGTCGACGTGGCCTATGCCGCGCGCGACGCGCAGGCGGTGGGCGAGGCGTTCGGCGTGCAGGTGCCCGCGGATGTGGAGGTCGCGCTGCCGATCTGGACCACCACGCCATGGACGCTGCCGGCCTCGCTGGCCGTGTCGCTGGGTCCGGACCTCGAGTACGCGCTGGTCGAAGGCCCGGCCCGCGACGGCCAGCGCCGCTGGCTGGTGCTGGCCGACGCGCTGGCCGAGCGCGCGCTGCAACGCTATGGCGTGGCTGGCGTCACCGTGCACGGCCGGGTCAAGGGCGCGGCGCTGGAGAACCTGCTGTTCGCCCATCCGTTCTATGACGAGCGCGACATCCCGGCGATCCTCGGCGACCACGTGTCGGCCGAGGACGGCACCGGCGCGGTGCATACCGCGCCCGGCCACGGCCAGGACGACTACGTGGTCGGCAAGGCCTACGGACTGATCGACAAGTACACCGCCGCCCAGCTCAATCCGGTCGACGGTCGTGGCGTGTACCTGCCGTCGACGCCGGCCGCGCATGGCGTGGAGCTGGCTGGCCTGCATATCTGGAAGGCCAACGACACGATCGTCGAGGTGCTGCGTGCCAGTGGTGCATTGCTGGCCGCGACGAAACTCGAGCACAGCTATCCGCACTGCTGGCGGCACAAGACGCCGATCGCGTTCCGCGCTACGCCGCAGTGGTTCATCTCGATGGAGCAGGCCAACCTGCGCGCCGACGCGCTGGCCGCCATCGACACGGTCAAGTGGTACCCGGAGTGGGGCAAGGCGCGCATCGCCGGCATGGTCGAGGGACGCCCGGACTGGACGATCTCGCGCCAGCGTACCTGGGGCGTGCCGATCGCGCTGTTCGTGCACCGCGAGACCGGCGAGCCGCATCCGCGCAGCAGCGAACTGATGCGCCAGGTCGCCGACCGGGTGGAGCAGGGCGGTGTCGACATCTGGTACACGCTGGATGCCGCCGACCTGCTCGGCGCCGAAGCGGCCGACTACGACAAGATCACCGACATCCTCGACGTCTGGTTCGATTCGGGCGTGACCCACGAGGGCGTGCTGCTGGAGCGCGGGCTGGGCAAGCCGGCCGACCTGTACCTGGAGGGCTCGGACCAGCACCGCGGCTGGTTCCAGTCCTCGCTGCTCACCGGCGTGGCGATCGACAAGGCCGCGCCGTATCGGCAGTGCCTGACCCACGGCTTCACCGTGGACGAGCATGGCCGCAAGATGTCCAAGTCGCTCGGCAACGGCATCGAGCCACAGGACATCATGAAGAACCTGGGCGCGGACATCCTGCGCCTGTGGATCGCCTCGGCCGACTACAGCAACGAGATGTCGCTGTCGCAGGAGATCCTCAAGCGCAATGCCGACGCCTACCGCCGCCTGCGCAACACCGCGCGCTTCCTGCTGGCCAACCTGCATGGCTTCGATCCGGCGCGCGACCTGCGTCCGCTGGAGGACATGGTCGCGCTGGACCGCTGGATCGTGCATCGCGCCTTCGAAGTCCAGGAGAAAATCAAGGAGGCGTACGAGCGCTACGACTTCGCCGCCATCGTCCAGGCGCTGCTGAACTTCTGCAGCGTCGACCTGGGTTCGCTGTACCTGGACGTGACCAAGGACCGGCTGTACACGATGGGCGAGGACTCGCGCGGCCGGCGCAGCGCGCAGAGCGCGATGTTCCGCATCGCCGAGGCGTTCGTGCGCTGGATCGCGCCGGTGCTGAGCTTCACCGCCGACGAGCTGTGGGGTTATTTGCCCGCATCGACGGAACGCGGCGAGCGTGCGGGCAACGTGCTGTTCGCCACGTGGTACGACGGTCTTGCACCGCTGCCGGCCGATGCGCAGCTGGGTGCGGAGGATTTCGACCGCCTGCTGGCCTTGCGTGAGCAGGTCGCCAAGGTGCTCGAGCCGATGCGCGCCAACGGCCAGATCGGTGCCGCGCTGGAGGCCGAGATCACGGTGACTGCCGGCGCCGACATCGCCGCGCACCTGCAGCCGCTGGCCGAAGAGCTGCGCTTCCTGTTCATCAGCGGCGACGTGGCCGTGGTGCCGGCGCAGACCGACGACATCTTCATCAGTGCCCAGCCGACAACCAAGGCCAAGTGCGTGCGCTGCTGGCACCACCGCGCCGACGTCGGCGTGGATCCGGGGCATCCGGAGCTGTGTGGCCGCTGCGTCTCGAACGTCGGGGGTCCCGGCGAGGACCGCAGGTGGTTCTGAGCATGGCGACCACACGTCCCCGCCCCAATGCGATGTCCTGGCTGCTGCTGTCGGCGGCGATCATCGTGTTCGACCAGTGGAGCAAGGCCTGGGTCCTGGCCAACCTTCCCGAGTACACCGCCGTGCCGGTGATCGACGGCTTCTGGAACTGGTATCGCACCTACAACACCGGTGCGGCGTTCAGCTTCCTGGCCAACGCCGGTGGCTGGCAGGCGCTGTTCTTCACCGCGCTGGCCTTCGCCATCTGCGGCCTGCTGGGCCGGTGGCTGTGGCGCACGCCGCGCGGCGACTGGCGGCAGGCGCTGCCGTACTCGCTGGTGATCGGCGGCGCGCTGGGGAATGTCATCGACCGCCTGGTCCACGGCCACGTCGTCGATTTCATCCAGTGGTACTGGCGAGGGCATTACTGGCCATCGTTCAACCTGGCCGATTCGGCGATCGTCGCCGGTGCGATCGGCATCGCCCTGTTCGGCCTGTTCGATGGCAGGAAGGGCAAGGCCGGTTCATGATGGCCGTGCAACGCTATGCGCTGGTCCCTTCCGGTCGCCACGGCGACAGCAACGACTGATTCCATGGACGTCATCCTCGCCAATCCCCGTGGTTTCTGCGCCGGCGTCGACCAACGGCGG
>JAGHZW010000202.1:20963-21564 GCA_017745195.1 Pseudoxanthomonas sp. | reverse complement strand
AGGAAGCGCGCGGTGCGCGACGAGGCGGAGCGGCGCGGACTGAAGGTGTTCGACGCGACCTGCCCGCTGGTGACCAAGGTCCACCTGGAAGTGGCGCGCCACTGCCGCGCGGGCCGCGACGTGGTCCTGATCGGCCATGCCGGGCACCCCGAGGTCGAGGGGACGATGGGCCAGTGGAACCGCGAGGGTGGCGGCGGAAAGATCCACCTGGTCGAAGACATCGACGATGTCGCGACCCTGCAGGTCGGGCAGCCGGAGAACCTGGCCTACACGACCCAGACCACGTTGTCGGTGGACGACACCCGCGGGATCATCGAGGCTTTGCGGGCGCGCTTCCCGGCGATGCAGGGACCACGCAACGACGACATCTGCTACGCCACCCAGAACCGCCAGGACGCGGTGCGCGAGCTCGCGGGGCGCTGCGACCTGGTCTTGGTGGTCGGTTCGCCGAACAGCTCCAACTCCAATCGCCTGGCCGAGCTGGCCCGTCGCGAAGGCGTGGAGTCGTACCTGATCGACGGTGCGCACGAGATCGACCCGGCTTGGGTGGCCGGCAAGCGCCATATCGGCCTGCTGCGCCTGGCGCTGCTGCCGGCCGACG
>JAGHZW010000202.1:0-20926 GCA_017745195.1 Pseudoxanthomonas sp. | reverse complement strand
CCCAGTCGCCGACCTTGACCGGGCGCTGGCGATCCAGGCGATCCGCTCCAGGCCCACGCCAACGGCCGCCAGCGCCATCGCCACGGCCACTACCATCGTCGCGTAACCGAACAGGGTGACCACCGAGGCCTGCATGCCCTCGTCCATGCGCGTGGTCGGCAGGTAGCGTCGCGCCAGCCAGCGCTTGATGAGGTGGAACACGCCGCTGGCCAGTGCGAACACCACGATCGCGCGGACCACGTTGGTCGGGCTGAGCGGCAGCTGGCCGATGCTGATGCCATCGCGGGCCAGGCCCAGCGCGCGGTCGATCAGGTCGTCGCCGCTGGCGCCGTAGGGCATCGCCAGTGCGATCAGGCCGAGCAAGGCCAGCAGCGTGCGCAGCGCCGCCGAGAGCACCACTGCGATCCGCTCGACGTGGCGCGGATCCAGGCCGAAGCGGTCGTTGATCCGGCGCCCGGCCACGCCCTTGGCGCCGATCAGGGCGCCGATCAGGTCGTCGACGAAACGCATGCCTAGGTACATGGTGGCCAGCACCACGCCGGTCCACAGCACCTGCAGGGCGACGAAGCCGGCGAGGGCGACGAAACCGGTCAGCAGTCCCAGGATGCAGACCGACACCGCCACCCACGCGATGCTGACCGCCACGTTCATCCATGGCCGGAAATGCGGTTTTTTGGCCGGTGCAGCCGCGGGAGGCGGTGCCGGCGCCTGGGGGGCGGTGGCCGCATCGGCTGCAGCGGTGCGCGCCTGCAGGCGTTGCACCCGCAGCAACGCCATCAACACCACCGAGGTCGATACCAGTGCAGCGAGTGCGGTGAGCGCCACTGCCAGCGGCAGGCTGGCGTTGACCAGCGTGCCCAGCTGCTGCGCCAGCGTGGCGATCACGATCGCGAGCGACGCGGCCAACGGCAGCGGACGCAGAGCGCGCGCGCCTTCGTCGGAAATCGCCGGCAGGCGCCAGGAAGGGCTGCGCACCGACAGCAGCACCGCGCCGAGCGTGGTCACGAAGGTTGCGAATACCAGGATCCAGCTGGCAAGGTCGGCCAGCTGGACCACGGTCGCGGGCGCGTCGGCCGGCAGCAGCGCCAGGCGCAGCAGGCCGACGATCCACAATGCGGCCAGTATCGACAGCAGCAGCCGGGCCATTGCCGGGGCCGAGCGCCGCAGTGGTCCCGCCGGGATGTGCCTGCCGACCAGTCGCGGCACGGTGCGCGTGCCGAACCAGCCGACCGCCACCGCCACCAGCAGGGCCAGCGCAAGGTAGCTCGCCGGGCGCAGCGGGCCGGACTGCCAGCGCGCGGAGACGGCATCGCGCGCGTCGCTCCACAGGCCGATCAGGCGTGCGCCGTCGCGCGCGCGGTTCTCGGCCAGGTCGCGCCAGAATCGCGGGTTCCAGGGGGGCGTGGTGCGTTCGGACAGGGTCTGGTGGAAGGTCTCCTGTCGTTCGGCCGCGATCCGTTCCAGCATCTGGCCACTTTCCACCGACGCCAGGCGCGCCTGGCGCAGCTCCGCATCCACGTCGTTGCGCTGGCGCTGCAGGTCGCGGCGTTCGCGTGTGACCTCCGGCGCCTCCTGCCCCTGCTTGGCCGGGCTGTCGCCCAGTTCGGCCAGCCGCGCGTCCAGGCTCTGCAGCTGCGGTGTGCGCTCGGCGATAGTCTGCTCGGCCTGCGCCTGGACTTTCAGCACCGCATCGCGCGAAGCCTGCAGCGCCGCGTCGTCCTTCTGCTCGTCCAGCTGCGCGCCGATCCGTTCCAGCTGCTGGCGCGCCTCGTCCAACGACGGCGCCTGCGCGAGCGCTGGCCCGGCGACCGTCAGCACCAGAAGCAGGGACAGGAGAGCTGACGTGATCGTGGCGCGATGGTGCATGCAGTCGCAGATGGTCAGGGCAGGAGGGCGGTTACGTTAGCACTCCGGGCGCGGTTGTCCGGTGCATGCACGGCCCGCACAGGCCCGGAAACGACAAGGCCCCGCCGAAGCGGGGCCCTTTCGCGAATCTGGTGCCGGAAACAGGAGTCGAACCTGCGACCTACGCATTACGAATCGCTACGCGCGCAGTTTGCCATGATTTGGTATCAGATGGCCTAAGTGCGCTTACAGCAAGGGAAAACCGCGACCTAATGAGGCTTCAGGGGCACTTACGGCGCGTCTGAACACGGCACCTTGTGGTGCGAAACCGTGTCCGTGCCGTGGCCCCGCCACCCACGGAGCCAGCATGAAGTCGAAGATCACCCAGTCCCTCGTCGAGAGGGCACCCCGCCCCGAGCCGGGCAAGTCGGTCCTGTACGCCGACACCGAGATGAGGGGGTTCTACCTCATCGTCACCGCCACCAAGCGCAGCTTCTACGTGCAGTCCCTCGTCAACGGCCGCCAGGTCAGGACGAAGCTTGGCGACCACCCGGCGATGGACGCCAAGCAGGCCCGCGACGCCGCCCGGCAGACGCTGGTCGGCATGCGCGGCGGGGTCAACCCGAACGAGGAGCGCCGCCGGGCGCGTGCGCGCGGGATCACCCTGCGCGAGGCGCTCGACCTCCACCTGGCGGCAAAGCCGCTGTCCCCGAGGACCAAGGACGACTACCGCTACAACTGCGAGCAGTACCTGTCCGACTGGCTCGACCGCCCGCTGGCCGAGCTCGGCGCGGACCGCTCGGGCGTGCGCGACAGGCACCGCCGCATCACCGAGCGGCACGGCGCGCCCTCGGCGGACAACGCCTTCCGCATCTTCAGGGCTGTGTACAACCGAGGCCTGCGCGAGCACCCGGACCTGCCGCCGAACCCCTGCGGGAACGTGGACTACCACGGGCTGCGGCGCCGCAAGGTGGACGCCCCGACGGACAGGCTCAAGGCGTGGGGCAAGGCGGTGCTCGGCCTCCACCCGGTGCGGCGCGACCTGCACCTGTTCATGGTGCTCACCGGCATGCGGCGAACGTCGGCCTGCGAGGCCCGCGCCTCGGACCTGGACCTCGCCTCCGGGCGACTGCACGTACCCAAGCCCAAGGGCGGATCGACCCGCGCGTTCGACCTGCCGCTGTCCGGGCCGCTCGCCGACCTGCTCGGCCACCGCGTCGAGGAGAATCCGCGCCTGCACCGCAAGAGCCCGTGGCTGTTCCCCGCCGAGTCGAAGTCGGGTCACGTCGCCGAGGTCGCGCAGCACGAGCTGGACGGTCTGACGGGACACGCCCTGCGGCACACGTTCGCAACGCTGGCGGTGCAGGCGGGCGTTCCGCTGCTGGAGCTGAAGTACCTGCTCAACCACGCGGCCAGCAACGTCACGATGGGCTACATCCACGTCGGCCCCGAGTACCTGCGCAAGCATCAGGAGGCGGCGTCGCGCTACATCCTCGAACAGCTCGGCCTCACTTGGACCGAGGGCGAGTGGCCCCCGCGCCTCGCAACCACGCCTGAGAATACGCCGTCAACAAACGAATGCGAGGTCGCGTAGACCCTGCAAATAATAATTCACGGCACGAAAAAGTGTGCTTAGCATCCCCTACCAGCTGGTCAATTCCGATCAGTGAAAACTAGCTGGAGATTAGAGATGGAGAGCGAAGCAAAGAAGGCCGCGAACGTGATGGACTTGGTGGCCGCGAACGAGAAGCACTGGAAGCTGGTCGGCATCGAGTTGGCGCTCACCAGCGGAGTCCGCGCAGCCTGCGCCCATGTCGGCATCATGCAGGGAAAGGGCTCTCCGAAGGCCCTGCGCGAGTTCTGCGTCGATGAGCTGGGCGAGGACACCTTCGGGCTGGTGTACGACGTGTCCGAGAGAGAGGAGTTGCCCGGTGATGCTGGCAAGCACCTCCGCGCATACATCGCGCTCGAAGCGCTGTTCGGCAAGGACTGGATGAGGCGCGCCGCGGAGGCCTACTTCACGGAGCGCGGCTGGGGACAGCCGGCGCAGCGCGCGGAATCCGCGGTAACGAAGGCCACCCAGGCGCTGCAGGAGTTCCGCCGCCGTGAGCAGGACACCGTGACCAGGTGGCTGAAGCGCGAGGCGCGCTACCAGGCCGCGCTCGCGCAGGCGTTCAGGGGTGTTGCATGAACGCTGATCCCCGCGTCCGGGTGCGGCATCGCGTCGAGAAGCGCTTATCCCTGCACGTCGGCAGGAACGTCCGTGTCAGCGGTGAGACAAACGACCTGATCGGCACCATCCGCGATCACATGGTCTTCCGGCAGGACGAGGCGGCGAAGCTGGAACTGCGGCTGCTGCTGGAAGAGTGCCTGACCGAGCTGGACGAGCTCGAAAAGGCGCACGCCTGATCCACTGTCGGCGCGCGACGCATCACAAGGCGATGAAATGAAAGGGCCACCTTCGAGGTGGCCCTTTCTCGTACACGGCGGGAGAACGGCGTCAGCCGTCGGACGGCGCGGACTCGACCACCCGGACCGTGGACAGCGCCTCGGCCGACTGCTCCTCGTCCATGTCTGCTGGGTGGTGCTTCTGACGCGGCGGCACCTCGACGCCCTTCTTGCGCATGTCGTTGGCATACCAGCGAACGCTCTTCGCAGTCGCCGCCGCGCCCTCGATCTGCGCATTGACCATCTCCGCGATGAGCGCGTGCGGGTGACCGGCCGGGTCCATCAGGATCGCGCGTGCAAGCGCGCCCACTCCAAGGCCGCGCGGCTTCTTCTCGGCGGCTTCGGGCGCCTCGGTGGCCTCGGCCTTCGGCTCTGCGCGCTGCGCGGTCGCCTTGGGCTTCTTCGGCTGCCCGAACGAGGCCAGGTCGATGTTCTTGTCGGCCGCGACCTGCTCGATCCGGGCGACGAGCTTGGTCCGCGTCGCGAATGTCTTGGGCCCCGCGGGCTTGTCGGCGATCCTGTTGTGCAGGGCCAGCAACTCTTTGGTGGGCATTTCTTCCAGCTTCATGGCGTTCTCCTACGTGTTGGTGGGCACGTAGGCATTAGGTCGCGGTTCCCTCGATCCGGGAGCCCCCTCGGAGCTGCTTCTAGGGCATCTAACTGCCTGTCGGGACGCGACGGTCCACAAGCCCATGAAAAAGAAGGGGATGCCGTGAAGACATCCCCTCCGAAACACGGCCGGGCCACCCGTTGCCCTCTGCGCACCTAACCAACCCGGCCGGGTTTGCTCGGGTCAGGCCGGGAGGAAGGCCAGGTGCGCCATCCCCGACCCCAGGGCGTCCGCCCTGCGCTTGGTCTCGCGGTCGACGTACAGGTCCAGCGCGCGACAGTAGGGCTGCCCGGCCAGCGCCGCGGCCTCGTCGAACTCCTCGGAGCCGACCGCCACGCCGTTGCGGGCGGCTACCGCCTCCAGCTCGGGGAACGGGTCACACCTGTGCTGGATCGCCGCAACCAGGGCGGCGAGTGCCAGCATCGCCGGGTGGCACGGTGGGTAGTGGGCGCGTCGGTCAGTCATCGCCGTCGCCCCCGATCAGGTCGTGGTCGATCTCCCGCTCGCGCATGGCGAGCTGCACCGAGCCGAGCGGGTTGGACTTGCCGGCGTGCCAGGCGCGGATCGCGACCAGGATGCCCTGGAGGCGCGCGTCGCCCAGCTTGATGTACTCCTGCACCTTGAGGAAGTCGTCCTGCTTCATCGCCGTCGCCAGCTCCACCGGGCCGACCGGGCGGTCCTTGGAGGGCATGCGGTCGATCAGGGACAGCACGGCCGAGGCAAGGGGCACGTTGCGCGTGCCGACGGCGACCTGGGCCATGTGGCCGAGCTCGGCGGGGCCAGCGTGCTGGAGCTGCTGGAGGAACTCGGTGCGCTTGGGGTCGCCCAGGGCCGCGCGGGCCAGGACCTTCGCCGGGGAGTCGTAGAACTGGCGCTGCGCGACCAGCTGCGCGTGCGGCGCGCCGGCCTCCTTCATGATCTTGTCCAGCTCGGCCTTGGAGTTGTCCTTGATCTCGCGGACGCTGGCGAGCGTCTCGTGCTCGGCGAAGCGCGCCACGTCGGCCATGCCGATGCCGGGGGCATTCTTCCAGCGCGCGGCGATCTGCTGCTTGCGGGCCGCGATGTCCTTGTTCAGCCGCTCGATCGCGGCGAGGGTGCGCTTGTGCAGCAGGTCCAGGGTCGAGGCGAGCTCGCCGATCTGCTGTGCGCTGAGGAGGGGGGTGTCGCTGAGTTCGATCTTCATTGCTCGTGTGCTCCGGTGGGTTGTGGTCCTCCGGTACGCGAGCGCGTGCACCTAGCCCAGGTGCGGGTCGCACGCCAATGCGCGACCGGAATGACTTCGATCGTGTCGCGCAGGCACTTGCGCGCGAGCCAACGTTTGCTATGCCTTGTCCCAGTTGGGTTTGTTCCGCCTAACTGCCATGCGCGGCAACGGCTTGCGCGCTACGGCGCACCGACAACCAATCAGGGGGCGCGTGCGGCCAGCGCCTTGGCGAGCGCGACGATCACCTCGTCGGGGAAGTCGCCGCGCATCTGATTGAAAGCCCAGCACACGACGCGGACGTTGCCGGGCACGTAGCCCTTCGCGCAGTCGAGGCGGTCGATGCTCGGTGCCCACGGGTTCGCTTTCGAGCTTCCCATGTGTTCCCACGTCAGTGGCAGACCAGTGGCCGAACAGGTCATCGGCACCAGCATCTCCTCGATCATCTCGATCGTGAGGATGCACTGGTGTCCGCGGGCCTTCGCGCTGCTACGACAGGACCCGAGCAATTTCCTCGCTGGATTCCCAACATGCCAGCGTCGGGTTGCCTCACGGTCTGCTTCGGGGTTCTCCACCCTCCAGCGGCGGCGCCTTGCGCGCTCGGCGTCGACCCAGTCCGCGCCGTGACGGCGGAAGCGCGACCGATAACCGGATAGCACGCTTCGGCTCGCGGGTTTGTCGGTGTCCTGCTCGACGAGCCTCGCGAGCTCGCCTAGATCCTCTCCGCCCGCAGCCAGGTGGCGCGCGGCGCTATCTCTGATAGTCATCATCACGACATGCTCCAGGTGGTCATGGAGTGATCCTGTCGTGTTCCTCCATCCGCGCGAGCCGTCACTGCGGCTTGCGGATCATGGGCTTGGCCTCGCGCCGCCCGCCGATGGAATGTCAGGCGTCGCAGTCGGGACGCGGCCCGGTCGGCATGCCGCCGGCGCCGCCGCACTCAAGGCACAGGCGGGCGCGGGCCACGTCCTCGGAGAAGTGGGACCGCCCGCAGCACATGCAGCGGAGCCAGCCGACCCGGCGCACGACCCTGGGCGGGTCGTAGTTGGAGTCCATCACGGGGGCGCGTCGCGCGCCGCCGTCGTTCGGCCACCGCTCGGGCTCGGTGAGGGGCCTTGCGATGCGCCTGTCCTCGGGCGTCAGCTCACGCCTGCCCGGCGTCGCGCCGAGCCAGCGGTAGTTCGGGTGCCTGGGGTCGTGCGCGCGGGCCGTCACGGCGCTGTACCCGATGCCGAGCGCCTGGGCCGCCGACCTGGCGGAGGGGTATCGCACCCCGTCCACCTCCACGGCGACCGCGTGCCCGTTAGTGCCCCCGGTTGACGCTGCCATGCTCGCGCCGCGCCTCGTACTCCAGCGACATGCGCTCCCACTCGTCCGCGTCCAGGCGCGGCACCGGGCCGAGGCACGTCATCTCGCTGCGGCGGGCCAGGGCGTCGCGCCCGCCCATCGCCGCGACCGCCTCGGGCGCCGTGCCCTGGATCGCGCCCAGCATCACGTCGATCTGCTCGGCGCGCATGAGCGCCTCAGCGACCGTCAGCTTCTCACTCATCGTCCCGGTCCTCGTCGTGCGGCCTCGCCGCGTTGTACTTGGAGAGCAGCGCCACGAGCTGCGCGCGCTCGTCGGCGGGCATCGCCAGCAGGGCGTCTGCCGACAGGCCCGTGTCCTCCACCTTGACGCGCAGCCTGTCCGCCATCTGCTCGCCGTAGCGGAACTTCAGGAGGACCTCCAGGAGGCGGTCGCTGTGCTTGCGCACCGTGAGCGGTCTCTCGTCGCCGGTCTGCGGGTCGCGCGTCGTGGAGAGCTGCCCCTGGTAGATGACGGGCTCCTCCACGCCGAGGCAGGCGCGGCGGTACGCCTCGTCCAGGAGCGCGTCCATCGCGACGTCGATGGCCTTCTCCCAGCGGGTGCGGAACTCGACGTCGTTCTGCTTGTACTCGAACGCGAGGCGCCTGGAGATGCCGCACGCCTGGGCCGCCTGCTTCGGCGACGCAGTGTCCTCGAGCACCTGGAGGAAGACCTCCTGCACCTCGGGGGTGAACTTCTTAGCGGCCACGGCCGGCTCCCGAGAAAATGGCTTACGGCGTGATCGTGTCGTGTTAGGCGCGCGCAGGAAGCCAGCGTTTCTCCTTCGGGATCATCGGCTTGGAGTGGCCCCGCCTTCTGCCTACTGATTAGCGGGCCACGGTTCCGGGACGGTCCACGCGCGCGAGGGAGAGGTCTGGCGCGAGGTCGGACGGCGACTCGGCCGCGTTCCCTGCATCGGGCGCCACGTCCGCCGCGCTCGGCCAGGCTCAGGTCACATCATCGAGGGGCTACGGCGTCACGGAATGCTGTCCGTGCTGCCGAGATCAGTCCGTGCTCCGAAAAGCCTTGGTTTCATTACCTTTTCTTATTCTTCATAGACTTCACAGACTAAAAATAAGATCAGGTAAGAAACAGCCTCGAAAACTAAATGCCCAAAAGGTAAATGCCGGGCCGGGCTATTTAGCATTTAGGCATTTAGTTCCGGGCTCGTTTCTCGGCCGAACGCGAAACGAGCTTGTGTGCTCGGTCGTTCGTGCCTCGGTTCGGTAAGCGCATGATCCGCAAAGACAAAGCGGCCGACCCACCGTCACGGAGGGTCGGCCGATGCTCGGACCGTGGCCGAGATTGCCCTCAGCCGCGGCCCACGCGCTTTGCCCAGATGGCCCGCGCGTCGGCCAGCCTGGGCAGCACCCACCGCCAGGTCTTGCGGCCGTCGTGGGTGACGACCTGCCTGTCGCCGAACCCGGCCTTCTTCTTGATGACCATGCCGAGGCCTGCCTTCGTCTTCGGCCTGACGCCTAGCATCCTGGCGTGCGCGACGTAGTCCGCGTGGAGCTCGTCCTTGTCCACCTCGACGGCCTCAGTGTCCCAGGGCAGGTCGCCCAGGAAGTTGGGCAGGCGCCCGGCCTCCAGGAGGCCGTCCCACCAGGACTCCTCGGGACCCTGGCTCATGAGCTTCTGCTCGGCTAGAGCCTCGGTCTGCGGGACGGTGTCGCGCGGGTGCCAGTCGCCCAGGTCGCGGCTCAGCATCTCGTGCAGCAGGCCCGCGAGGCCGCCCTCGTCGAGCTGGCGGTTGAGCGCGAGGAAGAACTCCCTGTCGCCGCGCCGCCGCTCGTTGACGTTGAACACCGCGAACCTGCGCTCGCCGTCCATGCCGGCAGGGACCACCCACTCGTTGTTGGACGCCATGACGATGTGCACGTGGTTCCTGCCAGTCACCGCGTCGCGGCCCTTGCCCTCGTAGGTGAGGGTGGGCTCCGTGACGAGCTGCTTCAGCACGGCCTCGCCCGCCTTGTCGCCGGCCCAGAACGCCTCGTCGGCGAACAGGCAGACGCAGTTCTGCAGGTGCGAGTTGAAGCGGCCGACGAGGTGGCCGGGCGAGCTGATGTGCAATCCGCTCGCGCCCGAGAGCTTGAACAGCGCGCGGCCGAGCGTGCCCTTGCCGGTGCCCTTCGCGCCCTTGAAGGCGATGGCGACCTCCGCGACCTTCTCGGGGTGCTGGAACATGAAGGCCATCCAGTTCAGCACGTACTCGAACGAGGCGGCGTCGCCGTCGGTGAGCACGTCGCGGATGAGCTCGCGCAGCAGTGACCAGTCGCCCGGCCTCGGCTCGACGGACCAGCCCTTCCACATGTTGAGCCAGCCCTCGTGCTCCTGCTCGCGCGCCGGGTCGAAGATGATCCCCTTGTAGGTGCGGCGGTGCGGGCTCCTGAGCCAGAGGTCTGCCCTGCTCATCAGCTTGTCGTTGTGCTCGACGAGCTGGTTCTCGTAGGCCGATCGGAAGTCGCTCTTGGAGAGGCGCTGGTAGCGCACGCGTCGGTCGAATATCGGGTCTGGCTCCTCGGTGACGACCTGGAACCCGTTGTCCAGCGCGACGTAGTGCCGGGCGTTCATCTCCTCGATGACGGCCGCGATGCCCTCGGCCCTCGGCGGCTCGCGCAGCGCCGCGTCGTCCACGCCGCGCCCCAAGTCCTCGGGGTCCTCCCACGCGTCGAAGTCGTCCTCCGCCTCGGTGCGCGCCACCTGGCCGCCTGCCTCCTGCACGACCTTGTGCAGGAACTTCACCGTCACCGGGCGCCCACGGCGTCCGCCCGTCGGGCTGGCGTGCAGCGAGTCCCACTTGCGGCCGATGGTCCAGGCGTCGTCGCGGTACTTCGGGTCCTGCGTGCTCCAGTCGATGAACTCCTGACGCCCCTCGCCCGCGGTGGCGTGGTGGCAGGCCATCATCAGCGGCAGCCACTGCGAGTCGTGGTCCTGGAAGTCGCAGGGATCCAGGTGCTCCAGCGACGTCGCGAGCATCTCGGGCGTGAGCTCGCCCAGCCCGGCCGCCTCGCCGTGGGCCCGCACGGGGCGGCGCGTCAGGCGCAGCAGCGCGCTGGGCATCGGCGGCGCCTCCTCGGGGAACGGCGCGAGGTCGTCCCACTCGTATCGCCGGCCGTTCGGGTGCACGGAGCCGGGCGCGACGACCTGGCGGCCGTGGCTCTTGAACTCCACGCCGGGGTAGGTCTCCAGGCTGTCGAGGAGCTGCGCGTCGGCGGGCTTGCGGAAGTAGTAGTGGTGCCCGCCCGATCCGGTGACGACGTGCGGGCACGCGGACAGGTCGAGCCGCGCGTCCCGCACCAGCTCGGCCAGTGGGTCGCGTCCGGCTGCGTTGTCGGGGTCGTCCTTCCCTCCGAAGTTGCGCGGGTCCACGTCGAGCACCATCCACGTCGGCGGCAGCCGCACGCCCACGTTGCGGCCGTCGCGGCGCGCCTGCTCCACCACCTCGCGGCTGTCGTAGTCCCTCGACTGCCAGGCGCCGTCGCGCGGGGTCTTGCCGCGGTCGCGGCCCCTCGCGTCCTTGGCGTCCCACCTGTGGAGCGGGACCAGCGTGAGGCCCGCGCGGATCAGACCATCGACGTCGAATGACGGCGTCGGCGAGCTGCGCCCCACGGCATCATTGATCCCGTGAGCTCTGGCAGGCTCCGTCTCCCGGTCGGTTGTAACCTTGCGCCCACGGTCTTGCACGCCGTGGGCGTTTTCTTCTGCGGCCATCGGTCAGCCCTCCGCATTGGCGGTGCGGGCCGCCAGCATCGCGGCGGCGACCTTGCGGACGCCCTCGCCCATCGGCTGGCCCTTCGCGTAGTCGCGCAGGTCGCCCATGCGGTAGCGGATCAGCTTCGGCCCGACGCGGGCGTACTTCGGGCCGCCGCCGTGGCAGCGGTACCACGACAACGTGGCGCGCTTGAGCCGCAGGATCGCGGCGGCCTCCTCGGGCTTGACCATCGCCTCGTCGGGAAGCGCGTGCAGCTCGGCCAGCTCGTCGGGTGTGAGCTTCTTGGGTTCGGGGGTAGTCACGGGCGTGCTCCATCTCCAGGTTCCCGCGGAGGCGGAATGCCGCCGGGGGACTGGGCCTGCTGTGCGTCGCAGAGATGGGCTGCCCGGTTCGTCACGCTGGGCTGGCCTCGGCTGTTCTTGCCACCGAAAGCACTTCTGATCGCCATAGCCATTGCCGACGATCCTCGGGCTGGTCTGGTAGCCAGCCCGATTAACCACACTGTACCCGGATGGACCTCGCGCTGATACCAGCACTTTGTCCGGGCTCCCCGGTGAGCCCGTGCCGTCCGGTTCGGTCCGAGCTGCTCGGTATCAGGCAGCGCGGCCCCGGACGCGGCACGGCTCACCTGGTGAGGCCGTGCAGCACGTCCGAACAATGCACCCGAGATGCTCCCGGGCTGATCGATACTTCTCGACCCGGACAGGCGGTGCTCGTATCCTCTCAACGTTAATCACGTTGGGGGGAAACGGCTTGGCTGGGAAGACAATTCTGGAAACTTGGGGGATCAGTGCGGAGTATCTAACCGACCTGGTTAACACGAACCCCAGCCTCAGGGGAATGATCGTCGGCTACATTGCCGAGCGAAAGCTCAAGGAGCTTTTCGACCGCCATAATCGAACTGAGGCGCACCGTAAGGACGACGACCACGACCGAACGAAGAAGGGCGATCTGGTAGTCACCTACAAGGGCGAGGAATTCCGCATTGAGGTCAAGTCTCTGCAGACCAACCAGGTCGAGGTGCTCATGCCAGATGGCGAATGGATGCGACTGATGGCGAAGAAGGAGGTCGGCCGCAAGGCCTCTCCCGGTCTGACGAAAGCAGGTAAGCCTAGGAAAGGTGCGGCGATCTACAAGTGGGTGCTCGACGAGCGTTACACCGCGTTGCCCGACAAGTTCAAGAAGGAGACGCGCTACCGCGGGGCCTTCCAGTGCGACGCGAGCGACAGGCGCAAGCTAACGCTTGCGAACGACGAGGTGGTCGAGACCACGCTCTTGAAGGTGGGTGAGTTCGACATTGTCGCGGCCGGCATCTTCGGGTTCCGCGGCGAGTGGGAGTTTGGCTTCGCGCTGAACGAGGACCTGCCTCGCAGTACGCACGGGAACTACTCTGAGGAAGTGCGCCAACAGCTCATCGCCTCGCTGATCCCGGTCACTTTGCCGCTCAACGCGCCGTTCGTGAGCGACCCGTTCGAACTGCTGGACAAGCTCCTTGAGCGTAGACAGGCCGCGAAGGGGAAGGTCGCGGAGCCTACCGAGGCTTAGGCGCGGTGACGACCGACGAGAGCTTGACCTTCCGTTTCTGAAAGACGAGGAAGTAGGAGTGGTTCTTCCGCGCGTGGGCCTGCTTCTTGAGGCGGCTCACGCCCGCCTTGTTGGAGCGGACGACCACGAACAGGTCCTTGGTGTAGAAGCCCATCGATTCGTAGGCCGTGATCAGCTCGACGTGGGTCAGCCGCTGCTTGTTGGCGCTGACCTCGTCTTGGCACTTCACGATGAAGATGCCGTCCTTCTTGAGCACCCGCTCGGCCTCCCAGCCAGCGCGGACGTACATATCGACAACCGCGTCGTGCCACTTGGGTGCGCCCTCCTCGGGGGCCTCAATCGCGCGACCGTTGGAGTAGTGATGCCGGAAGGCCGCGTGCGTTCCACCGCCTGCTAGGTGGTCGGTGTCGCCACGATAGAAGCCCTCCATGTACGGCGGATCGAGCACGAGACCATCGAGCGAGGCGTCGTCGTAAGGCAGGTCGCGGCAGTCCACGCCATCCCTAATCTCGATCTGCGACAGCTCCTTGCGCTGCGGCTTAGCGGCCACGTCCGAGGCAAGTAACGTGTATCGGGTCAGATCGACCTCGGTCCAGAAGGCCCCCTTGCCGTAGGTTACGTCTGCGATGACGCCACCGTCGGGCATGTGCAAGTCGAGAATCTGTCGAAACACCGGGGCGTTATCTGCCACGTAGGCCGAGAACACAAGGTCCGTCGTCGCTTCGCCGCCGGCTACTCGCTTCTTCTTCAACGTTGGCACCATCTCGACTAGCAGCTCTTCTTGTTTCATCAATATCGTCTACCCAACTGGAGCCCACTACCTCAGGCCTACAGTTTCATTCTGTCATGCGACTCTCAAAGTGCACATGGAAGGAGGCCTAAGTCATCCGTCTCTTAAATCCGCGCAACACGGTCAGAACTGGCCGCATCGCCAGCTAAGCAAAAAGGGCAGCCTTGTGGGCTGCCCTTTCCGCTTTAGGTGGTGCCGGAGATAGGAATCGAACCTACGACCCCATCATTACGAATGACGTGCTCTACCAACTGAGCTACTCCGGCGGAAACCTGAAACTTGTTCAAACCGTGTCCGCGCTACCTCACCATCGGACCGCTGGTGACCCTAAGGCCATGAATCTTAAGCCATCTGCCGCCGTCACCGCGACTACCGCGTCGCGATTACGAATGCGCCGCTCTACCAACTGAGCTATTCCGGCGATGTCCGGGCGCGAGGACGCGGCCGGGGGCGGAATTCTAACGGTTCGGAGCCGGGCAGGCCAGCGGCGCGGCCGGTCTTTCGTCTCGCCAGCGGAGACTGCGCGCCGCTAGAGTGGCGCTCCCGTCCCAGATCATGCCGCCGTGGCCAAGCCCTCTTCCAAGTCCAGCGCCCGTACCGCCTACGTCTGCGGCGAATGTGGCGCCGAATACAGCAAGTGGCAGGGCCAGTGCGGCGAATGCGGGGCCTGGAACACGCTTTCGCAGGTCGTCCTGGAGCCGGCCGGCGCGAGCGCCGGGCCGCCGTCGGCGCGGCGCAGTGGCTGGGCCGGCAAGGTCGACCCGCCCAAGGTCACCGCGCTCAAGGACGTCAGCCAGGCGGCGGAAGTCCGCGTCTCCACCGGCATCGGCGAACTTGACCGCGTGCTCGGCGGCGGCCTGGTCGAGGGCGCGGTGGTGCTGGTCGGCGGCGACCCGGGCATCGGCAAGTCGACCCTGTTGCTGCAGGCGCTGGCGAAGATGGCCGCGCAGCTGCCCGCGCTGTACGTCACCGGCGAGGAGTCGCTGGCCCAGGTCGCCGGGCGCGCGGTGCGCCTGGACCTGCCGCTGGACAACCTGCAGGCGCTGGCCGAGACCGGGATCGAGTCGATCCTGCAGCACGCCGCGCAGGCGCAGCCAAGGCTGATCGTGGCCGACTCGGTGCAGACGCTGTGGACCGAATCGCTCACTGCCGCGCCCGGTTCGGTCAGCCAGGTACGCGAGAGCGCGGCGCGCCTGGTGCGCTATGCCAAGGAAACCGGCACCGCCGTGTTCCTGGTCGGCCACGTGACCAAGGAGGGCGGTATCGCCGGTCCGCGGGTGCTGGAGCACATGGTCGACGCGGTGCTGTATTTCGAAGGCGAAAGCGGCAGCCGCTTCCGCGTGCTGCGCGCCTTCAAGAACCGCTTCGGTGCGGTCAACGAGCTGGGCGTGTTCGCGATGGGTGACAAGGGCCTGAAGGAAGTGCCCAACCCCTCGGCGATCTTCCTGTCGGGCAGTTCGCAGCAGCCCGGCAGCTGCGTGATGGTCACCCGCGAGGGCACGCGGCCGCTGCTGGTCGAGGTGCAGGCGCTGGTCGATTCCTCGCCGCTGTCCAATCCGCGCCGGGTCGCCGTCGGCCTGGAGCAGAACCGGCTGGCGATGCTGCTGGCGGTGCTGCACCGGCACGGCGGCGTGGCGGTCGGCGACCAGGACGTGTTCGTCAATGTCGTCGGCGGCATCCGCGTGCAGGAAACCGCCGCCGACCTGCCGGTGCTGCTGGCGGTGCTGTCCTCGCTGCGCGACCGGCCGCTGGCCGACAAGACCGTGGCCTTCGGCGAGGTCGGCCTGTCCGGCGAGATCCGCCCGGTGCCCAACGGCGAGGAGCGCCTGCGCGAGGCGGCGACCCATGGCTTCCGCCGCGCGATCGTGCCGAAGGCGAACGTGCCCAAGGGCGGTCGCTACAAGGACATGGAAGTGGTCGCGGTGGAGCGGCTTGCGGACGCGCTCGAGCAGGCGTGAGTCAGCCCGGATGGCGCACGGCATACGCCGCTGCGCCCAGAAAGGCGAGCACGGCCAGCATCACCGGCAGGCCGAAGCGCAGATGGAACGGGATCGGTACCTTGCCCAGTTCGCGTTCGGTCAGCCGCGTGTCCAGGATCCAGCCGTGCTCGCAGCGGGTGCAGGCCAGTTCGTAGCGCTTGCCGTAGCTGAAGCCGAACAGCAGGTCGAGGCTGCCGTACTTGTAGCGCAGGCGCGGCTGGAAGTCGGTGACCGTTTCGCAGCCCGGGCAGTGCCTCGGTTCCGGAGGGCCGATCGGGACAATGCGTTCGCCTTGCCCGATCAGCAGCATCATGCTGTGCGTCCCAGTACCAGCTCCAGCACGAACTTGCTGCCGAAGAACGCCAGCAGCAGCAGCGCCATCGCGGTCAGCGTCCAGTGCACGGCGCGGATCCCGCGCCAGCCGTAGCGCCAGCGGCCGAGCAGCAGGCCTCCGAACACCAGCCACGACAGCACGCTGAGCACGGTCTTGTGGAGCAGGTGCTGGGACAGCAGGTTCTCGACGAACAGCACGCCGGTCAGCAGGGTCAGGGTCAGCAGGACGAAGCCGACCGCGATCGTGCGGAACAGCAGGAACTCCAGTTCGGTCAGCGGCGGCAGCATCCGCAGCCAGGCATGGAATTCGCGGCGGCGCAGTGCGCGTTCCTGGATCCACAGCATCACCGCCAGCAGCGCGGCGATGGCCAGCGTCGCGTAGGCGAGCAGCGCCAGCCAGGCATGCAGCTGCAGGCGCCAGCCGAGTACGGGCGAGGCGGCATGGCCGTAGCCGTGGTAGGCGAGCAGCAGCGCGGCGGCCAGCGGGAAGGCGATCACGCCAAGCGCGGCCATGCGCCCGCGCGCGCCGACCAGCGCGGTCATCGCCGCCATGCCCAGGCCGACCAGCGACAGTGCCGAGAAGAAGTGCATGTCCGGCCCGCCCGGCGTCCGCCAGGCCACGCCGAGGTGGTAGGCGGCATGCATGACCACGCCCACCAGCGCCGGGACCAGCCAGACGCGGGATGGCGAAGACGACTTGCCGGCCACCGTCCTGAACAGGAGCAGGGGTGCGAGCAGGTAGGCGGCGACGGCGATGAGCACGAGTGTCACCGGACGAGTGTCGCATAGGCGCATGAGCCGACGGAATGGCGCGACGCAGGGGCGGCGGGGTCGCGGGCTATAATCGCCGCCCGTTTTCCGCCTTCCGGTCCGCCTGCATGTTCGAATCCCTGACCCAGCGTCTGTCCGGCACCATGGAGCGCCTGCGCGGACGCGGCCGCCTGACCGAGTCCAACATCAGCGAGGCGGTGCGCGAGGTGCGCGTGGCCCTGCTCGAGGCGGACGTCGCCCTGCCGGTGGTGCAGGCGCTGATCCAGCGGATCAAGGTGCGCGCGGTCGGCCAGGAAGTGCTCAAGTCGCTGACCCCGGGCCAGGCCCTGATCAAGGTCGTGCGCGACGAGCTGACCGCGGTGATGGGCGCGCAGGCCAGCGACCTGAACCTCAACGTCCCGGCCCCGGCGATCATCCTGATGGCCGGCCTGCAGGGCGCCGGCAAGACCACCACGGTCGGCAAGCTGGCCAGGCACCTGAAGGAAAAGCGCAAGAAGAAGGTGATGGTGGTAAGCGCCGACGTCTACCGCCCGGCCGCGATCGAACAGCTGAAGACCCTGGCCGAACAGTCCGGCGTGCTGTTCTTCCCGTCCGACGCCGGGCAGAAGCCCGAAGACATCGTCCGCGCCGCGATCTCCGACGCGCGCAAGTCCTTCGCCGACGTGCTGATCGTCGACACCGCCGGCCGCCTCGCCATCGACGAGGCGATGATGGCCGAGATCAAGGCGTTGCACGCCGCGGTCAATCCGGCCGAGACCCTGTTCGTGGTCGACGCGATGACCGGCCAGGACGCGGCCAACACCGCCAAGGCGTTCTCCGAAGCGCTGCCGCTGACCGGTGTCGTGTTGACCAAGACCGATGGCGACGCCCGTGGCGGCGCCGCGCTGTCGGTGCGCTACATCACCGGCAAGCCGGTCAAGTTCACCGGTACCGGCGAGAAGCTCGACGGCCTGGACGTGTTCCATCCCGACCGCGTCGCCGCGCGCATCCTCGACATGGGCGACGTGCTGTCGCTGGTCGAGCAGGTCGAGCAGAACGTCGACCAGGAGAAGGCCGCCAAGCTCGCCGCCAAGGTCGCCAAGGGCAAGAAGTTCGACCTCAACGACATGCGCGACCAGCTCGAGCAGATGCAGAACATGGGCGGCATCGCCGGCCTGATCGACAAGCTGCCGGGCCTGGGCCAGGTGCCCGAGCACCTCAAGGCGCAGGTTTCGCAGAGCCGCGAGGTGCCGCGGATGATGGCGATCATCGGTTCGATGACGCCGAAGGAGCGCCGCAACCCGGACCTGCTCAACGGTTCGCGCCGCGCCCGCATCGCGCGCGGTTCCGGCACCACGCCGGCCGACGTGAACAAGCTGCTCAAGCAGTACCAGCAGATGGAAAAGATGATGGGCAAGCTCGGCCGCGGCGGCATGAAGGGCATGATGCGCGGCCTGCAGGGAATGATGGGCGGCGGCATGGGCGGGCGCGGCGGCCTGCCGTTCCGCTGATCCGGCCGGGGATCGACGCGATGCGTGTTCCCCTGGCGTTGCAGGCCCCGCACCTCGCGCGCGTGGCCGGATGAGCGCGACCACGCCCGTCTTCCTGCTCAACGGCGCGCCGGCCGACGACCCGGCGGCGCTGCGCGCGCTGGCCCAGGTCAATTACGGCCACTTCACTTCGCTGCAGGTCCGCGGCGGCGCTGCGCGCGGCCTGGCCCTGCATCTGGCGCGCCTGGCCGAAGGCACCGCGGTGCTGTTCGATGCCACGCTCGACGAGGCCGCCGTCCGTGGCTGGATGCGCGACGCCGCGGCCGCCGCAGGTGGCGACGGCTCGATGCGGGTCACCGTGTTCTCGCGCGGGTTCGACTTCCGCCGGCCGCTGCAACCGGTCGCGATTGACGTGCTGGTCGCGGTTTCCGCACTGCCGCCGGCGCCGCGTGCGCTGCGGGTGCAGACGCGCTCGTTCCTGCGCCCGGTCCCGCAGCTCAAGCACGTCGGAACCTTCCCGCTGTTCCACCACCGGCGCGAGGCATTGAAAGCCGGCTACGACGACGCACTGTTCGTCGATGGCGAAGGGCAGGGCGCGCGGGTGGCCGAGGGATCGGTCTGGAACATCGGCTTCTGGGATGGTCGGCAGGTCGTCTGGCCGCAGGCGCCCGCGCTGCGCGGGACCACCGAGTGCCTGCTGCAGGCCGGGCTGGAGGCGGCCGGGGTCGGGCAGGTGGTCCGTCCTGTCACGGTGGCCGAGCTGGGGAGCTTCCAGGCAGCCTTCGCCGCCAATGCCAACGGCTTGCAGCCGATCCTGGCGATCGACGGAATCGAGTATTCCCCGGATGCCTGGGCCGACCTGGGCGGGCTTCTGCAGGAGGCGCTCGGGCGGGCGCCCTGGGAAGTGTTGCAGGCCCCGGGAACGCCGCCGCGCCTTGCAGCGGGCCTGAACGCCCCGCCGGACGCGGTTCAGCTCGGGTTGTCCGCACCGCGCCGGTGACCTACAATTCGCGGCTTACCTCGCCACCCTGGCGACTGGGCAACACCGAGAAAACCACCATGGTCAAGATCCGTCTCACCCGCGGCGGCGCGAAGAAGCGTCCGTTCTACCACATCATCGTCACCGACTCGCGCAGCGCCCGCGACGGCCGCAACATCGAGCGCGTCGGCTACTACAACCCGGTCGCTTCCGGCAACGATCAGCGCATCGTGCTGGACATCGCCCGCGTCGACCATTGGGTCGGCCACGGCGCCCAGCTGACCGACAAGGTCCGCAACCTGTACAAGGAAGCGACCAAGGCCCAGGCGACCGCCGCCTGATCAGGCCGGCCACCGGTTCGCCGGTGGCCCTGTCCGCCCAAGAACGGACTTCAATGAACGACGACGCGCGCTCCACTTCGCCCCGCAAGCTGATCCTGCTGGGCGCGGTGTCGGGCGCCGTCGGCGTGCGTGGCGAAGTGAAGCTGCTGTCCTGGACCGAGCCGCGCGCGCAGATCTTCAGCTACCAGCCGTGGATCCTGCGCTCGGCCAACGGCGTCGAGCGCGAGCTGCAGGGCGCCCGCGGCCGCGATACCGGCAAGCACGTGGTCGCGACCCTGCCTGGCATCAGCGACCGTGATGCGGCCGAAGCGCTGCGCGGTACCGAGATCCTGGTCCCGCGCGAGGCGTTGCCGCCGCCGGCGCCGGGCGAGTACTACTGGGTCGACCTGGAAGGCCTGCGCGTGGTCACCGTCGAGGGCGTCATGCTGGGCGAGGTCTCGCACCTGCTGTCGACCGGCGCCAACGACGTGATGGTGGTGCGCGGCGAACGTGAGCGCATGCTGCCGTTCGTCCAGCCCGACTACGTGAAGTCGGTGGACTTCGAGTCCGGCACGATCACGGTCGACTGGGATCCCGAGTTCTGAGTCCGTCCGCCCGCGTGGCGGACCTGTCACCACGTACATCTGCAAGTACGCCAGGCCGGCCCTGCCGGCGGGAGTCGCGATGCGCATCGACATCGTCAGCCTGTTTCCCGAGTTCGTCGACCAGTGCGCCGCGTTCGGCGTGGTCGGCCGTGCGCGCGAACGCGGGCTGCTGTCGCTGCACGGCTGGAATCCGCGCGACCACGCCGAAGGCAATTACCGCAAGGTCGACGACCGCACCTTCGGCGGCGGTCCCGGCATGGTCATGCTGGTCGAGCCGCTGCGCCGTTGCCTGGCGACGATGCGGCAGGCCGATCCGCTGCGTCCGCGCCTGGTCTATCTGAGTCCGCAGGGGCGCCGGCTGGACCAGGCCAAGGTCCGCGAGCTGGCCGCGCTGCCGCGACTGGCGCTGCTGTGCGGACGCTACGAGGGCGTGGACGAGCGCCTGGTCCAGGCCGAGGTCGACGAGGAGCTGTCGATCGGCGACTACGTCCTGTCCGGCGGTGAACTGGCCGCGGCGGTGGTCGTGGACGCGGTCGCCCGGCTGCAGGAGGGGGTCCTGAACGATGCCGGTTCGGCCGAGCAGGACAGCTTCGAGGACGGCCTGCTGGACTGCCCGCACTACAGCCATCCGGTCGAGCATGCCTACGGCACGGTCCCGGAGGTGCTGCGCTCGGGCAACCATGCCGCCATCGCCCGCTGGCGCCGCCAGCAGGCGCTGGTCCGGACCTGGCAGCGTCGCCCCGACCTGCTGGAAGGCCGGGAGCTGTCCAAGGCCGACCGCAAGCTGCTCGACGAGTGGTTGCGGGAGCACGCCGGGCCGGACGGCAGTCCGGGCGGGTAGCCCCGACCGGCCAAAGCGGCTACAATGCCGGGTTCCTGCGGGCGGCTCCGCCCGGACTGGACCCCATAACAATCACGTGCGCCGCGACGGCACGATCGAGAGCACCCGCGTGCTGCGCTCCAGTGGCACG
>JAGHZW010000201.1:14226-14980 GCA_017745195.1 Pseudoxanthomonas sp. | reverse complement strand
GCTGTTCGGCGGCCAGCCTCCGGTCCTGAAGACGACAGCCCGGCGCCGCCCCGCCCATTCAGCCTTCGGCCTTGCTCAGTTTGAGGGCCGACTCCAGTACCAGGAACAGGCGCCGCACCTCGCCGGCCAGCAGGGCGAAGCGTGCGTCCAGCTCCTGGCGCAGGTCGTCGCGCTCGGTGCTCTCCAGCTGGTCGACCGCGCCCTCGAGGAACTTGAGCTTGCGCACCACCAGGTCTTCGCCGAGGACGAAGGAGACATGGTCGTCCAGGTTCAGCGCCAGCTTCGTCACCTGCTTGCCGACCTCCAGGTGCTTGGCGATCTCGTCGCTGAGCAGTTCCTGGTGCTGCGCCTTGACCACCGCGCCGCCGTCCATCGCGTCCTTGAGCTCGCATTCCTCGCCCAGCGACAGGCCTTCCGGCAGCGGCTCGCCCGCGATCCAGCCGGTGAGGATGCTGCGCGGCGCCACTTCGGCGTTCGGCGGGATCGCCGGGAAGCTGCCCAGCGCACGGCGGATCTCCGAGGCCACCGCCTCGCCGCTCTTGCGCGAGGAGGTGTCGACGGCGAGGAAGCCGTGCTCGAGATCGAGCATCGCGTCGGTGCGCGAGCTCTTCACGAAGGCGCGCGGCAGCAGCTCGTGCAGCAGGTCGTCCTTCAACCGCTTGCGCGCCTTGCCACCGAGCTTGCGGCCTTCCTTGTCCTCGATCTCGGCGACCTTCTGCGCCAGCCCACGCGCCCGGTGCTGTTCCAGCCGGTG
>JAGHZW010000201.1:0-14193 GCA_017745195.1 Pseudoxanthomonas sp. | reverse complement strand
CGACACCCTGATCGGTCCCGACGTGGTCATCCGCGGCGAGCCTGGCGCCCGGTCAGGTGCTGACCCTGGCCGTGGGCGAAGAGCAGCCCGGGGGCGAGGCCGCGCGCACGGCCTACCTGGGTGGCGTGGCGTCGATGCCGCAGGCTGCCGGCGTGCGCGCGCTGGAGATCCTGAATGTCGACCGGGTGCTGCTCGGCCAGGACACGCCGCAGGAGGTGGCGCTGTATGCCTGGCCCGATGCGGCGGCGGTGCGCGCGGTGCGGGGCGATCCACGTTACGTGGCCGATTACCTGCCGCTGCGCAAAGCGGGCTGGAAGCAGCAGCGGATCCTGGACCTGGCGGTCGGGGCGCCGCTGGAACTGGCGTTCGACCGCGGCCATCCGTACACGCTGGGCCTGCTCTGGTTGAAGGACCGGGCCGAATACGACCGCTACTACACCGGCACCGCGGCCCTGCGCGAGCGGCTCGGGATCCGACCGGTACTGGCATTGCCGGCGCAGCACTACGGAACGGCCGGCGACGGCGAGACCGATCCGCCCGACCTGGTGCTGCTGTTCCGCTGGGAGTCGGCCGCGTCGATCGACGCGTATCTGCAGTCGCCGGAGTTCCAGCAACACCACGGCCATTTCGAGCGTGGGGTGGAGCGGCTGGAGTGGTACCGGATCGGCGTTGCGGAGTGATCGCTCAGGCCGGTACCGCCTGCGGGCCGTCCCGGTGGCGCTGGCGGTATTCGGCCGGCGCCATGCCGCAGGCTTCGCGGAATTCGCGGTAGAACGAGTTCTTGTTGCCGAAGCCGGACTCGAAGGCGATGTCGACCACCCGCCATTCGCAGGCCGGGTCGCGCAGCAGGCGGCAGGCGTAGTCCAGCCGCCGCTGCGCCAGGTAATCGTAGAAGCCGGTGCCCAGGTGCACGTTGAGCAGCTCCGAGGCCTGGTGCGCGCTGATGCCGAGCCGCTCGGCCAGGCGCGGCAGCGACAGTTCGCCATCGCGGAAGAGCTGCTCGGCGTCCATCAGCTGCGCTAGGCGTGCGGCCAGTTCGCGGGCCAGGCTTTCGTCCAGTTCGCGCCAGGGGCGCACGGGTGGTGCGACTGCATCGATGCCGTTCCGCAGTGCGGCCGCGTCCTGCGGGGTTGCTACCTGCCGGGCCGGTTCCGCGCCATCACGGGATGCCGGTGGATCGGCCTGGTTGCGGATCGATCCGGCCTCGACGCGGCGGCCGCGGAACCATCGTGCTGGCCGGTACAGGCTGGCCAGGGCCACGGCCAGCAGCCAGGCCGAAACCGGCCAGGCGATCCAGGCGAAGACATCCGCCGGCAGCGGACCGCGGATCCGGCCCAGGACGACCAGCGCCAGATCCGTAACCACCAGCGGCACCATGCCGCCGACCAGCCACAGCAGCCAGTAGTACGAGGTGTTCGGGTGGCCACGCCAGATCCGGACCAGCCGCGGACGCGTTGCGCGCAGGATGTGCAACGCGACCAGCAGGTAGGCGAGCGCATGCAGCGCGCCCAGCCCCTGCACGGTCGGGCCCGACGACGGCCAGCGTGCCAGCAGGGCCAGCGCCAGCGCGAACGGCAGCAGGTGCAAGCCCGGCAACCGTGGAGCATGGCCGGCCGCCAGCCGCACCATCCACCACAGCAGCGGTCCTTTCAGCCACAGCGTGGCCTGCGCGGCGAGGCCGAGCGCCACCACCCCGCCGGGCTGCAGCAGGCGCGAATAGAAGTAGGCCTGGGACAGGCACAGGGCGGCGAGCAGCAGCGCGAACACGCGATGGATGCCGACATGGCCGCGCCGGTCAAGCAGCAGGGCGAGCGCACTCCAGCCGGTCAGGGCCAGCACCACCAGCAGCGCGGCTTTCTCCAGTTCCATCGTCGTCCTTCGCCGGTGGGGTGGCGCGTGCGGCGAGGATGGCCCGGCCGGCGGGCTGGATGGAAGTAACGGTCGTCACTTCGCGCAGCGCAGCCGTCGCGACGGACGCGTCCCGCGGCGGGCATTGCGTGGCAGACCGCCAAGGATCGTAGTGCGGCGCTGCGCTCAGGCGCCGCTGTCGTGCGCCTCGCCCGCCAGCCAGGCATGGGCATCGGCCAGGACCGCGCCATCGCGGTGGCCCAAGGCGAGGAAGTCGAACAGTTTCTGATCGGACAGCTGCGAGGGGCGGATGTCGCCCAGCGCGCGGGCGATGGTCTCGAGGCGGCCGGGTGACTCGCGCTCCCACTGCTTCATCATCAGCCCGACCTGCTTGCGCTGCAGGTTCTCCTGGCTGCCGCACAGGTTGCAGGGGATGATCGGGAACCGGCGCGCGTCGGCGTATTCGATGATGTCGCTCTCGCGCACGTAGGCCAGCGGCCGGATCACCACGTGCCGGCCGTCGTCGGACAGCAGCTTGGGCGGCATGCCCGAGAGCTTGGCGTGATGGAACAGGTTGAGGAAGAACGTCGCCACCAGGTCGTCGCGGTGGTGGCCCAGCGCGATCTTGGTGAAGCCGTGTTCGGCCGCGTAGGAATACAGCGCGCCGCGGCGCATGCGCGAACACAGCGAGCACATCGTCTTGCCTTCCGGCACCACGCGGCTGACCACCGAATAGGTGTCCTGCTCGATGATGTGGAACGGCACGTCTAGCGAGCGCAGGTACTGGGGCAGCACGTGTTCGGGGAAGCCCGGCTGCTTCTGGTCGAGGTTGACCGCGACCAGCTCGAACGGCACCGGTGCCTTGCGCTGCAGCTGCAGCAGGATGTCCAGCATCGTGTAGCTGTCCTTGCCGCCGGACAGGCACACCATGACCTTGTCGCCGGCCTCGATCATGCCGAAGTCGGCGATCGCCTGGCCGACCTGGCGGCGCAGGCGCTTGGCCAGCTTGGCCTGCTCGCGCTGGACCACGCGCGGATCGGACTGGCGGTTCGGGTTCCGGGAAACCGGTTCGGGCAGGGGCAGGACGGCACTCATCGCGCCATTCTACCGGCGGCACCTGCCGCGGTGCCCGCCGCGACCGCGCGGCCGGACGGACATGGCGACCGGTGTAAGCTTGGCATCCGTGGAAACCTTCGATCCCAGTTCGGTCGCCGAGCGCATCTCGACGTTGCGCCAGGAGCACCGCGCGCTGGACGAACGCATCCAGCAGCTGGCCGCGAACCCGGATGACGACCTCGAGTCCAAGCGCCTGAAGCGGCGCAAGCTGCAGCTCAAGGACTGCATCGCCCGGCTGGAAAGCCTGCTGATTCCCGACCAGCCGGCCTGAGCGACCGGCCGGGCAGGCATGCGGCGGACGCTCAGTCCGCCGGCACGGGTTCCACCGTCTCCGGACGCGCCGCTTCCGGGCTCACCCGCTCGATGGTGTGGCGCAGCTCGCGTCCCAGGATCAGCTTGGCATCCTTGGCCCACACGTTGAGGCGGTCGTCGAACAGCAGCTTGCTGTTCTGGTCGGGCCAGACCAGCTTCAGTTCACGCAGTTTCTGGATGAAGCTGCGGAACAGGCTCTTGTCGAAGAATTCCGGCGCCGCCGGCGCGTAGAGCAGGCTCAGCCGCTGCGCGGCCAGGTGGCACAGGCTCTCCAGTTCGGCCGCGCCGAGCGTGCCGGGGCCGTTCTTCACCAGCACCGAGATGGCGATGTAGTAGCGCTCGAACGCCTGCTGCAGGGTATGGCCGATCGCGCGCAGGCGGAACACCTCGTCGCTCTGGCCCTGGCTGCGTTGCAGGATGCCGCCGTCGTCGTCGTTGACCAGCTGCAGCAGGCCTTCGCGCACGAACACCTCGGCGATCCGGTCCACGCGCTCGGCGAACTCGTCCTCGCTCCACGGCAGGAACAGTTCGGCCTGCAGGAACGGGTACAGCGTGCGGCCGAGGCGCACGAGCGTGCGCCGGCTCATCCGCCGGTTGTGCTGGAAGCAGCAGGCGATCCACGACGAGGCGGTGAACAGGTGCACCACGTTGTTGCGGAAGTACGACAGCAGCACCGCGTTGTCCTCGTCCACCGACAGCACGTCGCCGAGCGGATGGGGGACGCGGTTGAGCACGCCGATCTCCTCGCCGTGGGCGACGATCTCCTGCGGGCTGTGCGGGGTGACGGTGAACCGCTCCGAGTACGGCATTTCGGCGAGCAGGGTCTTGGACAGCGCGATCTGCGCCAGCAGGTCGGCCTCGCCCATGGCGTGCTTGGGCGTGGACAGCAGCGCCAGCGCCAGCAGGTTGATCGGATTGACGTCGGCGGCGCCGTTGACGTTGACCTGGATGCGCTGGGCCAGCGAATCGACGGAGTCGGCCAGCCAGGACGGCTTCTCGTCCTCGCCCAGTGGCTTGCCGTCCCAGTCCGGCGCGTGTTCGGCCAGCACCCGGCGCAGCTCGATCGGCTCGCCGAAGTTCACCACTACCTGGCCGTAGTTGGAGCGCAGCACCTTGGGAATGCCCCACAACAGCGACCAGATCGATTCCTTCTCCTTCGGCTTCCCGGACAGTTCGTCCAGGTAGCTGTTGCCCTCCATCAGCTTCTCGTAGCCGATGTACACCGGCTGGAACAGCACCGGGCGCGTGGGCTGGCGCAGGAAGGCGCGCACGGTCATAGCGATCATGCCGCCCTTGGGCTGCAGCAGCCGGCCGGTGCGCGAACGCCCGCCCTCGATGAAGTACTCCAGCGAATAGCCGCCGGACACCAGCTGCGCCACGTATTCGGTGAACACCGCCGAGTACAGCGGGTTGCCGCGGAAGCTGCGGCGCATGAAGAACGCGCCGCCCTTGCGCAGGATCGTGCCGACCACCGGCAGGTTGAGGTTGATGCCCGCGGCGATGTGCGGCGGCACGATGCCGCGTTCGTACAGCAGGTACGACAGCAGAAGGTAATCCATGTGGCTGCGGTGGCAGGGCACGTAGACCACTTCGTGGCCCGGCGCGACTTCCTTCAGCCGGTCCAGGTGATGGACCAGCACGCCGCGATAGATCTTGTTCCACACCGGGGTGAGGATGAAGCTGACCGAACGCACCACCGGGTGCGAGTAATCGGCGGCAATCTCCCAGGCGTAGCCCTGTGCCTTCTTCCAGGCTTCCAGCGGCTTGGAGCTGTCGCGCCGGGCCTGGTCGGCGATCGCCTCGCGCACGGTGTCGGCGGCGAGGACCTTGTCCACCAACAGGCGCCGGGTCGACAGGTCCGGGCCGATCACCGCGGCGCGGATGCGGCGGAAGTGCGCGCGCAGCACGCGCTGCAGCTTGCGCACGGTGCGCTCGGCCGGCAGGCCCTCGTCGACGGTTTCGCGCAGCGACACCGGCTCGGCGAAGCGGACCAGGGTGTCGCGGCCGTTGAGCAGGATCGCCAGCAGCCGGCGGAAGCGGCCGACGAGCGCCCAGTTCTCGGAGAACAGCACCGAGAACCAGCCGCTCTGCCGGTCCGGGCTGCGGCCGACGAAGATCGACACCGGCACCAGGCGGACGTCCAGCGCCGGATCGGCGCGATGGGCCTGGAGCAGGCGCGCCAGCGAATCGGAATGGGTGCGCTTGGTCGGGCGCTGGTCCGGGATCAGCGGCGCGGCGTTGCGCCGGGACAGGGCCACGTAGGCCCGCTTGCGTCCGGTCGGGTCGCGCGGCAGCGGGACCAGCGGCGAGGGCAGGCCGGCCTGGCGGCAGGCCTTGTCCAGGATCAGCGCATTGGACAGACCGTAGTCCTCGAGCACGTAGCAGATCGGACGCGGATCGGCGTATGCCTCCAGGTCGGCCGGTTCGAGCTTGAGGTCCAGCCACGGGTCGGCCAGCCTGCCCAGGAGGCGGGCCCACAGGGGGCGTCGCGTCGTCGTCGTGGCGCGGCTGGCGAGCGGAGCAGGCACTCCCGTGCCCGCCGTGGTTTCGGCCGGCGTTGCGGCGTCCGCGGAGTGCGCGTCGCTGCCCGGCGTGCCGGGGGCGTGGGCTGCCGGCACGGGCTTGGTCCCGGGAGGAGGTTCCGGAAACGGAAAGGAATTCTGTTCAGGCATGGACGGGATTATCGCGCAGCGGCCTGGTCGGCCGGGGGCGTCGGTTCCGGCGGGGCCGGCAGTCCGGGCAGGGCGGGCCCCGGTGCGGCCGGCGGTTCGGCCAGCAGCGCGGCGGCGTGTTCCAGGTAGTCGGTCAGGTACCAGCGGCCGTCACGCCGGGTCAGGCTGACGGTCGTGTCGATCTCGGTTCCCGCCAGCGTATAGCGGATCCGCACGGTGGCCTGGTCGCCCGTTTCCTCGACCAGGCCGGTGCGCAGGTCGGCCAGGGTGCGGTCCAGGTCCAGCCCGTAATCGACCAGCACCGCCTTGACCGTGGCGGCGAACGGGCCGAGCCGGCGCAGGCTCTCGTCCATGCCGGCATCGGCCAGGGCTGCGTCGCCGTCCAGCCCGGTGGCGCGTGCGGCGGCGGCCAGCCGGGTGATCGCGGCCTCCCCGCGGGCGTGATCGCCCAGCGGAGCGGTGGTCGACCAGGCGCCCAGCGCGGAGATGAGCTGCGCATAGTGCGCGCGCTCCTCGTCGCTGTACTGGCCCTGGGTGCGCACATACTGGGTGCCGAACAGGGCCAGCGACCGCGCGGCGTCGCGCAGCGCCTTGTCCTGGCCGGCGATCTGCCCCTCGAACGATCGCTGCAGCTGCTTCTCCCCTTCCGGCGTGGACAGCACCGCCAGCAGCGGTCCGAGCTGCACATCCAGCGGCAGCTCGGTCAGCGGCCAGCGGCTGCGTCCCTGTGTCCAGGCTTCGGCCAGTTGCGCCCGTTCGGCGGGAGGCAGCGCGTCGCGGGCGAAGGCTTGCAGGTCGTTGTCCTGCAGGTGGTCGGCCAGCTGGCGTACGGCACCGGCGGGTTCGCTGGTGGCGCCGGGCAGTTCGTCGGGGGTGGATTCGCGCCTGCAACCGGCCAGCGCGAGCACGAGCAGGGCCGCGGGCAGCCACGCGGCGGGCCGGGTGCAGCGACGCGATGGGGGCATGGGCGGCATCCGGTAGGTCGACGCCGAGTGTGGCCGCAGCCCGGTCGCGTCGGCAAGGCACGCGTGCACAAAAAAGGGAGGCGGTGAGCCTCCCTCAATCCGGCCGGAGCCGGAGGACATCGTGTTGTGGCACGGTTCCGGCCAATGACCGGACACGGCCATCCTAACGCCGGACCACAGCTCAGGCAATACTTTAGATTGAATCGATCAACTCGTTGATTTATTTGGCTATCGCGCTTCTGATCTCGGCCTGGATGGCCAACGCGGCGGCAATCGGGTCCGGAGCCTGGCGGATCGGCCGTCCCACCACGATCGCATCGGCGCCATCGCGGAAGGCCTCGGCCACGCCGACGCTTCGCTTCTGGTCGTCCCCGGCCGGACCGCCCGGCCGGATACCGGGGCAGACGATGGAGAAGCCGCTGCCGGTGGCGCGGCGGATGAGGCCGGCTTCCAGGCCGGAGGCGATCACCCCGTCGATGCCGGCGGCCTGCGCGGCACGGGCACGTTCGACGACGATGGCTTCCGGTTCGCCGTGGACGCCCATCGAGCGCAGGTCGTTGCCGTCCATCGAGGTGAGCACGGTGACCGCCAGCAGGCGCATGTCCGATCCGGCATTGGCCTCGGCGGCCGCGGCCATCATCGCCGGGTGCCAGCCGTGGATCGTGCAGTAGCTGACCGGCCAGCGGCCCAGGCCGCGGATCACCCCGGCCACGGTGGCCGGGATGTCGAAGAACTTCAGGTCGACGAACACGCGCTTGTCGCGCGCGGCCAGGTCGTCGAGGACCTGGAAATATTCGCCCGAGGCCAGCAGCTCCATGCCGATCTTGTAGAAGCGGACGCTGTCGCCGAGGCGGTCGACCCATTCGCGCGCCTGCGCGCGGCCGGGCACGTCGAGGGCGAAGATCAGGCGCTCCTCCGGCGCCAGCTCCAGCGGCGGCCGGCTCATTGCGCCACCTCCAGCGCGGCGCGCTTGGCCGCGCGGCGGGCATCGCGCGACTGGGTCCAGTCGTTGTCGAACAATGCCGGCTCCCAGCTGCCGTAGGTGGGGTTGGGCAGCATCCACCAGCGCTCGCCGAACCAGCCGTCGTAGCGGTCGGCCAGCGCCTGGCGGCCGGCCGGGCTGTTGTCGTAGATGCGGACGAAATCGCCGAGCTGGTCGCCGAACTGCATCAGCACCCGGTATTTGCGCCCGGCCAGCTGGCGGCGGCAGTCCTTCTCCGAACCGTCCTGCTCGCAGTCGGCGACCACCGTGCCCAGGCCGAGGAACACGCTCTCGTCGGCCACCGGCAGGCCCGCCGAACGCAGGTTGGCCAGGGTCGCGTCCTTCAGGTGCACCGCGCGGTTGGAGATGTAGATCAGGGTGATGCCCCGGGCGTTGGCGGCGCGGGCGAATTCGACCACGCCCGGCACCGCCTTGGCCTGGCGCTCCTCGACCCAGGCATCCCAGCTCGGGTCGCTGTATTCGGTGCCATCGCGGACCAGGCGCGCCTGGTAGGGCGAGTTGTCGAGCACGGTCTCGTCGATGTCCAGGATCACCGCCGGCTTGAGGCCTTTCGCCGCATTGCCGCGTTCCTCGGGCACCAGCGCGTCCCAGTCGGCCTGCTTCAGCGCCACGTCCAGGCGGTCGATGGCGGCGCGGTAGGTCTGCGCGGTCGCGGCGCGGTACTCGGCCGAGCGCTGCACCCAGAGCACGGCGTTGAGGTTGTCGTCGGCGGGCACGGCCGCAGGCGCGCCGATGGGTGCGCTGGCGACGGGGGCGGCGGCGGGCGCCGGCGGGCGCACCGGCTGGCAGGCGGCAAGCAGGCCGGCGGCCACGACGGTGCAAAGCAGGGAAAGACGCATGGAGGCGCGATCTCGGGGAACAGCGGGGCGCCAGTTTACCGGCTCGCCGGCGGCCCCCGCTTCCGGCGTCGCATAGAGATGACGCCGATCAGCCTGAGCGCCGGCTCAGTCGGCGACCGGCAACCGCGGATGCAGGTCGGTCACGCCCACGTCCACCCCGCACTGGCTGAACAGCGTGGTCGCCTGGCCGCGGTGGTGGGTCTGGTGGTTGAAGAAGTGCAGCAGCAGGTGCGACAGGCGCCGGCGCTGGGGCTCGCCGCGCAGGTTGCCGTAGCGGATGGTCGTGGCCAGGTCGCCCCCTTCGAGCTGGCCGATCCACCCGACCACGAGCGCATCCAGCATCTGCCGCCGCGTCCACCAGGCGGCCAGGTCGGCGCAGGGGCGTGCATCGAGGCCCGTCGGCATGGCGATATCGGCCAGCATGCCCAGCGCGCTCCAGCGGCCTTCGGCGTCGTTGGCAGCGAAGCGCTTGAGCCAGATCGTGTCGGCGACGACCAGGTGGTTGAACGTGCCGAGGATAGAGCCGAAGAACGCGCCGCGTGGCGCGTCGAGCGCCTCGGCCGGCAATGCGGCGGCCGCGCGCTGGAGGTTGCCGTTCATCCAGCGGTTGTAATCGGCCAGCAGCATGAAATGGTCGAGCATTACCAGGTCTCCGTGGTCTCGAACAGCAGTATCTCTTCGTCCTTGCCCGGCAATACGACGGTGCCGCCCTCGCGCAGGCCAAGCCGGCGCAACAGGGCGATCGAGCGCGCGTTGCCGGGAGAGACGATCGCCAGCACGCGCGGCAGCCGCAGCGCCTGCCGTGCATGGACCAGGACCGCGCCGGCAGCTTCGAATGCGTAACTCCTGCCGTAGTGTTGCGGCAGAAACGCGAAGCCGATGTCGGGCCCGGGCAGGCCGTCGCGCACCACCAGACCGCACATGCCCAGTGGCGTGCCGCCTTCGCGCAGCTCCACTGCATACATACCGGCGCCGTGGCGGGCGTAGCTGGCAAGCGGCCCGTCGCGCAGGAAGCCGCGCGCCTGATCTGCATCGCGCACGCCGCGGTCACCGATGAAGCGCAGGAAGTCGGGCTGGTTCAGCAGCTCGACCACGAAGCCGGCATCGCCTTCGTCCAGTTCGCGCAGGCGCAGTCGCTCGGTGGTGGCGATGACCGCGCCCACGCTCAGTCGCCCAGAAGCGCGTGGATCGCGGCGAAGCCGGCGCTGGCGCGTTCCTTCTTCTGCTCCGCGTCGGCGACCGGGTCGGCGCCATCGCGCTGCAGCTCGGCCGCCGGCAGTTCGTCGAGGAAGCGGCTCGGCTTGAGCCGCACCTTCTCGCGGAAACGCCGGGTCTCGCGGCTGTAGCTGAGCCACAGCCGGACCTTGGCGCGGGTGATGCCGACGTACATCAGCCGGCGCTCCTCTTCTTCCGAGCCTTCCTCCAGCGCGGCCTCGTGCGGCAGGGTGCCGTCCTCGCAGCCGACGATGAACACATAGCCGAACTCCAGGCCCTTGGCCGCGTGCAGGCTCATCAAGCGCACCTGGTTGCCGCCGTCGTCCTTGTCGTTGCGCGACAGCAGGGCCAGCTGTGCGGCCAGGTCGCCAGCGGTCGCGCCGCGCGGGCCGCCCTCGAACCACTCGGCCAGTTCATCCAGGTTGGCCTTGCGCCGCTGGAACGAGGCTTCGTCCTTGCACTGCGCCCGCAGCTCGGTGAGCAGGCCGGATTTTTCCGCCAGCCGGCGCACCAGGTCGGCGGCGCTGAGCTTGGTGGCATGGTCGCGCAGGTCGGTGACGGCGTCGTTGAACGCGCCCAGGCCATTGGCCGCTCGCGGCGGCAGCTGCTGCAGCGCGCCCATCGACTGCGCGGCGCGCGACATCGGCATGTGCTTGCTCTGGGCCAGTTCGGCCAGCCTGGCCAGCGAGGTCGCGCCGACCTCGCGCTTGGGCGACTGCACCGCGCGCAGGAACGCTGCGTCGTCCTCGGGATTGGCGATCACCCGCAGCCAGGACAGCGCGTCCTTCACTTCCTGGCGCTCGAGGAACGCGGTGCCACCGGTGAGGTGGTAGGGCACGCGCAGCAGCTGCAGCGCCTTCTCCAGCACGCGCGACTGGTGGTTGCCGCGGAACAGGATGCAGCACTCGTTCCACGGCACCTGCTTGGACTCGTGCAGGAACGCGATCTCGGCCGCGACCTTCTCCGCCTCGTGCTCGTTGTCCCGGCACTCCCACACCCGGATCCGCTCGCCGTCGGCCTGCTCGCTCCACAGTGTCTTCAGGTGCTGGTGCGGATTGCGCGCGATCAGCGCGTTGGCCGCGCGCAGCACGCGGTTGGAGCAGCGGTAGTTCTGTTCGAGCTTGATCACCTGCAGCGCGGGGTAGTCGCGCTCCATCTGCTGCAGGTTCTCCGGGTTGGCGCCGCGCCAGGCGTAGATGCTCTGGTCGTCGTCGCCCACGCAGGTGAAGTTGCCCCTGGGTCCGGCGATCGCCTTGAGCAGGCGGTACTGGGCGTCGTTGGTGTCCTGGCACTCGTCGACCAGCAGGTAGCCGATCCGCTCGCGCCAGCCGGCGACGATCTCGGCGTTCTCCTCCAGGATCTGCACCGGCAGCCGGATCAGGTCGTCGAAGTCCACGGCGTTGAACGAAGCCAGCCGCGCCTGGTAGCGCGCGTACAGCTTGGCGGCCTCCATCTCGCGGGTGGAACGGGCGACGGCCAGCGCCTGCTCGGGCGACAAGCCGGCGTTCTTCGCGCGCGAGATCAGGTTCTTCGCGTCGTCGATCGCATCGGGCTTGGCGCCCGGCATCAGGTCCTTGACCTGGGCGGCGCTGTCGTCGGCATCGAAGATCGAGAAGCCACGCTTGAGCCCGGCGGCGGCGTGCTCGATCTGCAGGAACTTCAGCCCCAGCGCATGGAAGGTGCAGATGGTCAGCCCTTCGGCTGCGTCGCCCTTGATCCGCTTGGCCACGCGCTCGCGCATTTCCTTCGCCGACTTGTTGGTGAAGGTGATCGCAGCGATGCGCCTGGCCGGGTAGCGGCGTGTGGCGACCAGGTGGGCGATCTTCTCGACGATGACCCGGGTCTTGCCGCTGCCGGCGCCAGCCAGCACCAGCAGCGGGCCTTCGGCGTGCAGGACCGCGGCGTGTTGGGGAGGATTGAGCAAGGTGGCGGAATGCGGGAACGGGCCCGGCATTCTACCCGGAGCCGACTCGGCGCCTGCCGCTTCCCGGCCGTGACGCAAGTCCCGGTGACCTGCGGGCTGCGACGGGTGGCGTCGGCCCTGCGTATCTTCAGTGGCACCATCCAGGGAAGGGAGAACAGCATGAACCGGAAGCCGCCGCCGACCGTTGCCAGCACGTCTCCACGCATGTCGAGGCCGCACCGGACGGGCGCCTGGCTGCTGGCGGGCGCATGGCTCCTGTCCGCTCCGGCGGTGTTGGCCAGCGAGGGAACTTCCGCGCCGGCACATCTGCTGCAGTGGGAAGGACCGGTCGAGCGCCCGACCTTCGGCAACTATGTCGGCGAACCCGACATTGCGCCGGAGCTGCTGACCGAGGGGTTCCTCTCCGCCCATCCCGACATCCGCTGGCGCCGCGAAGGCCTGTACGCCTTCCACGAAAAGCGTTACGTCGAAGCGCTCGCGATGTTCCGCCGCGCCGCCAGCTACGCGGACAAGGCCTCGATGGCGATGCTGGCGGAAATGTACTGGAAGGGCCTCGGCGTGGCCCGGGACAGGCCGATCGGCTATGCCTGGATGGACCTGGCCGCCGAGCGCATGTACCCGAACTTCACCATCCTGCGGGAACGCTATTGGCGCGAGCTGGACAAAGCCGAGCAGGACGCCGCAATCCAGCGCGGCCAGGCCCTGCTGGCCGAATACGGCGACGACGCAGCCAAACCCCGGCTCGAGCGCATCCTGCGCATCGAAGGCCGCAAGGTCACCGGCAGCCGCACCGGCTCGGTCGGTTTCGTGCGCATCATCCCGATGACCGGGCCGATGGCTGGCAAGAACACCTACCTGCGCGCCGAGGATTACTATCGCAAGGACTACTGGGACCCGGTTCGCTACTGGGAGTGGCAGAACGAGGTCTGGAAGGCGCCGCAGAAGGAGAACGTCGACGTCGGCGACGTGGAGCAGGTGAAGCCGGACCATTGAGGAGGCCTGGATGGCCAAGCTGAGCGAATGGGATCGCCGGCCGGTCGGTGCGATCTCCCTGCTGGCGGTGGCGCTGGCCTGCCTGCCGGGCACGGGCCGGGCGCAGGTCGTGCCGCTGGCGCCGGCGCCCGGGCCTGTTGGGGCGAACGTGGGTTCGTCATCGTCCGTCGGGCGGGATGCGTTACTGGTCGAGTTGCAGGGCGACGAGCCGCTGGCGCAGATGCTGATGCTGCGCTTCATGAGCGGGCACCCCGACCTGCTCTGGCGTTTGCGTGGGCGCGAGTACTACCAGGCGGGCAATTACGCGCTGGCCCGGAAATGCTTCGAGCTGGGTGCACGCTACGCCGACAAGCCCTCCCAGGCGATGCTCGGCGAGATGTATTGGGAAGGAGAGGGAGGTCCACTCGACCGTGCGCTCGGCTATGCCTGGATGGACCTCGCCGCCGAGCGCCTGTACGAGGACTTCTACGTGCAGCGCGAGCGTTATTGGACGCAGCTGGATGTCGTCGAACGCGAGGAGGCGTTGCGTCGGGGCAGGGCGCTGGTGCGCAAATATGGCGACGAGAAGGCCAAGGCGCGCCTAGCCAGGGTTCTACGTCGCGAGCGTCCCGGAAAACTGGCGGTCGGCGGATTCTTCGGCAACCTGCCGATCCTCCCGCCTTCCGGTGCCGGCCGTGATTCGGTCACGCTGCGCGCCAGCGAGTACTTCGACGACACGTTCTGGGACCCGGACGCCTATTTCGCCTGGCAGGACACGATCTGGAAGACCCTGAACAGCACCGGCACCGTAGAGGTCGGGCTCCCTCAGCGGGTCACCGACAAGTAGGTCCTTGGTCCCGGCCGCTACCGCTGTCGGCGCCCGCATTACGACATCCAGGGCGCGATAGGCGTCAGTAGGGTTCCGCGCTGTTGACAACGCCTCGCGCTGCCGCCAATATGTGCGGCTCCTCGACGGGAACCGGATCAAACGATCCAGCGCACCGGGCGGGGCGGAAGTGAAAAGATCCTTGCAGGGTATTGACACTTCCAAAACGGGCTGCCAGAATGTGCGGCTCACCTCGACGGAAACGTCGGGACACGGATGAAGGCGCTGAGGCCGATTCCGCTGCTCTTTGAAAGTGTGCGCAAGTAACTTGTGCGGACGCCTGCAGGAAGGATGACTGTCCATCTTGCAGACGTTTGAAACAGCAACAAGTCAATTGCTTTAAGCAAGCGATACGTAGCTGGGTAGAACTTCTGCAGCTGAAAATATTGACCTTCGGGTCTGTAGTTTTAAGTGAAGAGTTTGCACTTAAAACTACAGACC
>JAGHZW010000200.1:25127-26330 GCA_017745195.1 Pseudoxanthomonas sp. | reverse complement strand
GCGCGATCTGTCGGGAGCGGGCGTCGATGAATTTCTTCGAGCATCAGGCCGCGGCACGCCGCGCGACTACGACGAGTGGCGCGGCGCCGGCGCGCCTGGCTGGGACTGGAATGCGCTGCTGCCGTACTTCCTCCGCGCCGAGGACAACACCCGCGGCGCCAGCGCCCTGCACGGCAGCGGCGGCCCGCTGCGCGTGTCGGACCTGCGCCACACCAATCCGCTGTCGCGCGCCTTCGTCGACGCCGGCGTCCAGGCCGGCTGGCCGCGCAACGACGACTTCAACGGCCCGGCGCAGGCCGGCATCGGCCTGTACCAGGTGACCCAGCGCGACGGCGCGCGCTGTTCGGCCGCGGCCGCCTACCTGGCACCGGCCCGCGCGCGGCCGAACCTGCACGTAGCCACCGGTGCCCGCGTGCGGCGGCTGGTGATCGGGCAGGGTCGCGCCACCGGCGTGGACTACGTGCAGGAGCGGCGCCTGCGCCACGCGACCGCCAGCGGCGAAGTGCTGCTGTGCGGCGGCGCGGTGAACTCGCCACAGCTGCTGATGCTGTCGGGCATCGGCCCGGCCGACGCGCTGCGCGAACACGGCATCGCCGTCAGCGCCGACCTGCCCGGTGTCGGCGCCAACCTGCAGGACCACCTGGACATCTGCACCCTGCGCCATTGCCCGCCGGGCGTGAGCTACGACCGCGCCAGCGAGCTGAAGATCGCCTTCGACTGGTTCCTGCGCGGACACCGCGGCGCCGGCAGCAGCAACATCGCCGAGGCCGGCGGCTTCGTCCGCTCGGCGCTGGCCACCGACGAGCGGCCGGACGTGCAGTTCCACTTCGTGCCGGCGATGCTCGACGATCACGGCCGCAACCGGCTCAAGGGCGACGGCTTCACCGTCCACGCCTGCTTCCTGCGCCCGCGCAGCCGCGGCCGGATCACCCTGCGCGACGCCGATCCGCTGTCGCCGCCGCGGATCGAGGCGAACTATCTGTCCGATCCCGGTGGCCTGGACCTGCGGGTGATGGTCGAGTGCGCGAAGCTGTCGCGCGACCTGCTGGCGCAGCCGGCCTTCGACCGCTGGCGCGGCGCGCCGATCTTCCCCGCGCGTAACGGGCTGTCCGACGTCGATCTGGTGGAGTTCGTCCGCACCAAGGCCGAAACCATCTACCACCCGGTCGGCACCTGCCGGATGGGCTGGCCGAGGACGCCGCG
>JAGHZW010000200.1:18931-25072 GCA_017745195.1 Pseudoxanthomonas sp. | reverse complement strand
GACTCAGGCCGCTTCGCGCTTGCCCGGCGGCAACACCAACGCACCGGTGATCGCGATCGCCGAGCGCGCGGCGGACCTGATCCGTGGGCGATCGCCGGGCTGAGTCGCCGCAGGTCGTCAGCCCTGTTCGAGCAACGCCGGCAGCGGGCAGTGGAGGACGGCACAGACCGTGCGCAGCAGCTCGGCCTCGGCGACGCTGACCCGCTGGTCGCTGGACACCGCATCGACCAGCGCCTCGACCAGCATCTCCTTGGCCTCCGGCACCAGCGCATCCAGCGGTCCCCAGACCGCGTCCAGCGCCTGCACGCCCTCGGCCGGCGGCGCATAGGGCAGGTGGTCGCGCGGCAAGACCCGCTGCAGCCCCGCCAGGTAGGCCCGCTGCGCCTGCATCGGCGCATCGGGATGCCCGGCCTGTGCCATCACCGCCAGCAGCGTGGCGAACTCCTGGCGTACGCCGGTGGCCTTGGTCCGGCCGAAGCGCGTGTGGCGGGACGGATCCAGCGCCTCGCGCACCTGCACCTGCAGCAGCTTGGACAGGCAGTACTCGAACACCGATACCCGGCCATCGGTAAGGACCATCGCCTCGATCGTGTCGAGGAAGGCATCCAGTTCCGGCCGCGGCCGCTGTCGCAGCACCGGGAAGGCCAGCGATGCCAGCGGCAGCCGCAGCGCCGGATGCAGCTCGGCCAGGTGCTGGCGGCGCAGGTCGAAGGCCTGCTGCGCCATCGCCTCGCCGCAGCGCGCGACGATCTCGCTGCGCTGGCGCGCGACCACGGCCGCGTCGGCGTCCAGCAGCAGGCCGACCAGCAGCGGCATGACCACGTCGCGCTGGCGCGCCAGCGCGCGCAGCTCGCCATCGAGGCTCCCGACCAGGGCGTGCGCGCGCCGGTAATCGTCGGCCGCGGGCGCGGCCACCTGGCTGGCGACCATGGGTGGCGTGAGCAGCACCTGTGCGTCGGCCGACGGCAGCGGCGGCGGACCACCCGCGTCACGCGCGGCCAGGCCCAGCGCGGCGTCCTCGGCCAGCCCATCCGGCGGCGCGGCGCGCCAGCGGGCCTCGAGCGCTTCCAGCTGGCGGCCGTCGAAGCCCGGCTCCAGCCGGCGGATGCGCTCGACCAGCGGCGGGTGCGTGGCGAACAGGCCGGACAGGGACGCGCCCTGCCCGAACAGCATGTGGCTCACTTCTTCGGCGTCGGCGCGATCCTGCAGCTGTGATCCGGCCTGCAGGCCACCGATCTTCTTCAGCGCGCCAGCCAACCCGCGCGTCTGCCGGGTGAACTGCACCGCAGAGGCATCGGCCAGCAACTCGCGCTGGCGGCTCACACCGGCCTTGATCATCCGTCCGAAGAACACGCCGATGGCGCCGACGGCCATCGCCGCCAGCGCGGCGATCAGGATCGGCGCGCCGTCGCGACCGCGGCCCAGGCGGCCGTAGATCAGGACCCGCTGGCCGATCAGGCTCAGCATCAGGATGCCGAATAGCAGGCCGATCAGGCGGATGTTCAGGCGCATGTCACCGTTGAGCACGTGGCTGAACTCGTGCGCGATCACGCCCTGCAGTTCGTCGCGGTTGAGCCGGTCCAGCGCGCCACGGGTCACCGCGATCGCCGCATCCGAGGTGCTGTACCCGGCAGCGAAGGCATTGATGCCGGCCTCGTTCTCCATCACGAACAGCTTGGGCACCGGCACGCCCGAGGCGATGGCGACCTCCTCGACCACGTTGCGCAGCCGCCGCAACGCCGGATCGGTAGTGTCCTCGGGTACCGCGGTGCCGCCCATCTGCGTGGCGACCACCGCACCACCGCCGCGCAGCGACGCGACCCGGTACAGCGAACCGAGCCCGATCACCGCCAGCGTGGCGAAGGTGGCGGCCACGGTCGCGCCGACACTGCCGGTCAGTACCAGCACGACCACGTCCACGGCCAGGACGATGCCGGCCACGGCCAGGGTGAACAGCAGCACCAGCCGCCCCGAGCCGCGACGCGCCGCGGCCTGATGCTCGAAGAAATTCATCGACGCCCGCTCCCGACAGATCGCGCCACCAATGCCACTGGACCCATCGGACTCAGAACTGGACCTTCGGCGCCTCGCGTACCTGCGCCGCCTTCTCGGTCGGGATCTCCAGCAGCGCGGCGGGAGCGAAGTTGAACATGCCGGCGACCACGCTGGACGGGAACATCTCGCGCCGGTTGTTGTAGCCCATCACCGCGTCGTTGTAGGCCTGCCGCGCAAATGCCACCCGGTTCTCGGTCGACGACAGCTCTTCCGACAGCTGCATCATGTTCTGGTTGGCCTTCAGGTCCGGATAGGACTCGGCCACCGCCAGCAGCCGCCCGAGCACGCCGTCGAGCTGGCCCTGGGTCGCGCCCAGCTGGGCCATCGCCGCCGGATCGCCAGGATGGGCCTTGGCCGCGGCCAACCCGGCCTGCGCCGCCGATCGCGCCGCGACCACCGCCTCCAGCGTTTCGCGCTCGTGGCCCATGTAGGCCTTGGCGGTCTCCACCAGGTTGGGGATCAGGTCGAAGCGGCGCTGCAGCTGCACGTCGATCTGGGCGAAGGCGTTTTTCCAGGCATTGCGGCCGCCCACCAGGCCGTTGTAGATGCCCACGGCCCACAGGGCCACGCCCACAACCAGGGCCAGAAATACCAACAGGATCAACAAACTGCCCATTCATCTTCTCCTGGTTTGTGCGCCGACGAAAACCGGCGCTAGAATCGCTCGCAGCGGTAGCTTACAGGCATCAAAACATGAAAGACGGGCGCGTCCGGCCGAGCAGGCCACGGGGAATCCGACCGCTTACTGTGGGCTCGCTGGCGATGCTGCTGGCGATGGCTCTTCCCTCCACGGCACAGACACCGACGCTCTCGCCTGCGGCATTGCCGCCGCCGACGCAGCCGCTGCCTTACCGCACCTATGCCAGCAACGCCGCGCGACCGGTCGCCGACGGGTTCGACGTCGCCCGTTTCGAGGCGCTGGCCGAACAGCTGGTCCAGGGCCAGCGCGTGCCGGGCATGGCGATGGCGATCGTGCAGAACGGCCGCATCCTCAGCGCCCGCGGCTACGGCGTCACCGACGTCAGCCATCCGCAGCCTATCGATGCACACACCGTGTTCCGCCTGGCCTCGATGTCCAAGGCCTTCGCCGGCACCATGACCGGCCTGCTGGTCAACGACGGCAGCCTGCGCTGGGACAGCAAGGTCGCCGACTACGTGCCCGGCTTCCACCTGTCCGATCCCGGCTACACCGCGCAGGTGACCGTGGCCGATCTGCTCAGCCAGAGCGTCGGCCTGAAGGCGCACAACGCCTTCGACCGCGACATCGAAGGCAATGCCGACTACTACCAGGTCGCGCAGAAGCTCGGCTCGGCGGCGCTGGCCTGCGCGCCCGGCCAGTGCTACGGCTACCAGAACGTCGCCTTCAGCCTGGTCGGCGACGTGGTTTTCGCGGCCTCCGGCAGCTTCTACGAGCAACTGGTGCAGCGGCGCATCTTCCAGCCTCTGGGCATGAACGACGCGAGCCTGGGCCTGGCCGGGATCGAATCGGCCCCGCACTGGGCGCGGCCGCACGTGCGCAGCCGCAACGGCTGGGTCGCGATCAACCCGAAGCCGAACTACTACCGACTGGCGCCGGCCGCCGGCGTCAATGCCAGCATCAGCGACATGGCGCAGTGGCTGCTCGCCCATACCGGCCACCGGCCCGACGTGCTGCCGGCGCCACTGCTGGCCACGCTGCACGCACCGGTGGTGTCCACGCCGGGCGAGATGCGCTCGGGCTGGCGCCGCGACCGGCTCAGGACCGCCAGCTACGCGCTGGGCTGGCGCGTGTTCGACTACTCGGGCGAGGAAGTCGTCTTCCATGCCGGTGCGGTGCAGGGCTACCGCGGCATGACCGCGCTGCTGCCCGGCCGCGACCTGGGCATCACCATCCTCTGGAACAGCGAGAGCTCGCTGCCCAGCGGCATGCTGCCCACGATCATCGATCGCGCGCTGGGCCTGCCGGCCGAGCGCTGGCTGGACGTGGACACCGACTTCGGCTCCGACAACCTGATGGCCGACGGCGCCTCGCCGTCGCAGCCCTCGCCGCAGGGTGCGTCGTCGTCCAGCTCGGTGGCCTCACCCGATTGAGCTACGCCGATGGGCACCGAGGCAATTCATGCCTCTGCCCGGTACCTGACCGCACGCGGGCCGGCATTGCCGGCCCGTTCCGTTTCGGCCGCGCCAAGGACGCCGCCGGGTAACGCACATAAAAAAACTCCCTCCCCGCTGGGCATCGGGGAGGGAGTCATCTGGTACGGCTATCGGGGTTGGATCAGATCAGCGGAGCCGGGGTAGCCGGCAGCGCGACCGGGGCCGCCTTCTTCTTGGCGACCTTCTTCTTGGCGGCCTTCTTGGCCGGCTTCTTGGCGGCAGCCTTCTTGGCCGGCTTCTTGGCGGCAGCCTTCTTGGCGACCTTCTTCTTGGCGACCTTCTTCACCGCCTTCTTGGCGCCGGCCTTCTTGGCGACCTTCTTGGCGGCCTTCTTGGCGACCTTCTTCTTGGCGACCTTCTTCACCGCCTTCTTGGCGGCGGCCTTCTTCACGGCCTTCTTGGCGACCTTCTTCTTGGCGACCTTCTTCACCGCCTTCTTGGCAGCGGCCTTCTTCACGGTCTTCTTGGCGGCGGCCTTCTTGGCGACCTTCTTCACCGCCTTCTTGGCGGCGGGTTTCTTCTTCGCAGCTTTCTTCGTTGCCATGGGTGGCTCCTCGTCAGTGGACTACGGATGGGTAACGCCCAGTCGCGAAAACCCGCGGCGGTGACCGCCGGGGGGAGTCCGTCGGCGCGATACGCACGTCGATACGGATACGGTAAGGCCCGCGCATTGCGATAGCGCGGGCGACAGATCGGGGGTTCGCTGCTTTTCTTGGAGGGAAGCGGGCCTGCTCCACCGTCTGAAGGTTCCTGGCGGATGCCCGAGTTGTGCTTCGCGTTGTGGTGTTGATTCGACTCACTCGCTTCGGCAGGCAGCGTCTGCTGGGCGAAACCTAATCACGGTTTTTTTCACTGTCAACACCCGCGCGCAATTTTTTTTTCGTCGTCGTCGGCGGCGACGATGGCCGACGCGCCGGGCGGGAACGCGTCCACCTGGTCCGCCGGAAACGCGCGCGGCCAACGCGTTTCAATCGGATGCGGAAAACAAGCGCTTTTCTGATCACGTGTCATAGCAGGCAGGTCTCCGGCGTCGCCATCGGACGAGCACGGAGGCGCCGCGGAACGACGTCCGGCGACGGTCGCGGCAACGAAAAAAAATTTGCGGAAGGCGCTCCGGTTTCGCGTCGCACAAGCCGATTTGCGCAGAACTGCGCAAGCCTTGCGACATGTTTGGCGACGCATCGCGACGCCTCCACGCGCTGTCGACGGCGCTCGAAGGCATCCTTCGATTACGCCGGCGGGACGGATCCGTCGCCAGCTCGACTCGCGGCGCGTAGGGCGTTCGACGACGGGGGCACCGGTGCGATCGCCGACTGCGGTCGTGCCGCAGCCGGATCCGGAAAAAGAAAACGCCCGCCGGATGGCGGGCGTTTTTCCGGTGGACCGGGAAGGCGACCGGATCAGTCGTCCTCGCCCTCGATCAGCTCGGCGTAGTCGTCCGGCGAGAGCAGCTCGGCCAGCTGGTCGGCATCGGCGGACTCGACCACGAACAGCCAGCCTTCGCCGTAGGCGTCCTCGTTGATCGTCTCCGGCTTGTCGCCGAGGGCGGCGTTGACCTCGACGATCCTGCCGCTGACCGGGCTGTAGACGTCCGAAGCCGCCTTGACCGACTCGACCACCGCCACCGCGTTGCCCGCCTCGACGCTGTCGCCGACGTTGGGCAGTTCGACGTAGACCAAGTCGCCGAGCAGGCCCTGGGCGTGGTCGGAGATGCCGACGGTGACGCGGCCGTTGCCTTCGACGCGGGCCCACTCGTGGGACTTGAGGAACTTGAGGTCGCCGGGAATCTCGCTCATCGGGGGGCTCCGGTCACGCGATATGTCTGGGATGGATGGCTAGTTTAGCGGAGGAGTCCGCCGGGCAGTAAGCGGCCGCTGCGGCATGCGGCGGCCCGGGAAGCCAGGTCAGCCGAGCACGCCGGGTTGCGCCTGGCCTTCGCGCACGAACGGGAAC
>JAGHZW010000200.1:18375-18894 GCA_017745195.1 Pseudoxanthomonas sp. | reverse complement strand
GCGGCGTCCTCCAGGTCCAGCGGTGCGGGCCAGGAACAGCGGCACGCCTGCAGCGGACTGCACCTCCAGCGCGGCGAAGCGGCCGAGCTTGCCTGCCGCCGCGCGGTCGGACTCGCGCAGCAGCCCGATCACCTTTTCGCGCGCCTGCGGGCCCTGCACCGCGACCATCGCGAACTCCGGACGCTCGCGCACGTCCACCCCGAATGCGGCGGCCTGCTTCTGGATCCATGCAAGGTCCTTGTCGCGGGTGGCGGCGTTGACCACCAGGCGGAAGAAGGACTCGTCCATGTAATAGGCGATCAGGTCGTCGATCACCCCGCCGTTCCGGTCCAGCATGCAGGAGTACAGCGCCTTGCCCCGGACCTTGAGCTTGTCGACGGAGTTGGCAAGCAGGTGGCGCAGGAACCCGCGCACCCGCTCGCCGTGCAGGTCGACCACGGTCATGTGGCTGACGTCGAACATGCCCGCCCCCCCGCGCACCAGATGGTGCTCGTCGAGCTGCAGGAGGAGTTCCAGGCG
>JAGHZW010000200.1:16849-18323 GCA_017745195.1 Pseudoxanthomonas sp. | reverse complement strand
GCGCCCGGCGTCCGCTTCCGCTCCCCCGGCCAGTGCCCGGCGCGCCGCGCGGAACACCCGCCAGGCCGAACGCAGGAACACTGCCAGCAGCAGGGCCGCCACGAGCAGGTCTGGCCAGCCGGCACCGGTCCACCACACGCCTGCGCTGGCCGCGAGCACGGCCAGGCCATCGGCGATGTCGTTGCGCGCGCATTCGTAGGCCGAGGCCAGGTTGACGTCGCCATGGCGGTGCGGCCGCAGCAGCCACAGGCAGGCCAGGTTGGCGACCAGGTTGATGCCGCCCGCCCAACCCATCGTCCCGAACACCGGCACCACCGGATCGACGAACAGGCGGAAGGCAATCGACCCGGCAACCAGCAGCGCCGCCAGCAGGATCAGTACCGCCTTGAACAGGGCGACCCGGGCCTTTGCCACCAGCGATCGGGTGACGACCAGCAGGCTCAGGCCGTAGGTCAGCGCGTCGCCGAGGTTGTCCAGCGCTCCGGACAACAACGCGCTGGACCCGGCGTGCGCGGACGCGGCGACCATCCCCACGAAGGTCACCGCATTGATCGCCAGCACTACCCACAGCACGCGCCGCTGCCGGTCCTGCAGGCGGCGGACCTCAACCTCGCAGCCGCAACAGCCGCCCATCGGCGCTCAGGCCTCCTGCACCTTCAGCACCATGCCATTGACCGCGACCACGCGCACCGGCGTGCCAACCGGCAGGTCCGGGCCCTCCACCACCCAGAAGGCATCACCCAGCTTGATCCGGCCGCGCCCACCGACAATCGGCTGGTCGAGCGCGGCGACCAGGCCGACGTTCTGTTCGGCGCGGCGGTTGAGCAGCGGCTGGTCGCTCTGCCGGGCGGCCTTGCGGAACCAGCGCCGGTAGACCTGGATCGAGACGAAGCTCAGCACCACGAACGCGGCCACCTGGGCCAGCACCGGGATCCCCGGCACCAGCAGCACCAGCACGAACATCGCCACCGCGGCGAATCCCATCCACAGCATGAAGGCGCCTGGCGCCAGGGTCTCGGCGGCGATCAGCAGCAGCGCAGCCACCGCCCACACCCAGGCCCCGCCGCTCATGTCCCAGCGCATGACTCATTCCCCCAGGCGCGGCGGCTGGACGCGCGCGGCGCCACCCGGTTTCTGCTGCTGGCCGCCCAACGCCTCGCGCGCCAGCTCGGCGATGCCGGCGATCGAGCCGATCACGCCCGAAGCTTCCATCGGCATCAGCACGAACTTCTGGTTCGGCGCGGTGGCCAGTTCCTTGAACGCCTCCACGTACTTCTGCGCGATGAAGTAGTTGATCGCCTGCACGTTGCCCTGGGAAATCGCGTCGGACACCATTTTCGTCGCCTTGGCTTCCGCCTCGGCCAGGCGCTCGCGCGCTTCGGCATCGCGGAACGCGGCCTCCTTGCGCCCCTCGGCCTCCAGCACCGCGGCCTGCTTCTCGCCGTCGGCGCCATCGGCGTGTTCTTCGGACGGA
>JAGHZW010000200.1:2011-16806 GCA_017745195.1 Pseudoxanthomonas sp. | reverse complement strand
CGAGGACACTACCGATCCGGCGTTGCGGCGGCTGGATGTCGCGGATCTCGATACGGGTGACCTTGATCCCCCAGGGATTGGTCGCATGGTCGACCACGCTCAGCAGCTGCGCGTTGATCGTCTCGCGCTGGCTCAGCGACTCGTCCAGGTCCATCGAACCGATCACGGTACGGATGTTGGTCTGGACCAGGGCGATCGTCGCCACCTCCAGATTGGCGACCTCGTAGGCGGCCTTGGCCGCGTCCAGCACCTGGAAGAACACCACGCCGTCGACCTTGACCACCGCGTTGTCCTTGGTGATCACGTCCTGGCTGGGCACATCCAGCACCTGTTCCATCATGTTGACCTTGCGGCCGACCCCGTAGACGACCGGGATCAGGAAATGCAGGCCCGGATCCAGGGTATGGGTGTACTTGCCGAAGCGTTCGACCGTCCACTCGTAGCCCTGCGGCACCATTCGCACCGTCTTGAACAGCACGATCACGCCGGCGACCAGCAGCACCAGAGCCACGAAACCCGATGAAAACATCCCCCCCTCCTTGGCCGTCCAGGCCAGCCCGTGTCGATCGCAGTATAGGCACTGCCCGGGGGAGCGGAAGCGGACGCCGGGCGCTGGGCCGCACGGACGCGACCAGCACCTGCGACGCTTTCCCGGCCCGGTGCATCCACACCTTCATATGAGCGCCGACACCAGCCTCCTCGCCCCCGCCAGTTGCCTCGCCCTGGCGCCTGCCGTGGCTGCGGCGGATCCGCGCGGGGACGGCGCCGGGCCTCGTTCCGGCTTCGCCATCGAGGTACCCGACGCGCTGCTGGCGCGTGCGCGTGACGGCGAGGTGGCGGCCTTCGAGCAGCTTTACCGCTGGTTCGAGCGTCCTGTATTCACCCTGGCGCTGCGCCTGTGCGGCGACCGCGAGGAAGCCAACGAAGCGCTGCAGGAAACCATGCTCAAGCTGTTACGGCGGGTAGGCGAGTACCGCGGCAGCGGCCCGTTCTGGGGCTGGCTGCGGCAGATCGCCATCAACGAGGCACTGCTGCGGCTGCGTCGCGGGCGCCGCCTCGAAGAGGCACTGCCCTTGGACTGCGACGAATTCGAGGACGGCGCCGCGCCGCCACCGGCTGCCGCCGATGCGGCCCTGCTGCAACGCGCCCTGCTTGCCCTGCCCGCCGCCACCCGCAGCGTGCTGTGGCTTTATCACGCGGAAGGCTATACCCACGAAGAGATCGCCGAACTGATGCAGCGTACGCCCAGCTTCTCTAAGTCCCAGCTGGCGCGCGGCACGCGTCGACTGCGCGCACTGCTGCAGGTCGAGGAGACATCGCATGCCTGACCGTTCACCACGCCCGCCAGGCTACCCGGCGCCACGCGACTGGCATGAGGCCTTCGCCGTCCTGCCGATGGAAACACCTTCCCGTGGACACTGGCCGCGGGTGGCATCGGAACTGGCACATCGCCGGCTGCGCCGCCGGCCGCCGGCATGGGCGATCGCTGCCGCCGTGGCCTGCATCGCAGCAGCGCCAACCCTGATCGTGCTGCGATCCGCGCCGACGACGCCTGCACAGGCCTCCGTCGACGTCGAGGTCGGCATGCCGGCGGCTCAGGTCGCCGTCGACGCGCCGGCCCGCACTGCGCAGGCTGCAGCCATCTCCGGATCGCCGGGATCCCCGGACATCCAACAGTCCGCTGCCGTTACCCCCGTCCCGGCAGCGAATGCGGGCGCGGACATCGAACTTGAAAGGCTTTACGCCAGATCGGCACGTCTTGAGGCGGCGCTGGCCAGCCTGCCACCGTCGGCCACCAATGCCGGCGTCGAAGTGATCTCGCAGCAACTCGTGCAGGCCCTTGGAGCCGTCGATGCCACGCTGGCCGACGCGACCCTGGATCCACGCGGCCGGCTCGCGCTCTGGCGGGAACGCAACCAGCTGCTCCAGCAGATGCTGAACCTGCAGGTTCGGCAGGCCAGCACGCCCTTCGATTTCGCCCAGGTCAACTGAGTCGACAGGAGCCCGATCATGACCCTCCATCGCCACGCCCTCGCCACAGCCCTCGCCCTCGCCGTCGTGCTTTCCACGTCCGCCTCAGCCGCGCGTGCCGGAGAAATTCTGAAGACGTATCACCACGACCAGAGCGTCGAGGCCGCACGGGCCACGGGCGACGACCTGGAACTACGCACGGACGGGTTGCGCGCCCACGCCGTGCGCAACCGTCCGGTGGTCGGAATCCTGCTGGGCGAAAGCGCCAGCGGCGGCGCGCGAATCGTCGGCGTCACCCCGCACGGCCCAGCCGCCGAGGCCGGAGTGCGCAGCGGCGACGTGCTCGTATCCGTCGAAGGGAAGCCCGTGCACGGCGCCACCGGCACCGATCGCGTGGCGCGTGCACGGGTGCTGCTTGGCAACCTGGACAGCCAGCACCAGGTGACTTTGGGTCTCGCGCGCGACGGCAAACCGCTATCGGTCACGCTCATGCCGCGTGTATCGCCCACCGTGTCGCTGGTCGACAACCTGGACATCCTGCCCACCGATGTTCGCCAGATCATCCTGCGGTCGCCGCGGGTGCCGGCCGTCGAACGCGCGGACGGCGAGGAGCCGGAGACCCGGATCGAGGTGATCCGCAGCGGGGCCCGCGCGCCCTGCAACGACGACGGATGCCGCGGTCCGCTGCTGGTCGAGGCACTGCGCTGGAACAACCTCAATCTCATCGCGCTGGAACCCGGACTGGGCCGCTATTTCGGCACCGACCACGGGGTACTGGTGTTGTCCCGGGGCACCCTGGCCGACCTGCAGGCCGGCGACGTGATCCAGGAGATCGAAGGCGAAGCCGTTGCCAGCCCGCGCGAGGCGATGCAGGCGATGATCGCCCGGACACCCGGTGAGCCCGCCAGGATGAAGGTCATGCGCGATCGCACCGTCCGCGACATGCAGGTCACGGTCCCGGAGCGGACGGGCACGTTCGGCGAACTCCTGCCGATCCCGCCGGCATCGCCTGCGCCGGCCGCGGTGCCCGCATCCGCGACACCGGCCAGTGGACCCGCGACTCTCTAGCCCGCCGATGGCGCCATCACGGGCAAGCACCGGCTTGCGAAGCCTCCCCGCCAGCGCAGGGACTTGGACCGCACAAAAACCCCGGTGCGCGAACGCCCCGGGCGCAGCGAAAAACGGCGCGACGGCCAGCGAGCCGGCGCGGCTGTGTCATCGCCGCAGGTTGCTGGCCGCCGCGCAGGTTCCGGTTACTTGGTCAGGATCAGCTTGTCGTTGCTGGTGTGGCGCAGCCGGTAGAGCTTGTCGCCGTGGCGGATCAGGATCTCGCGACGGCCATTGAGCAGTTGTTCGCTTCCCAGCACCACGTCGGTGGCGGCATACGGCGCCGACACGGTACGGTGGGATTCGGCATGCGGCAGGGCAAGGCGGTGCACGTTCATGGCAGGGCTCCAAGCGGGAAAGGACGCGGAACGATGTCAATGATAATTATTCTCATTTGATCGTCAAGTGACTTCAGCGCGCGGCGGCAACCTCCAGGCGCCGCCAGACCTGCTCGTCGTACTTCCCCGCCAGCTCCAGGGCCGCCATGTTCTCGACCAGCTGCGCGGTGCTGCTGGCGCCCAGGATCACGCTGCTCACGTGCGGGTTGCGCAGGCACCAGGCGATCGCCAGCGGCGCCGGCTTCTCGCCCAACGCGGCGGCGACCTCGACCACGCGTTGCGCCCGGTCGATGCGGTGTTCGTCGCTGTGACCGACGACCAGCCGCTGCAGCCAGCCGGCATCAGCCTGTGCCAGTCGGCCCTCGCGATGCACCCCACTGGCGTACTTGCCGGTCAGCAGGCCCGAGGCCAGCGGCGACCAGGTGGTCGTGCCCATCCCCAGTTCCGAATAGAGCGACGCGTACTCCAGCTCCACGCGCTCGCGATGCAGCAGGTTGTACTGCGGCTGCTCCACCACCGGCACGGCCATGTGGTGGGTCCGGGCGAACTTCGCCGCTTCGCGGATCAGTCCTTCCGGCCACTCGGAGGTGCCCCAGTACAGCACCTTGCCCTGCCGGACCAGCAGGTCCATGGCGGCGACGGTCTCGCCGACCGGCGTGTCCGGATCCGGCCGATGGCAGTAATAAAGGTCCAGGTGTTCGACCCGCAGCCGCTTCAGCGCAGCATGGCAGCCCTCGATCACGTGCTTGCGCGACAGGCCGCGCTGGGTCGGGCGCGGGTCCTCGGCGGCGCCGAAGAACACCTTGCTGGACACGCAGTAGCCATCGCGCGGCAGGCGCAGGTCGGCGATGACGTCGCCCATCACCCGCTCCGCCTCGCCGTTGGCGTAGGCCTCGGCGTTGTCGAAGAACGTGATGCCGTGGTCCCACGCGGCGGCGATCAGCTCGCGCGCCTGGCCGCGGCCGACCTGGCGGCCGAAGGTCATCCAGGCGCCGAAGGACAGCGCGGACAGCTGCAGGCCGGTGGCGCCGAGGCGGCGGTATTGCATGGGCGGATCTCCGCGGACGGGCGCCCAGTCTATTAGGTAGCCGGCGCGCCGGCCGCGGTGACGGCGCCAGCCCTCCAGCCTGCGCGACCGTGGCGGACTTCCCGCCGCCACGCCGGTCGCTGAAGACGTTCAGGCGGCGGAGCTCGTACGGACGGATTCACCCCTGACCTGCTAGGCTTTCTCAATTCTTTAACATCCTCAGGGGATCCCATGTTCGAAGCACTGGGGCGGATCGGCTTCGGCCTGTTCGGATTGGCCGTGCTGATCGGTATCGTCTGGCTGTGCTCGAACAACAGGCGTGCGGTGGACTGGAAGCTGGTCGGCACCGGCGTCAGCCTGCAGATCGCCTTCGCCGCGCTGGTGTTGCTGGTGCCGGGCGGACGACAGGTGTTCGACTGGCTCAGCCACGGCTTCGTGAAGATCCTCGGCTTCGTGGGCGAAGGCTCCAGCTTCATCTTCGGCAGCCTGATGGACGTGCCGAAGAACGGCTTCATCTTCGCCTTCCAGGTGCTGCCGACCATCATCTTCTTCTCGGCCCTCATGGGCGTGCTCTATCACCTGGGCGTGATGCAGGCGGTGGTGCGGGCGATGGCCTGGGCGATCACCAAGGTCATGCGCGTGTCCGGCGCGGAGACCACCAGCGTCTGCGCCAGCGTGTTCATCGGCCAGACCGAGGCGCCGCTGACCGTGCGCCCGTACATCGCCCGGATGACCCAGTCCGAGCTGCTGACCATGATGATCGGCGGCATGGCCCACATCGCCGGCGGCGTGCTGGCCGCCTACGTGGGCATGCTCGGCGGCGGCGATCCGGAGCAGCAGGCGTTCTTCGCCAAGCACCTGCTCGCGGCCAGCATCATGGCCGCGCCGGCCACGCTGGTGATCGCCAAGATCCTGGTTCCGGAAACCGGCGAGCCGCTGACCCGCGGCACGGTGAAGATGGAGATCGAGAAGACCACCGCCAACGTGATCGACGCGGCTGCCGCCGGCGCCGGCGACGGCCTGCGCCTGGCGCTGAACATCGGCGCGATGCTGCTGGCCTTCATCGCCCTGATCGCACTGGTGGACGCGCCGCTGAAGTGGGTCGGCGAGGTCACCGGCATTGCTGCCGCGCTCGGCCAGCCGACCAGCCTGTCGACCATCCTCGGCTACCTGCTGGCACCGATCGCCTGGGTGATCGGCACGCCGTGGGCGGACGCGACCACGGTCGGTTCGCTGATCGGCCAGAAGGTGGTGCTGAACGAATTCGTCGCCTACAGCCAGCTGGCCAACATCGTGAACGGCAAGGTGCCGGACGTGACGCTCAGCGCCGAGGGCGCGCTGGTCGCGACCTACGCGCTGTGCGGCTTCGCCAACTTCAGCTCGATCGCGATCCAGATCGGCGGCATCGGCGGCCTGGCGCCGGAACGGCGCCAGGACCTCGCCCGCTTCGGCCTGCGTGCGGTGCTCGGCGGATCGGTGGCCACCTTCATGACGGCCACGATCGCCGGCGTGCTGACCCACTTCGGCTGACCGACCGGCCGCATGTTCCACCCGGCGGGCCCATGTGGCCCGTCGTTTCCGTTTTTCCGTTCTGATCCCAACGTCGCAGAGGTTGCATGAATTCGGTCATCGTCGTCGGCTCCTTCAACGTCGACCACGTCTGGCGCTGCGCCGACCTGCCGGCGGTGGGTGCCACCATCGCCGGCCAGTACAGCACCGGCCCCGGCGGCAAGGGCTTCAACCAGGCCGTCGCCGCGGCGCGTGCGGGTGCGCGCACCGCGTTCGTCTGCGCACTGGGCGATGACGCCGGCGGCGCGCTGGCGCGCCAGCTGGCCCAGGCCGACGGCATCGACCTGCGTGCCGAAGTCAGCGACCAGCCGACCGGTACCGCCGGCATCTACGTCGATGCGCGCGGCCGCAACAGCATTGTTATTGGCGCCGGTGCCAACGGCACCCTGGGCGCGACCCATGTCGCCGCCGATCCGGGCCTGCTCGCAGATGCGCGGGTGCTGCTGGCCCAGCTGGAATCGCCGGCCGAAACCATCGAGGCCACCCTGGCGATGGCGCGCGAGGCCGGCATCGCCACCGTGCTCAATCCGGCCCCGGCCAATGCCGCCAGCAGCATCGGCCTGCTGCGCCTGGCCGACCTGCTGACCCCGAACGAGACCGAGTTCGCCGCCCTGCTCGCCCGCCATGTCGGCGAGCGCGTCGAGGCCGACCACGTCGCCACGCTCGATGGCGCCCGCCTGCACGCGCTGTGCCGGCTGTTGCTGCCGCACGGCAGCGTGGTGATCACGCTCGGCTCGGTCGGCGCGTTCGTCTCGCACGCGGACGAGCAGTTGCGCGGCGACGCGCAGCCTTACTACCGCATCGGTGCCGAGAGCGTGTCCGCCAGCGACACCACCGGCGCCGGCGATGCATTCAACGGTGCGCTGGCCGCCTCGCTGGCGCGCAGCCCCGAGGCGGCGTTCGCCACGCACGTGCGCTACGCCAACCGTTTCGCGGCGTTGTCCACCGAGCAGGCCGGCGCCGCGGCGGCGATGCCCCGCCACGCCGACGTGCTGGAGCGCTTCGGCCCCTGACCGCCGCCATGATGCGCATCGGCAGTCACCGCATCGATCCCTGCGTGGTCCTGGCCCCGATGGCGGGAGTCACCGACAAGCCGTTCCGGCTGTTGTGCAAGCGCATGGGCGCCGGCCTGGCGGTGTCGGAGATGACGATCAGCGACCGGCGCTTCTGGAACACGCCGAAGTCGCTGCGGCGCATGGACCACGCCGGCGAGCCGGACCCGATCAGCGTGCAGATCGCCGGCACCGAGCCGGCGCTGCTGGCCGATGCCGCACGCTACAACGTCGACCACGGCGCGCAGATCATCGACATCAACATGGGCTGCCCGGCCAAGAAGGTGTGCAATGCCTGGGCCGGCTCGGCGCTGATGCGTGACGAGGCGCTGGTCGGCCGGATCCTCGATGCGGTGGTCGCTGCGGTCGACGTGCCGGTGACGTTGAAGATCCGCACCGGCTGGGATGCGGCCAACCGCAACGCGCCGGTGATCGCACGCATCGCCGAAGCCGCCGGCATCCAGGCGCTGACCGTGCACGGCCGCACCCGCGACCAGCATTACACCGGCCAGGCCGAGTACGGCACCATCGCCCGGATCAAGGCGGAAACCTCCATTCCGGTGATCGCCAACGGCGACATCGATTCGCCACAGCGCGCCGCGCAGGTGCTGCGCGAGACCGGCGCCGATGCGGTGATGGTCGGCCGCGCCGCGCAGGGCCGGCCGTGGATCTTCCGCGAGATCGCCCATTACCTGGCCACCGGCGAACTGCTGCCGCCACCGGCGATCGCCGAAGTGCGCGACATCCTGCTCGACCACCTGCAGGCCCTGCATGCGTTCTATGGCGAGGAGCAGGGCGTGCGCATCGCGCGCAAGCACCTGGGCTGGTATGCGAAGGACCAGCCCGAAAACACCGCTTTCCGCGCGGTGGTCAACCGGGCGCAGAGCGCGCACGAGCAGATCCTGCTGACGCGCGATTACTTCGACGCACTCCACGCCGGCGTCCTCCCGGCATTGCACGCCGCCGCATAGTTTCCCTTGCGTACGGTTGCTTCATGTAACCATCCATCGAATAAACATGACCGCAGGCACCGTGTACTTCGGCACTGTGCCGGATGCAGTGTTGGAGCAAATCTGGCGTCGCCGGGAAACACCCTGCCCGTGGTAGCCGCTTCCACGGTCCCCCGCCGGGCGCCCGCCCAGGAGGCTGTCATGTTTGCACGCATCGCCGTTGTCGCGGCCGCGTTGGCCGCAGTCCCCTCCGCTTTCGCCGCCGACGCCACCATCAAGGACCTGTCGCATGAGACCGGGGTCCGCGAGCGCTACATCCGCATGGTGACCGGTGGCCGCACTCCGTATCCGGAATACCGCATCGTCTTCGACCGCGTCGAACGCCAGCTCAAGAGCACCCTCGGCCAGGAAGGTTACAAATACCTGCTCGAAGGCCAGGTGGCCGCGGCACTCGAAGTCCATCGCGCGCACGTCGCCGGACAGACCGCCGCGGCAGCCAGGACCGGCCCGGCGCAGCCCGCGAACCGGCAACAGGGCTGAGCGATCGCGCCGGAATCAATCGTCGCCCCGGGCCTCGCGCCCGGGCGCGGCGCCCGCGACCGGTGCCTGCCAGATGCGGTGCCACATCGCCCCGAGCCGGCGCCGGGCCTCCCATGGCATGCGCAGCTGTTCCGGCGACGTCGCGCGCCACGCCTCGCCGTCGCGTTGCGCGACCGCGAACGTGAACGAGTAGTCCGGTTCTGCACCCATGCGCAGGTCGGCCAGTTCCAGCCGGCCGTGGCGGCTGCGCGCCTTGATGAAGCCGTGGGTGAACCAGCGCAGCCGGCGCACCGCGGGGATGTCGCGCGCTTCGTGCAGGGCCGCGACGTCGGACGGATAGCGGCGGAACTCCATCGGCCCGTGGTCGGCCCACAGCGAACGCTCGCCCTCGACGAAACCCGATGGCGTCAGCGCGACCACGCGCCACAGCAGCGTGTTGAACGGCATCGGCACCGAGAAATACGGCGCGTCGCCCAGCCCCATCGCCGCCAGGTCCCGCTGCGCCTCGCGTTCCACCAGGTGCTTGGCGAGCAGCGACCAGCCCATGTAGGCGCTGCTCAGTGCCAGCCCGGCCACCAGCGCGTGCTGCGCCAGGCGACGCCCGCGTGCGAACCAGGCGATCGCGCAGGCCAGAATCAGCCAGACCGTATAGCCCGGATCGATGACGAAGATGCTCGACCACATCGTCGGTGGCGGCATCAGCGGCCACCACAGCTGCGTTCCGTAGACGGTGAAGGCGTCGAGCAATGGATGGGTGACCAGTGCCAGCTGGATCGCCCAGAACCAGCGTCGTGGTGCTTCGGCCACGCGTCCGCGCCCGAAGCGCAGGAACAGCCACCACACCAGCCAGCCGACCAGCGGCAATACGAACAACGAATGGCTGAAGCTGCGGTGCGAGGTCATCCGCACCACCGGATCGTCGCTGAGCCAGGCCAGCAGCAGCGCATCGAGGTCGGGCAGTGTCCCCAGCGCGGCGCCGGCCAGCAGGGCGGCGCGGCGGTGTCCTGCAGGCGCGATGGCGGCGGCGACGGCGCCACCGAGGACGATCTGGGTAAGTGAATCCATGCGGGCCCGAGAGTCGGTGAAAAGTGCGGGCCAGTGTAATCGGCGGTCGCGTTTCCGGAATCCATTGGCAACTCCGCCGCAGCGACACCCCAGGCCGCGGAGGCCCGCCACCGGAGAGCTCTCATGAACGTCGCGCTGATCGCCTTCCTCGTCTCCATTGCCGCCCCGCGTCCGGCCGCCCAGGACGCGCAGGAACTTCCGCCTGTCGCCGTGGCCACCACCGTGCAGGATCCGACCGTGCAGCAGCTGGCCGAAGAAACCGGCCTGACGCCGCAGCACGTGCGGATGGTGCTCGGATCCCGCAGCGACCATGCCGACTACCGGATCGTCTTCGACCGCGTGGAACGGCAGTTCCGCCAGAGCCTGGGCGAAGAACGCTACCGGGACCTGCTCGCCGGACGCCCGATCGAGCTGCGCAACGTGCCACCGCAGGAGCTGGTCGCGGCGACGCGCCCGTCCGCGAAAGCCGGGTGGAGCCACCCGTAGGCCGGCAGCCACGGCGGCCGCTCCGGTCGCCGTGACGCGAAGAGAGAGCTGGCCCCGGCCGGCACGGGCGCCCTCCCCCGCCGGTGCCGGCCGGATGGCCGCTCCACAGCCACGCCCGCGTTGGCTTTCTGCGGAGGTCTTGCGGATGGGCATGTTCCGTACCACGCGCTGGAGCCTCGTCATCGGTACCCGCTCCGACAATGAGGACGGGCGGGCCGCGCTCGACACGCTGTGCCGGATCTACCGTTCCCCGGTGACCGCCTACCTGCGCGCGCACGGGCACTCGCCCAGTGACGCGGACGACATGACCCAGGCGTTCTTCGAACAGCTCCTGCGGCGCAGGATGCATGCGGCGGCCGATCCCGGGCGAGGCCGCTTCCGTGCCTTCCTGCTCACGGCGCTCAAGCACTTCGTCGCCAACCAGCGCGAACGCGAACATGCGTGCAAGCGCGGCGGCGGGCAAACATGCGTGGCACTGGACGCGGACCACGACCTGTCCGACGCCCGCTCGATGACGCCGGAACAGGCGTTCGAGCGCGACTACGCGCTGACCGTGATCGCGCGGGCGCTGGAGCGCCTGCGCGAGGAAGCCGCGCATTCGGGCAAGGCGGACCTGTTCGACAGGGTGAGCCGCTTCCTGCTCGAACCACCGGACGCGAGCGAGTACGCCGCGCTGGCCGAAGCGCTGCAGCTGCGCCGGAACACCCTCGCCGTGGCCATCCACCGCCTGCGTAACCGCCTGCGCGACATGGTCAGGCTCGAGCTGTGCGAAACGGTCGACAGTCCAGCCGGGCTGGACGTGGAGATGGCCGCGTTGCGCAACGCACTCGCATCCCCGAGCACGCATGCGCCGCGGCATCCCGGCCTCGCCGGCTGATCGATCCATGTGGCCGGGCCGCGAACGCCATGAATGACGCCGGGGCCAGCGGCATGCCGGAGGACATGCGCTTCGCCGACACCCGCTGGACGCTGGTGGGGGCGGCAGGCCGCGGCGAGCGGCAACAGGCGCGACGCGCCCTGCTCGAGCTTTGCCTGCAGTACTGGTATCCGGTGTACGCCTACCTGCGCCGTTGCGGGCATGCTGCGGAAATCGCCGAGGACATCGCCGGCGTGTTCTTCGGCGAACTGCTCGGTTCCCGGCTGCCGCTGACGCCGCTGCCGGCGCAGGTGCGCTTCCGCCAGTTCCTGTTCGATTCCCTGCACCGGTTCCTGGCGACGGACTGGCGCCGGATGGAGGCGACGGGTGGCACGTTCGAACAGGCCGAAGGCCCCGCACTCGAACTGCTGGAGGCGCGGCACCAGCGCGAAGCCGCATCGACGAGGTCGGCCGCCGAGTCATTCCACCGCGACTACGCGCTGGAGCTGATCGCCAGCGCGCATCGGCGCCTGTCGCAGGAGGCTGTCAGCGCCGGGCACGGGCCGATGTACGAAGCGCTGGCGCCGTTCCTCGCCACCCGGCCGCCGCCGGCGGCGCTGGAAGCGCTCGCGGTGGAACTCTCGAGCCGGCCCGCGGTGCTGGCCACCGCGCTGCGGCGCTTGCGCGACCGCTTCCAGGAACTGGTCCGGGACGAACTGGCGCAGACCGTGGGCGACCAGGCCGGACTGGAATGCGAACGCACCGAACTGCTGGCGGCACTGCAGTGAACATCGACGGCGACCGTCCGGCCGACATGGCCGCGCTGGCAGCGCTGGCGTTCGGCCCCCGCCCCTCCATCGCCACCATCGGAACCGCCACCCGCCACCTGGCGTTCCTGCCGATCGAGGCGCTCGAACTGGACCTGTCCGACCCGGAGCAGCGCGACTTCGGCGACTACGAACTGCTGGAGCGACTCGGCTCCGGCGGGATGGGCGTGGTCTACCGCGCCCGGCAGAAGAGCCTGGACCGCGAGGTGGCGGTCAAGCTGCTGTCGGCCGGACCGTGGGCCTCGGCGGATTTCATCGAGCGCTTCCGCCGCGAGGCACAGTCGGCCGCGCGGCTGGAACACCCGAACATCGTCGCCATCCACGAGATCGGCAGCTGCGACGAGCTCAACTATTTTTCGATGGCGCTGGTGCGCGGCCCCAATCTGGCCCTGCAGCTGGAACGCGACGGCCCCCTGCCCGCGCGCCGGGCGGCGCAGCTGATGCGCACGATCGCCGAGGCCCTGCACTACGCCCACCGGCTGGGCGTGCTGCACCTGGACCTGAAGCCGGGCAACATCCTGATCGACGGGAAGGGGGAGCCCCAGATTGCGGACTTCGGCCTGGCCCGACGGATCGACAGCACCATGACGGTGGCTGGCGACGAAATCTCCGGTACGCCGGGTTACATGGCCCCGGAGCAGATCGAACTCGAGCGGGCCAAGTTGAGCCCCGTCACCGACGTCTACGGTCTAGGCGCGATCTTTTACGAACTGCTTACTGGCCATCCTCCCTTCGAAGCACCCACGGCGAGGGAAGCACTCGCACTTGCCCTGAACGACGCCATCCACCGGCCACGGAACTCCCGGACCGACATCCCGGCGGACCTGGAAGCGATCTGCCTGAAATGCCTGGCAAGAGAGCCCGGCGAACGCTATCCAAGCGCGCAGGCGCTCGCCGACGACCTTCACCGCTTCCTGGAAGGCCAACCGGTCAGCGTGCGTCCCCTGTCGGCGCCCCAACGGCTGCTGCGATGGACGCGACGCGAACCGAAGCTGGCGATATCGGCAAGTGCGGCGGCACTGGCCCTGTTGACGGGGATTCTTGCCACATCCCTGCAATGGTGGCGCGCCGAGGCCAACGCCGTCGCAGCGCGGGAGCAGACGTGGGCGGCGCGTGCGGATGCCGCCTGGCGATTGGTCCGCGACGGACACCCTTACGACGCGACACCTGCGCTGCTTGCCAATTTACGCGAGCGCGAAAGCCATGGCGATGCTGCGGGTGCCGACCTCGAGCGCCTACGCCTTGGCACCCTGGTCCGGGGCAACGTGCGCTGGATCGACGCCGTCGCCATCGGCAGACCTGGTTACGCGGTGGCCTTCGATCACGCTGGTGACCGCTTGGCCGTTTCGTCCGGGGATGGCGATGTGTCACTCCTTTCCGTGGGCGACGGCCGCGAACTGTGGCGGGTTGGCACAAGGAACGCCAGTCACATGTGGCTGACCAGCCCGGTGTACCGGGTCGGCTTCACCCGCGACGGACACCATCTGATCGTCGATCGTGGCGAGCCCGCCCCCGTCACCCACCCCTCCGGCCAGGACAACATCTTGATCGACGCGACCAATGGCCACGTCATGCTGCCGCCGGCGGAGCGCTTTGCCGACTTCCGCGACGCGACCTATGGCAGCGATGGCCGCTTCGCCCTGTTGCGCAACAACCAGAATCAGGTACAGCTGTTCCGTGTGGACGGATGGATGCCGATGACCCCTCTGCAACGTGCAGAACCGGTCAACGGCGCATGGATGATCGGCGACGGCGGCCGCTTCATCGCATGCGCTCTCCCCGGCGTGGTCCAACTGATGGATCTGCGCGACTTGACCGTGGATCATGTCGTCCACACCGCGGTCGGGACCGCCCTGCTTCAGGCTTGGGCGGCGCAGCCGGATGGACGCCTGCTTGCACTCGGAGACATTGATGGCTCTGTGCGACTGCTCGATACACAGCGTCTTTCGCTGCGTGAACTGAAGCCATCGCCGTACGCTGCGGTCAAATGGCTGTCCTTCAGCGCGGACGGACGCTGGCTAGCGGCAGCGACCGGCGATCGCGCGTTCATCTGGGACGTAGCCACCGGCAGCGGCGGCGCCCTGCCGGCGGGACGCTATTCCGCCACACGCGTCGAAGTGGACAGCGACAGCAGTACCGTACTTGTCGTGCATCCGCCCGAGGCGATCGTATGGCACCTGCCCGCGGGAACTGCTGGTGCCGATGACATGGGCACCCGTGTGGCCTCAGCGCGGACACTCGTGGCGCAGTTGCCAATCGGGGCATCCGCCGAGGGCCATGCCGCCAGCCATGCACCCGCATGGCGGCTGGCCGCGAGTGTCGATGTCGACGGCCAGGTACGCCTGTGGCGCTGGCATCGCGACCCGCTGCTGCACGCAAGGGTTGCACCGCAGACGACAGTGGACCTGCATTTCGACGGCCACCACGTCGTCGCGGTCGACGGCCGGGAGGTGCGCGTTATCGACGTGGAAGGCGAGCGCACGGTTTCACCCGTCTTCGTTCACCCGCAAAGCGTTTCGCTGGCAGCGCTAGCCCCGGACGATCGCAGCTTGGTCACCGTCAGCGGCCGCCAGATCCGTGTGTTCGACTGGCGCACCGGGCACTTGCGCTTCGCGCCGATCACGATGGTCGATTCGCCGCTGCGCCTGGCGATCGCCCGCCGTTCCAGCGTGCTCCTTGCCAGTACCGGCGCATATCGCGGCGGCCGCTTCCATGAACTTCTCTCCACCTTCGACCTGCATACCGGCAGGCGATTGGCGGATGCTGTTGCCGTGCCCGGCCCGCTGGGAGGGCTGCGCTTTTCACCTGATGGGAGCCGCGTCATTTCCTGGCGCCACGGTGAATTGTCCGTGCGCGATGCGACCACCCTGGACAGGATCGCGAACGATCTCCGACTCGGCCCCGATAGTGTGGAGGCGCTGCGCGCGACCTACGCCGCTGGCTGGCATCCCGAAGCCGCAACCCAAGCAGCCCGGGTCGGCACGCCGATCTTGCCGCCGTGCACGTA
>JAGHZW010000200.1:968-1957 GCA_017745195.1 Pseudoxanthomonas sp. | reverse complement strand
TCGCGCAGATCCATCAGTTGGACCACGCTGGTTCGAGAGCGGCGCGGGCAAGGACATCGAGCGCCCACTGCCTCAGGTGCCCGCAAGCTTGCTGGCCGCGCAAGACGTCAGCGAAGACGGGCGTTGGCTGGCCAGCGCCTCACGGCAAGGTGTTGTCGTGGCCGAACGTCGCGGTGGGCAATGGGCAACGGCGCCACTGTCCGTGCCGCTGCCGGTGGACGACCGCATCGTGCAGCTCGCTTTCGCGCCCGACGCTGGCAGCCTGTTGGCGCGCTCGCAACATGGGCGCTGGCTGTGGTGGGCCCTGTCCCGTGACACGCGACCGACCGCGGTACTCGATACACGCTTTGCGCAGCTCCAGGCCGACGCCGCCGCGCAGGCGGAAAGTGTTCCCAGCGCCACCACCGCGAATGAGCGTGCCGCGTTACGCGCCGGCGACCGCCCACCAAAGCGCGCCCGGGCCGCACAGGCGAAGCCCCGGCGAGAATCCGACGCGGCGAGCGAGATGGCTCCACCCGGCTTCGCCTTTGTCGACCTCGACCCCGCCGCCAACCTGCCCGTCGGCACGGCCAACGCGGTCTTCGACGACATGATCGGCGTCTACAACGCCCTGCCGACCGGCGTGCAGCGTTACCTGGGCGTCGACTACCGCATCCACCGCATGGTCGCCGTGGCCATGCCCGTACATTCAAATCTGGGGCCTCCGGTTTCGCGCCAGATACCGGTCCCGGCCACACGCTTCAGCGGTATACATGTCCTGGCCGGAGGCTGCTGCATGCTGCAGGACATGTCAGGGCTGCTGCGGGCCCCCTACGCCTACCTGGACATCGCCTACAGCGACGGAGGTCATGCACGCGTACCCATCGTCTATGGGCGGGACGTCTTCGAGCCGTGGACCGATCCCGGAGACTCGCTACCGGCGCGCATCGCCTGGGTCGAGACCGGAGTCCAGGCCGACGTATCCCCGAAGGTGCGCTTTCGCCTGCATG
>JAGHZW010000200.1:0-880 GCA_017745195.1 Pseudoxanthomonas sp. | reverse complement strand
CGCCGTTCGCCAGCAGGATGCGGTAGTAGAGCCAGTCGCCCAGCTTTTCCTGCACGCTGCCGAAGTGGGTGATGTTGTCGTAGTCGTCGCCGTGGATCACCAGCAGGCGGCGGCCGTCGGCGGTGACATGGATGGCGCGGCGCCGGAGCTGCATGCCCGGCAGCATCAGGCCGCAGAACCGGCGGATGCTGCGGTCGTGGTTGCCCGGCACGTACACGATCTCGGTCCCGGCGCGGGCCAGCGCGTGCAGCGCCTCGACCACCCGCTGCTGGGCCGCGCCCCATGTCGCGCGGCGCTGGGCCATCCACCAGAAATCGACGATGTCGCCGACCAGATAGAGCTGGGTGCAGCGCAGGTTGCCGAGGAAGTCGGTCAGTTCGACCGCATGGCAGTGGCGCGAGCCGAGATGGACATCGGAGATGAAGACCGCGCGATGCCGAACCGGAAGCATCGCCACGGCCGGGGTCACCGGACGGCTCCGCCGTCGGGTTCGGTGAAGGCCACCGCCGGCACCGCGGGCACGCGGAGCTGGAACCGGCGGGCCGGTTCGCGGCGGCGCAGTCGCGTCGGCGACGGATACTCCGGGCGCAGCCGGTGCCGCATGCCGATGGCTCGGCCGGTCGCGGGTCCAGGCGGGAATTCGGCGGCGTTCATGCGGCCCCCTGCTTGCTGCGTCGGGTGCCAGCGTGCTCGATCCGGGCGACAGCAACGTTGCAGGGCGGCTACGCCGAGGTGACGGCGGCGCAGTGCCTTAACCGCCGGTCAATCCGGACCGGTCCACGATGCACCCCACGCCGCACCCGTGTATCATGCCCAGCCATCTTTTCATCCGCATACAAGGATATAGCCGCATGTCCAGCTATCTCTTCACCTCCGAATC
>JAGHZW010000199.1:18172-18728 GCA_017745195.1 Pseudoxanthomonas sp. | reverse complement strand
GCGGTAGTTCCTTCGGTTTGGTGGACGTCGGCCCAAGGCTGACACCCACGATTCGAGCCCGGCCTTTATGACTCCGCCTGATCCGGAAGTGAGCTCACAAACCATGTGGAAGAATCCCCGCTTCTGGAAACGCGTGCTGGCGATCGTCGGCATGCTTGTGCTGGTGGGCCTTGCGGTCCACCCCGAGCTGCGGCTGCTGGTTCCATTCCTGGATGCCATCGGGTTCGACGCGTTGCTGGCACTGCTGGGTGCGCAGGCGCTGTCGATCTTCTCGGACACGCTCGTGCCCGTGCTGACCGGCGCATGGCGGCGCATCGCACCGTGGCTCCTGGCGCTCGATCGCGCCACGTCTTCGCGGAACCTGGCCGGTGCGATCCGCGCCGCGGGCGCGCGTGTTTTTTCCGGGTACGGCGGCTGCGTGTGCCAGTACCTGTGGGTCCGTTGCGGCCAATTCTGGCGGATGGCGTGTCTGGGGCCTGACGGACGGGCGGGCGGCCCTCCGTCGATGCCGGACATGGCCGGCCGCGGTCGGCAAGCAGACGGTGAAGCTGCCGTC